>JBMTDQ010000020.1:0-29236 GCA_049432165.1 Ilumatobacteraceae bacterium
TTCGATGACATCTTTGACATTGTTGCGGTGAGAGTCATTGCTCCAAGTGTCAAAGACTGTTATGCAGCCCTCGGGAGTATTCACGGCAATTGGCGTCCCGTCGTAGGCCGATTTAAGGACTACATCGCCATGCCAAAGTTCAACCTCTACCAGAGTCTTCACACCACGGTGATTGGCGCAAACGGGCGTCCAATGGAGGTTCAAATTCGAACCGACGAAATGCATCGGCGAGCCGAGTGGGGAGTGGCTGCGCATTGGGCGTACAAGAGTGCCGGTGATGACTCCGACATTGATTGGCTTAACCGTCTTGTTGATTGGCAGGCCGAGCTCCATGACCCTTCTCAGTTCATGGAGACACTCAAAACAGATCTTGACCAAGACGAGGTCTATGTCTTCACTCCTAATGGACGTGTTGTTGCCTTGCCAATTGGGTCAACACCAATCGACTTTGCGTACGCGGTGCATACTGAGGTGGGGCACGCCTGTTACGGCGCAAAGGTAAATGGGCGCCTCGTCGCTCTGGACAGCAAGTTGTCGAGCGGTGATTCGTGTGAAATTCTCACTTCCAAGTCTGAGGATGCGTCACCGTCACAAGACTGGTTGTCGTTTGTCGTATCCACCCGAGCGCGCAACAAAATTCGTCAATGGTTTAGTCGTGAGCGGCGACTTGATGCCATCGATGATGGACGCGAAGAGTTAACCGACGAGTTCAAGCGCGAGCGGGTCCCGCTACAACAGGTTTGGACACACGACGAGTTCGTTCGGATTGTTGAAGAAACGGCTCAAGGTGATCTCGATAGTTTCCTCGCCGCTATCGGGGAGGGCCACCAATCGGCTCGCAGTGTTGCGCTTCGGATGTCCAATGCCTTCAACCCCGAAAGGGTGTCGGAGGCCCCACCGGAGGAGATTCTTCGTCACCGACTCAGGAGAGACAGCGAGTCAGGAGTGCACGTCGAAGGTCTTGAAGACCTATTGGTGCGTCTTGCAAGTTGCTGCACCCCTGTTCCGGGAGATGAGATTGTCGGTTTTGTGACTCGTGGGCGTGGAATCAGCGTGCACCGGGCCGACTGTGCGAACGCTCTTGGCTTGAGTGAGGAGCAATCTGCACGTTTAATTGACGTTGATTGGGACTCCGACGGCGTGCAGGGTGTCGTCAATGCTGGCGTCGAAGTCGTAGCTCTTGACCGAACGAATCTCCTACGAGATGTTGCAAATGCTCTCGGCGACCACCATGTGAACATCGTGTCGTGTGAGACACTCACCGGCGATGATCGGGTTGCAAAGATGAGATTTGAATTCGAACTGTCAAATGCGATGCAACTTCACACGGTGATCCATCGAATCAAGTCGATTAATTCTGTCTACGACGCGTATCGAATTGTCCCCGGCGGCGGAGACCACTAGATCTCAGTAAAGATCAACGCACTCCCTTCCTCCTGCCGGTAACCTCGCCACGTGCCCGAATTCAGCACGAGCCCAGGAATGCGCGACATCATGGCGCCCGAATCAGCCAGATGGCGGCGTTTTGTCGACGCTTTCGAAGCAGTTGTAGGCATCGCCGGGTACGACCTAGTGATCCCCCCGCTGTTAGAAGACATTGGAGTCTTTACGCGTTTGGGTGAAGCAACCGACGTCGTTACTAAAGAAATGTACGACTTTGTCGATAAGGGTGAGCGCCACATTGCCCTGCGCCCAGAGCAAACGGCGAGCATCTGCCGAAGTTTCGTGCAACACAGACCAATCACTCCATTCAAGGCGTGGTACTCCGGACCTAACTTTCGTTACGAAAAGCCTCAACGTGGCCGTTATCGGCAATTTGATCAGGTTGGTGTCGAGGTCCTTGGCTCGCTGGACCCTTATGTCGACATCGAGGTGGTCCAACTTGGATGGTCGTTCCTTGCGTCCCTTGGTCTTACGAAAGTTGAACTTGCAATTAACTCTCTCGGCGAGCCGGACGACCGGGCTCGCTACGTTGATGCACTGAATGCCTACTTTCTCCAACGCATCAATGAACTATCCGTCGAATCCCAACAGACACTTGCACGAAATCCGCTACGGGTGCTTGACAGTAAGCGCGGGGAAGATGCGGCGGTAATTGCCGATGCGCCGTTGATCAATAGTTTCTGGTCAGAGGCGGCAGCCATTCATTTTGAGACGGTTTGCGATGGATTGACTGCAGTTGGAGTGCCCTACACAGTTGATCTCAAACTCGTTCGTGGTCTGGATTACTACCGCGGAACGACGTTTGAATTTCGAGGTGGAACGCTCGACTCAGCGCAGAATGCGTTGGGTGGTGGAGGTCGATATGACGGACTCGTTGCCGACCTCGGGGGTCCCGAGACACCCGGTGTAGGGTTCGCGATTGGTCTTGATCGGACGCTACTTGCCTGCGACGATGAAGGGGTTTTTTCGGCGTCTGATCAATCAGCGGATGTCTTCGTAGTTGATGTTTGTGGAGGCCGTGCCGCGCTCGAGATTTGCACGCAGTTGCGTGCGAGTGGCATTCGAACCGAACGTAGTTGGGATGATCGAAGCATGAAAGCTCAGATGAAAGCTGCCAACAGAAGCGGGGCACGGTTCGCTGTGATTATTGGTGAAGATGAGCATCGAACAGAGACTGCAGTCATTCGCGATCTACGGTCAGATGCCGATCAGGTATCTGTTTCAAGATCTGAGTTGGTGTCCTCGTTGAATTCACGATTGTCATCCCTGCAAGGAGCAGAGTAATGAATACCCCTAATTCAGGTGTCAGCGCTACGTCCATGCGCACACATCTTTGCGGAGAGCTTCGCAGTGCAGACATTGGAACTCAAGTGTCAGTTTGCGGGTGGGTTGGTCGTCGTCGCGAACACGGTGAGCACTTAGCCTTCGTCGACCTCAGAGATCACAGCGGGATCTTGCAGTGCGTGATCAACAACAATGTTGATGTCAGATCTGAATATGTCGTGAGGATTACAGGTGTCGTCCGAGCTCGGCCTGATGGAACCGTCAACGAATCTCTACCCACAGGCGAAGTGGAAGTTGGTGACTGCGAAGTCGAGATTTTGCGACGAGCTGATCCACCACCGTTCTCCATTGACGAGCGGGCAAATGACGTCGATGAGAACGTTCGCCTGCAGTACCGATATCTAGACCTTCGTCGGACACGGATGCAGCGAAACCTCCGTATCCGAGCGTCAGTGAACAGCGCAGTTCGCACTTCGATGGAACGTCAGGGATTCGTCGAGGTCGAGACGCCGATGCTGGTGCCGTCAACTCCTGAAGGTGCTCGTGAGTTTCTCGTTCCAAGCCGTAAGTCTCCGGGCGAGTTTTATGCTCTCCCACAGTCGCCACAATTGTTTAAGCAACTTCTGATGGTCGGTGGCACCGATCGTTACTACCAGATTGCACGTTGCCTTCGTGATGAAGATCTTCGTGCTGATCGTCAATACGAATTCATGCAACTCGACATGGAAATGTCATTCGTCAACCAAGACGACGTACTCGACGCAGTTGGTGATGCCGTGCTGTCCGCAGCCGAAGCCGTTCTCGGCGAGCGTCCGCCCGCAATAGAACGCATTACGTGGCACGACGCAATGAACAGGTTTGGTGTCGACAAACCAGATCTCCGCTTTGGAATGGAGTTGGTGGAACTCACCGACATTTTTTCACAGACCGAGTTCAAGGCGTTTTCTGGTGCAGGTTCAATCAAAGGAATTCTCGTCCCTGGAGCTGCGTCTGATTACGGCCGAAACCAGCTCGACAAGCTCACTGACCGGGCAAAGGGCATCGGCGCCAAGGGGCTTGTTTGGCTCAAGGTGACGTCTGAGGGTTTTGATTCGCCAGTGGCCAAATTCGTGAGTGAGGCAGAAACTGCCAGTGTTCGTGACGCAATGGGGGCCTCTGAAGGCGATCTGATTCTCATTGTGGCTGACGAGTGGGCGACCACTTGTGAAGTACTGGGAACCTTAAGGAACGATATTGGCCGGCCACCTGTGCATGAAGGTCCTTACCGGTACGTGTGGGTAGTTGAATTTCCATTGTTCGTAGGCGTAGATCCGGTTTCTGGTAATCCCCGTCCGGGTCACCATCCGTTTACCCGCCCGCATCCCGATGACGTCGACCGTATTGAGTCCGACCCACTTTCTGTTCGCTCAATTGCGTACGACCTTGTCCTCAATGGATGGGAACTCGGTTCAGGTTCCATTCGAATTCACGAACCCGAGCTACAGCGGCGAGTTTTCACTGCGCTTGGCATCAGTGAGGAAGAGGCGGATAGCAAGTTTGGATTCTTCCTTCGACCATTCGACTACGGGGCTCCGCCTCATGGAGGTTTCGCCTTCGGCCTTGATCGTCTGACGGCAATTCTTGCTGGTGAGGACAACATCCGAGAGGTCATTGCCTATCCAAAGACACAGAGTGGCGCTGACCCTATGACAAAATCTCCACTGCCGGTGGACGACAGTGTTCTAAGCGATCTTGGAATCCGAGTCTTACCTCGAGCCGACTGACCCAATTCACACAGGAGAAATCATGCATCAAGAGCAACTACGACGTGTTCGAGAAGATGATGGCTTTATTGCTGCGCTTGATCAAAGTGGCGGAAGCACGCCCAAGGCTCTCGGGCTCTACGGAATTGCCGATGGGTCTTGGTCGAGCGAAGAGGAAATGTTCGACATGATGCACGCAATGCGTTCGAGGATCATGCTGTCTTCTGCGTTTAGTGGAGATCGCGTACTTGGCGCAATTTTGTTTGAGATGACCATGGACCGCGAGGTGGCGGGTCTTCCGACCGCCACCTATTTGTGGGAGCAGAAGCGCGTCGTCCCATTTTTGAAGATTGATAAGGGGCTTGCAGATCTTTCAAATGGCGTTCAGATGATGAAGGCGATGCCGGATCTCGTTTCGCTTTTAGACCGTGCTGTTGAGGCTGGGATCTTTGGCACAAAGATGCGTTCCGTTATTGCAAGCGCAGACTCCGCTGGGGTAGCGGCTGTTGTCGCTCAGCAGTTCGAAATTGGCCAGCAAATTCTTTCCGCAGGTCTCGTGCCAATTATTGAGCCTGAGGTCGACATTCACGCTCCTGACAAAGCTGAGGCTGAAGAGATCCTGCGCCAGGAGATTTTGGCCGAGCTCAACAATGTGGATCCTGCGTCGCCTGTGATGTTGAAGCTGACGCTTCCTGAGGTTGACGGGCTGTATGACGTGTTCGTCGACCATCCATCAGTCGCGAGAGTCGTGGCCCTATCGGGTGGATACAGCCGTGACGATGCCAACGAGCGTCTGAGTCGGAATCGAGGGGTCATAGCGAGTTTCTCTCGTGCTCTCACCGAGGGTCTACACGCAGACCAGAGCGATGAAGAGTTCGACGCAATGCTCGATACCTCGATTGAGGGAATTTTTCAAGCCTCGCGAACCTGATGTTTGATTAGTGCTGTTCCATCTGACGGATCACTAGACCAGTGAGAAGTTTCGGTGTGAAGAACGTTGATTTTGGAGGCATGAGATCGCCTCTCTCTGCCGTCCTTACAATTTCATCAAATGGAACAGGTCTAATCAGGATGCCTGCAACAGCCGTGCCCGATCGCACAGCCTCGACCACGTGCTCAACACCGTGTTGATACGTCACGGTGTGGGAGAGACCAGCAAACGCCTGCTCCAAGCGGGCTCCATCTAGATCACGATCACCCAGTTCGGCGTCTTCTCGGGGCGTAAAGAGCTCGACCTCGTCGGAGTCGGTAACCAGTGCAACAGCGCAGTTACGAGCCATTTCTTCTAGTGCATGTTGGCTTGCGGGAACCCTCCCAACCAACCTGTACGACTTCAATAGCGTGTCTTCCAACACATTGAGGTCGACGTCGGTGTAGAGACGATGAATTGCCGCAATAGCCAACTGTTCAGGGCTCATTTCATTGACGAACACCATGGTCGTAGACGCATCGGTTGACATGTTGAGTGAATGCTGTTCAACATGCGAGCGGAATTGTCGCGCAACGCCGTATCGGTGGTGCCCGTCGGCGATGAGAACATCGGCGTCACTTACTAATTTCTCGATTTCGGAGACACGGTCGGGCTCGCTGACACGCTCGACGGTATGAGTTACGCCATCAATCGTTACCCGGCCCAAATATTCCCCTGGTGTTTCGAGAAGAGCGCTGAGACCCGACGCTCGAGAGAGGCCCCAGACGGGTGAAAGATTCGCATTGGTCGCAATCGTGAGATCCAAACGGTCGGTACTCGCTTTGGGAGTAGTTCTTTCATGGGGTAGGACGCCGCCCGCGCCCTCAGGTACAACCTCAAGTGCACCGATTACTCCACTAATTGTGCGCTCGGTTCCCGATTCATCGGTGAAGGTCATTCGGTACACCGTGAATGAAGGCAACTCATCACGTGTCAGAACGCCGGAACTGCACCATTTGGTCATGGTTTCGGCGGCAATTTGGTAGGGGTCTTCTCCATCCTCTGCGAGCGGAACATCAACCCACGTCACATTTGTTGCGGATGATGCACGCAATTTCCGAACGTCATCCAGGCTGAGAACGTCATACGGCGGAGCGACTGAATCGGCGAAGACTTCGGTATTAAATCTGAGACCGCGAAATGGACGAAAAACTGGCATACACAAAGTCTGCCCCGCGAATAGAGAATTTCATTTCTTTCCGTGGTACACAAGTTGCGTGGAGACATTTCAGCACGTGATTTGCGACCTAGATGGGGTGGTCTGGAGCGGGTCAAATTTGATTGAAGGCTCCGCCAAAGCGATCACCCAAATTCAAGAGGTGGGGAGTTCAATCTGGTTTGTTACCAACAACTCGAACAAGCCGGCTTCGTCCTATCTCAACCGCCTTTCAGAGGCCGGTGTTTCGCACTATGACCAGATCATTACCAGCGCTCAAGCTGCAGCCACGCTCGTGAACAAAGGTGAGCGTGTTCTGATTTGTGCTGGGGAAGGCGTCAAGCAGGCGGTCAGGGACGCTGGTGCCGTTCCTGTCGCCAACACTGACGACTCTGCGGTTGATCAGATTGATGCGGTCATCGTTGGTCTACACACCGAATTCGACTACTACAGGCTTGACAGGGCAGCGAGAGCGGTTCGAAACGGCGCTCGACTCATTGGAACGAATTCTGATGTCACATTCCCAACTGCTGACGGCGAAGCGCCCGGTGGAGGATCCATTTTGGCGGCTGTTGAAGCCGCCTCAGGTGTAACAGCAGTCCTTGCTGGAAAACCCAATCAAGCAATGGCGGCTGCCGTCAAGAATTCCCTTGGCGGTGTGTTTGATCCGCAACATTCGGTGATGATCGGCGATCGGTACAGCACCGATGGTCAGTTCGCCGTACAACTTGGCTGCCGTTTTATTGCCGTCTCAAGTGGCGTTGCTCCTGATGATTCCTCTGTTCCGGTATGGCAGCGAGCGGCATCTCTTTCAGATGCAGTCCGATTCGTTTCAGGTACGAGATGATGGCCCAGCAGCGTCGTCGTCTCGACAGTGAGTTGGTTCGTCGTGGTCTGGTTTCGAGTCGCACCGCAGCAGCTGAGGCCATCTCGGGTGGTCGCGTACGGGTAGCGGGAACTATCGCCGACAAGGCTTCGAGGTTGGTGTCACCAAGCGAATCTCTTTCCCTCGAGGGGCCTCCCGCCCGATTTGTCGGACGCGGTGGAGACAAGTTGCTTGCTGCCTTTGAAGCACATCCTTTTCTCGCCGATGCATCTCGAGGTGCCCGAACAATTGACTGTGGGTCATCCACCGGAGGCTTCACTGATTGCCTCTTGCAGCATGGAGCGAAATCTGTCCTCTCAGTTGATGTTGGTCGCGGTCAACTTCACCAACGCTTGCTCACCGATGAGCGGGTGATCTCACTTGAACGCACAGATATTCGGCAATTCGCCGAACAATATGAGGGCGAGTTATTTGATGTCTTAGTAGCTGATTTGTCCTTTATTTCTCTCACGACGGTTTCAAAGGCTCTGATCACGTTGTGCGCCGCCAGGGCGCCAATGGTGCTTCTTGTAAAGCCACAGTTTGAAGTTGGTCGAGAAATTGTGTCAGCAGGTAAAGGGGTTGTCGGGCGTGACGAAGACAGACAATTGGCTATAGATCGTGTTCGCACCACATTCGAAGCGCTTGGCTGTGACACGATAGGTGTTATGGATTGTCCAGTTCATGGCGCCGACGGCAACCGAGAGTTCCTTCTTATTCTCAGGGCACCAGAAGGGGCGACAGTGATCTCATGAAGGTTCTGATTGCTGGGCACCACCAACAACCTCGAGCCATTGAATTGGCGCAAGAGGCGTTCGCCTGGCTCAATCAACGTGGTCATACCTGCGGCCTCGGAGAGAGTGATATTGACGCACTTTCTGCCAGTGGAATTCCGCCGTTTGTCGGCAGTCCCTCGGAAGCTGATTTGGCGCTGTGTCTTGGCGGGGACGGAACGGTTCTGCGGGCGGTCAGGCTTCTCGCCGGTGCGCCCGTGCCAATTCTTGGTGTCAACCTCGGAAATCTCGGGTACCTCACAGAGGTAGAAGGAGAGGGGTTACCAGGTGCCCTCGATCGATTTTCCCAAGGGCCAGATCTTGGGGGGTGGAGCGCTGAGCATCGCATGATGCTGGCGGTTTCCGCACGCTCTGCACAAGGGACCGACCTCGGTTCATGGTCTGTATTAAACGAAGCAGTCGTTGAAAAGCGTCAGTCCGGAAACACGGTGCGTCTCACCCTCATCATCGATGGAAGTGCATTCACCTCGTACGCGGCAGACGGTCTTATCGTGTCAACCCCAACCGGGTCGACTGCGTACTCGCTTTCTGCTCGCGGGCCAATTGTTTCTCCACGGCACCGAGCCATGCTTGTTACACCTGTGGCTCCTCACATGCTGTTCGACCGTAGTCTCGTACTCGATCCGTCAGAAGTTGTTGATATTGAGGTGACCGGCCACCGTTCTGCAGCACTCGTCGTTGATGGTTCGACGGTCGCAGATCTTGACGATGGAGCGCGCGTGACCTGTCAACCTGCGATTCATACGGCTTCCTTTATTCGGTTTGGCGAGCATCGCTATCACCAAATTCTTAAAGAAAAATTCAGCCTCTTCGATCGATGACATGATTCGCGAACTTCATATCGAGAACTTTGTCGTCATCGAGCGTGCGACGGTGTTATTTGATTCTGGAGTTACTGCGATCACCGGCGCAAGCGGTGCCGGAAAGAGCGTGTTGCTATCGGCTCTTTCAATGGCGTGTGGGGCACGTAGCGAGGCTGAAGTCGTGCGTGAGGGGTGCGACGAGGCCCGTGTCGACCTGCGAATAGAGATTCGAGATGAAGATGGTCGGAGCGCTGAACATGTTCTCTCACGGGTTATTCCGAGAGATGGAAGATCTCGGGCGTATGTTGACGGTCGGCCATCAACTGCTCATGCTCTAGCGGAGACCGCAGCGGCCTTGATCGAGATCCATGGACAACACGAGCAACATAAGCTCGCCGTCACGCGTGTTCGCTCAGATCTGCTTGATGCATTTGGCAAACTTTCTCGAGAGTCGGTCGACCATTGTGCTGGCGAAGTGGCGGCTGTGCGGGCTGAAATGCTGACTCTCGGCGGTAGCGCGGCCGAACGGCAGCGTGAACTGGATTTCTTGGAATATCAGCTTCAAGAAATCGACTCGGTATCGCCTCGTGAAGGCGAGCTTGACGATCTCACGAGCGAAGAGAAGTTGCTGAGCGATGTTGACCAGATTCAGAGCCTTGGCAACAAGGTGTTAGAGACGTTGGCCAATGACGACCATCTGCGATCGCTCGTGAGAGATCTTCAACAGATCGAAACGTTTGGAGATCTGGCCGAACGGCTTGATGGGGTTCTCGCAGAGCTTGGCGACATTTCAAGCACTGTTCGAGACACTGTGTCATCAATCGATGACGACCCAATCCGATTGACCCGGGTGCGGGAAAGAATCAGCGATCTCCGAGCGCTGTGTCGGAAATACGGAGAGACACTTAATGACGTAGTTTCATTCCGAGACAATCTTGTTCAAGAAATTGAATTACTGCGACAACACGATGAGCGGTTCCAATTGCTTGACTCCGCACTTCTCACCGCGGAAGCGGATTATGCAATATCTGCAGCAGAACTAAAAAGGCAGCGTCTTGAATTGGCACCACGTTTCTCAGAGTCGGTGACGAAACACCTTTCAGCACTGGGTATGCCATTTGCGCGATTTGATACACGCATCGAAGGTCTTGACGGGGGAGAGGTTGAGTTTGTGTTCTCACCAAATGGGTCCGATGAACTGCGCCCTCTTGGGAAAATCGCCTCTGGAGGCGAAACCGCACGGTGCATGCTCGCACTCGATCTTGCGGTCGGGCGCCGAAATAGCACTGGTTGTGTCGTGTTCGACGAAATTGACTCGGGTGTTGACGCCTCGGCAGGCGATTCAATAGCAAACGCAATTCGAACGGCCTCAGCGGGTCGCCAAATTCTGGTTGTTACTCATCTCGCGACAGTCGCTGCAACGGCTCATTCGCACATAGCCGTCACAAAAGAGCGCCGTGGCGACCATCCAGTCTCCACCATCTCATATGTTGCGGGTCCAGATCGCGAGCATGAAATTGCGCGCATGTTGACAGGATCCGACGACGATGAATCGGTTTCTGTCGCACGGCGATTACTCAACCAATGAGATTGTCACGATAGGGACCCGATCCGAGGTATGGTGTTATTCCGTCAGCAACGAGTGTGGGCTCGATAGGGACGGAGGACCAATTGCCCAAGCATATTTTTGTCACGGGTGGTGTGGTCAGTTCGCTCGGTAAGGGTTTGACCGCCAGTTCCCTCGGTCGTTTACTTAAGATGCGCGGGTTGCGTGTCACCATGCAAAAGCTTGATCCGTACATCAACCTTGACCCTGGAACCATGAACCCGTACGAACATGGCGAGGTGTTCGTTACCGACGATGGTGGTGAAACAGATCTTGACCTCGGCCACTACGAGCGTTTCATTGACGAACCGCTTACCCGTAGTTCGAACGCAACGACAGGTTCGATCTATCAAGCTGTGATGGCTGCAGAACGCAAAGGGGATTACCTCGGCAAGACGGTCCAGGTCATCCCGCATATCACCGACGAGATCAAACGCCGGATCGAGCGAGTGTCGACGGACGATGTTGATGTCGTCATCACAGAGGTTGGGGGAACCGTAGGTGACATCGAAATTCTTCCGTTCCTTGAAGCGATTCGCCAGTTTCGAAAAGATGCTGGCCGGGACAATGTGTGCTACATCCACGTGACGTTGGTTCCTTTTATAGGTCCAGCCGGCGAGCAGAAGACCAAGCCGACCCAGCATTCGGTAACCGAAATACGAAGCCGCGGTATTCAACCTGACGTCATCGTCTGCCGTAGTGAAGCTCCTCTTTCAACCGAACTTAAGCACAAGATTTCGAGTATGTGTGATGTCGATGAGCGAGCGGTCGTTAATGCCTTCGATGTGGGGAATATTTACGAGTTGCCGCTTTTGCTTCATGATGAAGGTTTGGACTCTGTATGCCTTGACATCCTCCGGATCGACGACACTGAAATTGATCTCAGTTCGTGGAACGACCTCGTTCAGACTGTTGAAGCAGCAACGAAGCCGGTTCGCATCGGCCTGATTGGCAAGTACGTGCAATTGCAAGATGCCTACCTCTCTGTTGTGGAGAGTCTCAAACATGCCGGTTTCCACCACGGGGCAAAGGTCGAAATTGACTGGATCCAGGCCGAGGACGTTGAAGGTCTTCTTGGAGAGGGGCGACTTTCCGACATCGATGGACTTGTCATTCCAGGCGGCTTCGGTTCTCGAGGATTTGAAGGCAAGATTGCGGCCGCTCGTTATGCAAGAGAGCACAACATCCCTTGTCTTGGTCTGTGTCTCGGCTTACATGCAATGACTGTTGAATTTGCTCGAGACGTTGCTGGCCTTGATGAGGCCAACTCAACCGAATTTGAGGCATCATCACGTCATCCTGTGATTGACCTGATGCACGATCAGCGCGAAGTGACCGAATTGGGCGGAACGATGCGACTGGGTGCGTACTACGCAGTGCTGACACCAGGATCAAAAGTGCACGCCTCATATGGTGAGCCCGTGGTGAGTGAACGCCACCGCCATCGTTACGAGTTCAACCCTGCGTATCGATCGCGTCTAGAGGAAGCGGGTCTCGTTTGCAGTGGCGTGTCTCCCGATCGGCGTCTCGTTGAGTTCATAGAGCTCCCTGACCCTCCGTTCTGGGTGGCAACTCAAGCTCATCCTGAATTCAAGAGTCGACCTGACAGAGCGCATCCGCTGTTCCGTGATTTGATTGGTGCTGCAATTGATCGAGCTGAACGAGTCGAAAAGAGTTCCGCGGGCGTGAAGTAATGGCGGAATTCCGTCATCTCCGAGACCAACTTGTCCATAAGGGTGGTGTCTGGGACTTGGTCATTGGGTCGTTCGAAGATCCACATGGTGCTGAGTTCACGAGAGATGTGGTCAGATCGCCCGGATCAGTTGCTGCGCTTCCGTTGTTGTTCGATCCTGAAGGCGTACCTTCGGTTGTTCTCATCCGGCAGTTTCGTCCCACCTATGGCGAGTACCTATACGAGGTTCCAGCCGGCATGCGAGATATCCCTGGCGAGCCGATTGAACAGACAGCACACCGTGAACTCATTGAAGAGGTTGGCCTAATTGCGGGCGACCTAGAGCATGTGTTTTCCCTCAAGCCCTCTCCTGGTATGACCGATGCGGTAACAGAGTTGTTTATTGCGACGAACTGCGTTCAAGGACCATCTGACCGCAAGGGGCCAGAGGAGGAATTCATGGAGACCATTCACATTCCTCTCAAAGATGCTCTTTCAATGGTTGACAGGGGAGAGGTCAATGACGCGAAAACTGTCGTGTTGCTTCTCCTCGCCGATCGCATGATGACAGATCAAGATTCCGCAAGCAGGTAAAGGCAATCAATGTGAATGGTTCACTCCTGCCGCTAGAGGTTGAGGATTTTCTGCTGTGGTTGACATCCGAGCGTGGCAGAACCGCTAACACCGTTGCGGCGTATCGACGTGATCTTCTGCGATACGTCGAATTTCTCAATCGCTCTGAGCAAACGTTTCATGATGTCGATGACGACCGAATTGCTGCGTTCGTTACCACGCGTGAATCCGAGGGTGCAGCGGCAACGTCAGTAGCGCGAAATCTTGCCGCCATTCGAATGTTTCATCGCTTCCTTGTCAGCGAAGGAATCAGATCTGACGATCCAACAGGTCGTCTCGATGGGGTCAAAATTCCATCAGGAATTCCAAAACCTTTAGATGAAGATTCCGTCATCCGCCTCATCGAGTCGTGCTCGGCGGGCGACCCGTTATCACGGCGCGATCGGGCGATACTTGAATTGATGTACGCCACCGGCGCACGGGTTAGCGAAATAGTCACTCTTTCAACCTCAGACATCGATTTCGACAGCCAACTCGTGAGACTTTTTGGAAAGGGTCAGAAGGAGAGAATTGTCCCGTTTGGGTCATCTTCTGTAGCTGCGCTCGACGACTGGTACGGGCCACAGGGTCGTCCTTTACTGGTTCCTCGACAATGGAGGCGCCGTGATGATGCGGAGGCCGTGTTTCTCAATCGGCGCGGTGGGCGGATTTCTCGTCAAGGAATCTGGCTTGTTATCAAGCAAGCTGGTGAGCGCGCTGGAATTACAGACCACCTCTCTCCGCATGTGCTCCGTCATTCGTGTGCGACCCACCTCCTAGATCACGGCGCTGACTTGCGTGTCGTTCAGGAAATCCTTGGCCATGCAACGATCTCTACGACACAGCTGTATACACGTGTCAGTCAAGAGCGACTTTGGGATGCATATCTCTCCGCGCATCCGAGGGCCAGGCGAGCCTCGTGATGAACATCAGACATCTCGCTCGCAGAACGTGGTACTCACTTCGTCCACCAGCAGTTTCCGAGGATGATGTCAACAATGTCCAAGCCATTCTCTCAGCCGATGAGTACCGATTGTGGAGTCAGATGTCCCAATCCGACATGGCTCATTCACTCATGGTGTTGCAGCGATTTCGTCGTGTCGCACCGGACGCGCCAAAAGAGGTTCATGCCGGAGTACTTCGTCATGATGTTGGCAAAGTCGCGTCAAACCTCAATACGCTTCAACGGGTAGTTGCAACGGTTGTCGGGCCGCGAACCAAACGTTTTAGGCTCTACCACGATCACGAGACGATCGGCAAAGATCTCCTTCTTTCGGTGAACAGCTCTGAGGAAACCATACGTACCGCGTGCGGGGAAGGTGAATGGAGCATGCATCTTCGTCACGCAGATGATCTGTAGAAGACCTAGGCACGGAGCAAGGCGCGACTTCGAAGCACCACAGTGACCGCACGGATGGTCATCCAACCTCCGAGAAGCGCCCAAATAGCCGCAAGACCTGGCCCTTGCCGCACCTCAGAAAACAACAGAGCACCAGCCATCAGCACCGTGTGGGCAAATGCTGCAATTCCCAAAAATCTGTTGTCTGAGAGTCCAATCAAAATTCCGTCACCACCAAAGGCGATTGCTCCTGGTACCAGCGCGATGGCAAGAAGTTGGAGGCCCCGTGATGCGGCATTACGAACAACCTCATCAGAAGTGAAGAGCAGCGGCAATTGACGAGCAAACACGAAGAGTAGAACGGCAATTCCGAGTCCTATCATCGCACTCCAGAAATACACCCGGCTCGCAATGAGCGATTGTGTCGACCGCTGTCCTGAGCCTGTCGATTCGCCGAGCAAGGTATGCGCAGGAATCGAGATCGCATCGAGACAAAGTGCCAACAGTAGAAAGGTTCCGTTCACAATTTGATGAGCGGCGAGCACCTCGTCGCCACTCCTTGCGGCAAGCACCGTTGAAGCAGTGAATACTGCCAGCATCGATCCGACCCGAATACCGAGATCACGACCGACCCGCAACAGGTCGATCGCAATGATTCGCTGAAACGAAAATTTGCGATTCAGGCCAAGGAACGGTCGGCATATAGCGACAAGCCAAATTGCGCCCACGTACTGAGCTATCACTGTTGATAACGCAGATCCGGCAATAGACCAACCCGCCCACAAGACGAGTGGAATCTCGATAGCGGCATTCAGAATATTGCTGACCATGAGCACCACAAACGGTCGGCGGTAATCAGAGTGGCCTCTCAAGACACCTTGTGCAGCAATCATCACCACGACGGCTGGAAGGCCAAATGCAGCGATCGAGAGATAACGAGTCCCATGTTCCGAGACTTCATCACCAGCACCCAGTAGAGAGATCAAATTGTCTGCGAGTGATACCAGAACAACACACGCGAAGATGCCAATCAACGCTCCCAGCAAAAGCGCGTGTCGAGCAAACGAAGTTGACCGATCAACATCACTCGCCCCTTTCGCGTTCGCTACCCGCTCCGTAGTGCCATACGCAAGGAAATTCGTTCCGGCCACGACAAGAGCAAGAATTGTCGCCGCAGCGGCAAGTCCTGCCAGTTCATTTGACCCGACGCGGCCAATGATCGCCGTGTCGGTCGCCACGTACAACGGTTCAACCGCGAGGGTGCCTAGCGCAGGGAGGGCGAGTCGAAAGAGGGTCCGGTCGACACGTTTGCGCTCGACCGCTGACATCTGGGACTCAGCGGGGGAGAAGCCCAATGGCTTCGTATGCACGGTGCAACGTTGCAGCGGCTTGCTCCTGGGCGCGCTCTGCCCCGACATTGAGAAGGCGATGAAGTTCGCCACGATCAGCCATAAGTTCGCGATAGCGCTGCTGGATTGGTTCAAGCATTGAAATCACGGCGCTTGCAGCATCGGCCTTCAATGGCCCATATTGCGCATAGCTGTCAGCGAGGTCTTTAGGCGTTCCACCTCCTGCGGCTGCGAGAATATCGAGAAGGTTAGATACACCAGGTTTTTGGGAAACGTCGTAACGAACCTCTGAATCTGAATCGGTCACTGCGCGTTTGAACTTCTTCTCGATTGCCTTTGGTTCATCTAGCAAAAAGACGCATCCAGCCTCAGAATCTGTTGATTTAGACATCTTTGATGTCGGCGCCTGAAGATCCATCACTCTCGCACCGGCAGCCGGAGTCACGGCTTCTGGGATGACAAAGGTCTCACCAAAGCGACCGTTGAACCGCATCGCAATATCGCGTGTGATTTCGATGTGTTGTCGCTGATCATCGCCTACCGGCACCTCATTGGCGTCGTAGAGCAAAATGTCTGCAGCTTGGAGTGCCGGATATGTAAAGAGACCAGCGGCAACAAAATCCGTCTCCCGTTTTGCCGACTTGTCCTTAAATTGCGTCATACGCGAGAGTTCGCCGTATGAAACTGTGCACTCCATGACCCAGCCCAATTGGGAGTGCTCAGGAACATGACTTTGAACAAAAATTGTTGCTACGTCAGGATCGAGTCCAATCGCAAACAACATGGCGGCGAGACTGACCGTTGATTCTCCGACCACACCCGACTGCGTAGTCACAGTTAGAGCGTGGAGGTCAACAATCCCGTGAAACACGTCCTTATCGTGTTGACCGCTTACCCAGTTGCGAAGTGCCCCCAAATAGTTACCGAGATGGACATCTCCGGTTGGCTGGATACACGAAAGAACCCTGGTCACGACGACAGGTTATCGGTGAAGGGTCGCAGTAAAGGAACGGTTGCGGGCACTAGCGTAGAGACGTGGCATTTGCTGTCGAGACACCGGTGTACGAGGGGCCATTTGACCTTTTGTTGCAGCTCATTTTGAAAGAGCAGATCGATCTCTACGAAGTTGACCTCGCCCGCATTGTCGATGCCTATCTCGCAGAGGTCGAGAGACTCCAAGCGCTTGATCTCGAGGTAGCAACCGAATTTCTTCTCATCGCGGCAACTCTTGTCGAGCTGAAGACTCGACGGCTTCTACCCGGTCATGATGATGGCGACCTCGACGAGGAACTTGCGCTGTGGTCTGAACGCGACTTGTTGCTCGCCCGACTGCTTGAATGCAAGACGTTCAAAGACGTTGCTCAAGTACTGAATGCTCTGTCCGAACAGGCTGACCTCTGTTTTCCACGCCGAACTGGCGCCGACGAACGTTTTGCGGGCCTCATGCCCGATTTGCTCGAGGGAACCTCGATTCGACGGCTGCAGAGTGCAGCAATTAGGGCATTAACCCCCAAACCGGAGCCTGTGGTCGATCTCTTTCATGTATCGCCGATTCGTGTCACGGTGGCCGAAGCAGTTGCTGAATTACTTGCTGAACTTCCGGTCATTGGCCGTATCAACTTCAAGCGACTCACCGCTGACCTTGTCGAACGAGTTGAGGTCATTGTGAGATTTCTTGCAGTGCTCGAGTTGTTTAAGCAAGGCATCGTCGAAATCGAGCAGTTCACGCAATTTGGTGAGATTGACGTCGTATGGATCGGCAACGAAGAGACAGACCTCTCCATACTCGCAATCGATGACTACGAGGGATAATCATGACTGAGGTAACACAACAGACCGCTCACGCTGCGATTGAGGCGATCGTGATGGTTGCCGTCGAACCGGTCTCGGCAGAACTGCTTGCGCAGCTGCTCGAACGTCCTCTTGCAGAGATCGAATCGGCCTGTGAAGAACTAGCAGCGCAGTACCGCTCGAGAAACTCGGGATTTGAACTGGTTGAGGTTGCGGGTGGCTTCCGCTACCAGTCAGTCGCCGAATTTGCCCCTTACGTCGAGCGCTTTTTGCTCGACGAACAGCGGGCACGTCTTTCAGGGGCCGCCTTAGAAACGCTTGCAATCATCGCCTACAAACAGCCAATTAGTAGAGGACAGATTGCGTCAATTCGCGGAGTTGACCCTGACGGCGTGTTGAGAACGTTGATGGCGAGGGGATACATCGACGCGGTAGGAAACGATGACGGCCCTGGTCAGGCGATTCTGTACGGGACAACCGCTACCTTCTGCGAGAAGCTCGGCATAGCGAGTCTCGACGATCTTCCCTCAATCGCTGAATTTATTCCCGATGCCGAGGTTGTTGAGGCACTTGAGCACGGACTCCGCATTGAGCCTCCCGCAGAACCCACCGTTTCCTGAGATGCCCGACGACGTTCCGTGGTACCTCGATGACTCTGAAGTCGCATCTGAGGGAGAGCGTCTGCAGAAAGTTCTTGCCCAGCGCGGTTGGGGCAGCCGTCGTACCTGCGAAATTCTGATTTCTGAGGGTCGTGTAACGGTCAATGGGCAAGTTGCAGAACTCGGTCGGCGGGTCAACGTCGATGAGGATGTGGTTGCTGTCGACGGTGCACCTATCGGCATCAAGCCGAATTTGACGTACTTTTTGTTGAACAAACCTGAGGGAGTAGTGACAACAACATCAGATCCACAGGGTCGCCCAACCGTGTTTGATTTGGTTCCTCAGCACGCCGGTCTTCATCCGGTTGGGCGGTTAGATCTGAACACCGAGGGGCTCCTCATTCTCACCAATGATGGCAACCTCACGCACGCTGTCACCCATCCATCAAAGGGTGTCGAAAAGGAATATCTCGTGCAGGTGAGGTCGTCTCTGGCCTCCGGAGCACTTCGCGAGTTACGGGAGGGCGTAGAACTTGATGATGGCCTGACCGCTCCAGCGAAGGTGTCCCAACCTGAACCCGGAGTTGTTCGGATCGTGATTCATGAGGGCCGGAATCGGCAGGTGCGTCGCATGTTTGACTCCGTCGGTCATCCTGTTGAGCGGCTTGTGCGAATTCGGATCGGACCGATACGTGACAACAAGCTGTCACCAGGCCAGTGGAGAGTTCTCGATACCACAGAAGTCATCGAACTCAGTAAAGCCTGTGGTCTAGAACGGTACGCTCAACGCCCGTGAGTCAACGCGCACAACCTCGCATCGCAAATGTGGTCGGCCTCGGCCTTATTGGAGGTTCGGTCGCGTCGGCTCTTCAATCAAGGGGATGGGTCGTCTGCGGTAGTGACGTGAACGTCGAGGTCGTCGAACGGGCGCTTGCGGAAAATATCATCTCCAAGGGCGATTTGGACCCTGATGCGGAGGTCACCTTTGTGGCGGTTCCGGTCACTGCGAGTATCGATGTAGTGACTGAAATGTTGGCCACGACCACCGGACTTGTGACTGATGTCGGATCGGTAAAGGGCCCGATTTGCGGGGCTATTGATGACCCCCGTTTTATTGGTGGGCACCCAATGGCAGGTAGCGAACTTGAAGGTCTCGATGGTGCTGATCCGCAGATGTTTGATGGAGCAATTTGGGTCCTCACGCCGGGTCGAGATGTCAATGATGATCTCTTCGCCTCAATAGCTGGGTTAGTGCGAGAGTTGGGGTCGGAGGTTGTGGCTCTTGACCCAAGTGAGCATGACCGGCTCGTAGCAGTTGTCAGCCACCTCCCACACCTCACCGCTGCAACACTGATGTCGTTGGCAAAAGATCGCTCTGAGGAGCATGCATCCTTGCTCCGACTTGCTGCGGGTGGGTTTAGAGATATGACCCGAATTGCCAGCGGATCACCAACCATTTGGATTGATATCTGCCACGAGAACCGCGTTGCCATTATTGAAGCGATCGATGATCTCAACGCAGCGCTGACGAATGTCAGGGATCTGATTTCAACCGACGAGCGAGCGCCTCTTAAATCGATGTTACAAAAGGCCCGCGAGGCTCGAGCAAACTTGCCAGGCCGCGTCACTGACCCGGCCTCGCTCTCAGAGGTTCGTATTCGTATTCCTGACCGAACCGGAGCTGCAGCCGAGGTGTTTACTCTCGCGGCAGAACTCGGCGTGAACATAGCCAATTTTGAGGTCGTACACCTCGCCGAGGGAAATCGGGGAGTGGCTGTGGTACTCGTAGATTCTTCGGTTGTGGACATCTTTCGCGGCGGTCTGATCGCTCGCGGATTCCGCCCAACCGTTTCATCGTTGACATGATCTACACCTGCACGCCCATCGCGCAACCATTCAGATCAACCGTCAGTGTCCCTGGATCAAAGAGTGTGGCGAACCGAGCACTTGTTTGTGCGGCGCTGAGTTCTGGTACTTCAACTCTTACCAATTTGCCTTCAGGAGATGACACCGAGGCAATGTTGATCGGCCTCAGTGAACTCGGCCTGTCAGTTGATCGTGCAGGCTCGGAGGCGAAGATCACCCGCCAGCAACCCCTACGGTCGGCAGATTTGAACGCAGGCCTGGCGGGAACCACATCTCGTTTCCTCACCGCACTAGTGGCAACTGCTGAGCTTGAGATACGGATTGATGGTGGTGAACGGCTACGTCAGCGTCCATTCGGTCCTCTCATCAGCGCCCTTCGCTCATTGGGTGCCGATATTCGAGATTCGAATGGGGGATTACCGCTTGTGATTCAGGGGCCGCTGAGTGGAGGTGAACTTGAGATCGATGCATCTATGTCAAGTCAGTTCATTTCAGCACTGATGATGGTCGGACCAACTCTCGCTGGGGGGCTGAAGATGTCCCTGTCGGGTGAGTTGATTTCGAGACCGTATGTCGAGCTCACCGCATCCGTCATGGAGATGTTCGGTGTGCACGTGAATATTTCATCGCATGAGATTGCAGTCGCCGAGCAGCCATATACCGCTGCAACTGTCAACATTGAAGCGGATGCATCTTCAGCGTCATACCCATTAGCGATTGCTACTGCCACTGGCTCGACCGTCACCATTGAGGGTTTCGGAACATCCTCACATCAAGGTGACGTGTTTATTGTTGAGATCCTCAAGATGATGGGCGCAACTGTTTCTTCCTCTGAATCAACGACAACCTTGTCACGAGATGGAGATTCGCCATTGAGGGGAGTCGATCTCGACATGTCAGAGGTTTCAGATCTTGTACCAACAGTTGCCTCTCTAGCGTGCTTTGCAAGTTCGGCAACTCGGATCCGGGGCGTCGGCTTCATCAGAGCTAAAGAGAGCGATCGTATTGGCGACCTTGCTCATGAGCTCCGCAAGTTCGGCGCTCTCATCGAAGAGCACCCCGACGGCCTCACGATATTGCCAAGCAGTCTTCATGGCGCCAAAGTTGATACGCATGATGACCATCGCTTAGCCATGGCGTTTTCAATTGTGGGTTCTTGTATCCCTGGTGTGGAAATTCACGATGCAGGTGTTGTCTCAAAGAGTTGGCCCACATACTGGGATGATCTCGCCGCAATGACATGCTAAATGTCGTTGCGTTCGATCTCGACAAGACGCTCACAGATCGTGACTGTCTTATTCGATTTCTTGTGTATCTCCGGAGAAATGGGGTGCGACTGAATGTTTCGGCGGGAGTGCGGTACTTCAGGTTCTCCCGATCGTCTCTAAAGCGGTGTGCGTGCGGCCTGCTCTCTGGCTTAGACGTTCAAGTCGTTGATTCTCTTGCGGCAGAATTTGTTGCGACAAAGGCGCGTTGGTGGCTCCGTTCAACCATTGTCTCGCAACTTCGTGAGCATCAGGCATCTGGTGCCAAAGTTGTGATCGTCTCCGCATCGCTATCGGTGTACGTGAAGTTTTTCGCTGAACTACTGAATGTCGATTACCTTGCGACCACTATTGAAGTCAAGGATGATCGTTTTTCAGGAGCAATTGCGGGTGACAATGTTCGGCGTGATGAAAAGGTCAACCAACTCACATCTTGGCTCTCCGAGATGGGCTTTGGGCGCTCTGATGTCCATCTCACCGCCTACGGTGATTCGTCCGGGGACTCGCAGATGATGAAGTGGGCTGACTCGGCTATCTGGGTTAAGTGACGAAGATTTAAAGGTTTGAGCCCTTGACTGCTCGACGCTGCTGGAAGAAATCGCCGACCTGATTCAGAGAGAGCACGGTGATGGAGAGCGCAAGGGATGGCCAAATCACCTGTGCCACGTTGATCTTGACATCACGTCGAGCTTGATTAATCATGTTGCCCCAGGTAGGGGTCGGTAATTGCACACTCAGACCTAGAAATGACAGTGAGCCCTCAATAACCACGACAAATGCTGCCGCCACCATCGCATAGGCGAGAAGGGTGGGAAGCACGTTCGGGATGACCTCCCGAACGAGAATCCGACTCGGCTTGGTCCCGATAGCTCTTGCGGCTGTCACAAATTCCCGGGAGGAAATTGCGAGCGCATTTGCTCGAGCAACCCTTGTGTACGCAGGAATGGAGAGGACACCGATCACGGTGCTGATGACGAAAAGATTCCGGACCTCAAAAATCGAGACAAGTGCGAGCAGCAGTACGAGCGCAGGGAAGGCAAGAATGACGTCGACAGTCGCCATGATGACGGTCTCGGTGCGTCCACGTACGAATCCGACGAGTGAGCCAAGGAAGCCGCCAACGATCACTCCGCATGCTGCTGAAACGAGGACGACTACGAGCGAAACCCAGCCGCCGTGTACTAATCGAGCAAAAGTATCTCTGGCAATTGCATCGGTGCCGAGCCAATGTGCACCTGACATTCCTTCAATTGGTTCACCCGTACCGAAAGATCCTGTCGCACGATCGAAGCCATTTGTTTGAAAGTTTGGGTCTTGCAAGGGGAGAGCACCCCCTAGCCAACTGCTATCGATCTTGGCGTAGATAGCTCCAATGACCACAACGACAAGCCATAGAGATGCGAACTTGACACGTAGGGGCATTGAACCGACAACTTGTCGAAAGGTTGCTTTCTTAGGTGGCACATCAACCCCGGTTGCTACCGAGGTTGACACATTGCTAAGTCGGTCTCGCGGAAATTCTGGACGGCTGCTCTTCGCTTCCATGGCTATACCCTGCGAATCCGGGGGTCGATGACGGCATACAACAAGTCAACGATCGTGTTGATTACTACATAGGCGGTCGCAATAAAGACTGTGATTCCCTGAATCACGATGATGTCACGCTGATAAATGGCGTTAATTAATCGAAATCCAACTCCTGGAATTGCAAACAAGGTCTCGATAATGACAGTGCCACCGAGTAGCGCACCGAAGTTGATGCCGACGATGGTCATAAGGCTCAGCGAACTCGGTCGTAGCGCGTGTCGCATGAGAATAAAGCGGTCAGAGAGCCCTTTTGATCTTGCCGCCAAGATGTAATTTTCTTGGAGCGTTGCGATCATGTCAGAACGGACGAGTCTGGAAAATATGGCCATCTGGGTCATCGCTAGGGCAGAGGCAGGAAGAATGGCCGTTTTCAAATTTGCAACGAGGCCATCCTTCGTAATTCGGCTCCAGTTAGAGGCCGGCAGCCATCCAAGGCGAACTGAAAACAACCAGATGAGGAAAATACCAACAATGAAGTTGGGGATTGACAGCGCCACTTGAACACCGGCAGAGGTGGAACTGTCCTGCCACTTACCTTGTTTATAGGCCCCGAGAACACCGATTGGAATAGCAAGTATCAGCGCCATCACGATTGCCATAAACGCCAGTTGTGCCGTTACCGGTAGTCGCTGGGTAATCGTGGTGAGGACATCTTGATCAGTGATGTAGCTCTGGCCAAGGTCGCCTGTCGCGGCGTCTTTGAGCCAGTTTGCATATCTAATGAAGAATGGGTCGTCTAGGCCAAGATCGGCCCGTATTTTTGCAACAACCTCAGGGTCGCGCACTGCGTCGACCCCAAGAATTGCATTAACCGGATCACCGGGAAGGAGAGCCGTCATTGAGAACGTCAAGAACGTGACCGCAAGCAGTGTTGCCACTAGACGTGCGAGTCTCGATGCAATGACCTTTCCCATAACTCTCCTTCCCGGTTCCGACTAATTACCTAATTACGAAGCGATGAACACTTCTGCCCAGCGTCCCTCAGCATTCGGGAAGCCGATGCCAAGTTCACCGGAAGGTACATGCCAACTGTTGAGGCCGACGATGCTGCTCTCCGTGCCGATCGCCGTTGCGGTGTGACCTGAGTAGTACACCGGCACCTGCTCTGCGAACTCGAGCATGATCGACTCATATAGCCCGTAACGGGTTGCGAAGTCATCAGTCTTGGTCGCAGCAACAGCAGCCTGGAAAGCGGTTGGGCTGAACCAGTTGGAGAAGTTCAGCGGTGAGACGACCCCAGGAATTCCCGCTGCCTCAGCAACTTCAGCCGTCGGCGGAGCAAGCGCCGGGTTCAGCGGCACAGATGGATCGCTGTCATCGCTCCAACGCCAGCAGTGGACCTGATGGCTTCCGATGAAGCCGTTATCCATTCCGAGCGCATTGTTGATGTGCGTCTGCTGGTCGTAGTTCGTAATCGTGACGTTCACCAAACCACTGGCGGTGTAGGCCTGCTCAAGAACCTGCATTGCTGCAATGAGCGTTGGGTCTGGAGGACAAGAGAGCTCGGCATCAATTGGTTCCCCAACTGCCTTGCCGTCTGACCGATCAGGGTCGTTCACATATTCGGTGAGCGTCTCAACGCCGGCCTCGAAGTCAAATTGTGGCCATGCTTCTGCAACCTTCGGGCTCCACCAGACTGAATCTGGGCTGAACCACTGGGTTCCTGGGAGTGAAATACCGGTGCCGCCTAGGGCCTCGATTACTTGCTCCTGGCTATTCATTAGCACGAGGGCACGACGGACACGAACGTCGTCGAATGGTGGGACTGCGGTGTTGAACATACCGCCACCAACGTTGTTGCCTTGGAACTCGTAGAGCGTGATATCCGCGCCATCGTCGTCACGCGCTGCACGGGCATCACGGATGGTTCCCTGACGGAGCGTCTGCATTGCGTTCACTGTTCCTGACAGCAAGGCATCAAGACGGGTTCCCTCATCGGGAATTGGACGGAATGAAATCGAGTCGAGGTACGGCAACGCATTTCCATCTGGGTCAGTTGCCCAATATGAATCATTGCGCACAAACGTGGTCTCGTTATCGAGGTCGCGAGAGTCGATGACAAATGGTCCCGTTCCGATTGGAGCCATTGAGTACCCCTCGGCGTCTGCAGCAGCTGCTGCTGGTTCAAAGACCATTCCGAGCGGTGCACGAGACAACGAAGCCGGGAAGGCTGAGCCACCCTGCGACAGTGTGTACGTCACTTCGAGGTCCCCGGTCGCCTCAACGGAGACAAGGTTTGCTGCCGAGACGGCGCTGGACCCGGCTGCGCCGGCCTGCTGAATCGGGAACATGTCCGCAATGGTCTGAGCTGTCAATTCGACGCCGTTGTGGAATGTCACGCCAGAGCGAAGTGTCATTGTCCAGACAGTGAAGTCCTCATTCGGTGTGATGCTCTCAGCCAAATACGGCGTGTACTCACCGTTGACATCTTGTTCCATCAACTTGTCATACACCGCAATCATCATGTTGTAACACGGTGATGAACAGGTGTCCTCCCAAGGCCGAAGACCTGTTGCTTCGGCTTCAAGACCAACCGAGATCGACCCACCGTAGTTCACGGTGTTCTCCTCTTCTTCAATTGCGGTGTCGACATCACCTTCGGCTTCGTCACCAGCCTCAACGGCCGGCTCCTCAGCAGGAGCTTCCTCAGAAGTTTCCTCAGATGTGTCGGCGGGTGCGCTGTCATCGCTTCCTCCGCATGCACCGGCGATTAGGCCGGCGGCAGCAAGGAATGCGACTGCGCGGTACAGACTTTTACGTCTCATTGCAGTTACCCCCAATTTGGTTCCCATGGATGTTGTTGTCTCCGTAATGATCGGGATTCATTACGGATCGAAGTGGTAGTTCACCACAGCGAATATTTGAGATCGAAGTTGAAACCCTCACACGTGCACGTCGGTTCACGACTGCACCTCAACCAGTGGATGATGACACGC
Source organism: Ilumatobacteraceae bacterium (assembly GCA_049432165.1). GTDB lineage: Bacteria > Actinomycetota > Acidimicrobiia > Acidimicrobiales > Ilumatobacteraceae > Casp-actino5. The sequence continues at coordinate 25,680 of JBMTDQ010000020.1, forward strand.
CACGTAGTGACCATCGGAGACCATCACCATTTGTGGTTCCTCGCTTGCGCAGCGTTCATCTGCAAACTCACATCTTGTTCGGAACCGACAGCCAGATGGGGGATTAATCGGACTCGGAATTTCTCCGCCAAGAACGACTTCCTCGTCGATCACCGCATCAGGATTCGGCTCCGGATGTGAATTCATTAAGAGACGTGTGTACGGATGAGCAGGGCGAGCGTATAGTTCGTCAGACTCTGAAATCTCGCACATCTTGCCGAGATACATCACCGCCACTCGATCACTGATGTTCTTGACAACGGCAAGGTCATGGGCGATGAATACCAGCGTGAGTCCGTACTTCGCTTTGAGATCCTCAAGCATGTTGAGAATCTGGGCTTGAACTGAAACGTCAAGGGCTGACACCGGTTCGTCACAAATGATGACCTTTGGCTCCATAACAAGCGCCCTAGCGATCGAAATGCGCTGGCATTGGCCACCCGAGTACTCGTGTGGCCGCTTGTACCGAGCACCGTCAGGATCGATACCAACCGCATCCAAAATCTCAGAGACAAGTTTCCATTGCTCATCCTCGGCCTTTGGGCCCCACACGTCAAGCGGCTCGGCAACGATTTTGCCGATGGTACGACGTGGATTTAATGACGAGATCGGATCCTGAAAGATCATCTGAATGTTGGTCCGACGCGCCGTCATCTCCGAGCGACTCAACGTGGTCAATTCTTCACCATCAAGCTTCACAGAGCCGCTGGTTGGCGCAGGAAGCTGAAGAAGTGCTCTACCGGTAGTCGATTTGCCACAACCAGATTCACCAACGAGACCTAGGGTTTCTCCCCGGAGCACGTCGAAACTGATTCCGCTTACCGCGTGAACGACATTTCCGCCCTTGGCTGGAAATTCAACGGTGAGGCCCTCGACACGAATCACCATGTCTTCACCGTCGCGAAGATGTGCTGTCCCTGATCCGGCCATTACGACGACACTCCGGTATTCGACTCACGGCGAACTGCAGCGGCTTGTGACTGGGTAAGACCGGCAGCAGCATTTTCTGAAAGCGCGCTATCCGCGGCTGAGCTACCGACAGGAAGATGACAGGCAAAGGAGTGTGCCCCGTCGGTCGTAAGTTCGGGTTCTACATCTCGACAGATCGGCTGAACGTACGGGCACCGGTCCGCAAAAGAACACCCGACTGGTAACGCCGCAAGGTTCGGAGGACGCCCAACGATCGCACTCAGCCTTGTGTGCTTCGGCTCAGAGGTCTTTGGTATCGACCAGAACAACGACTGTGTGTACGGATGGCGCATTTTGCTGAAGAGATCAACTGTTGGAGCTTTCTCCACTATTTTCCCTGCATACATCACAGCGATTTCATCTGTACGTGTTGCAACCACTCCAAGGTCGTGAGTGACGAGCACCATCGCCATCTTTCTTTCGGCTTGCTGCTGACTCAATAGGTTGAGAATTTGATGCTGGACGGTCACATCCAGTGCCGTTGTTGGCTCATCAGCGAACAACAGTTGAGGCGAACAAGCGAGAGCGATTGCGATGCACACTCGCTGCCGCATCCCTCCCGACATCTGGTGCGGATAGTTCGCCAGGCGCTGTTTGGGTTCAGGAATGCGGACCCAGGTGAGAAGCTGAAGCGCGACCTCTTCTGCCTCGGCTTTTGACATGTTTTTGTGCGCGCGCAAGTGCTCGGTTAATTGCCGACCGATTCGAACGACAGGGTTTAGGGATGTCATTGGGTCCTGAAACACCATTGCCATTTCTTGGCCCCAGAAGTGGCGAAGTTCTCGCTTGCTTTTGCCAACGAGTTCGCTTCCGTTGTACTGGACCGATCCTGTCGTCGAGGCATTACCTGCGGTGTTGATTCCCATTATCGAACGGGAGAGCACTGTTTTCCCGCTTCCGGATTCACCGACGATGCCCAGGGTGGTTCCCGCACTCACATCAAAAGAAACTCCATCGACGGCCTTCACGGAATGGCCACCAACGTCGAAATATGTTCGAAGGTTCCGCACCGACAGCAACGGCGACGAACCAGAGTCGTGAGACGACAACCCAACCCCCCTTTTCACGCCGGAAATCCCCCTGATGGCCACCTCACTCCGACCGGAGGTGGTTTACGAAATGTACATTGTGACGGCTATCACCTGCAAACCTTTTAGAAACTAACTTGCTTTAACTCTTACAGCGCGGAAATTAGTGTTGAAACACCTGTCACGGCGAGCAGCAGTAGCACGACTTTTCGAAACTGCTCAGAGTCAATATGTGTGGCAACGCGACGTCCGATAGCGGTACCGACATACCAAGTCGGAAGCGAGCAGAGGATGAGTGCCAAAATTCTTGAGGTGTAGCGACCATCGATCACAAATATTGAAGTTGTCACAATTCCGCTGACAGCAAAGATGACGGCAATGGTTCCCCGAAATCGATCGGGGGTGAGGCGCCGACCCTGCAGGGCAAAGACGAGAGGGGAGCCATTTGTGCCAATCGAGGTGTTCAGCAACCCCGAAATGAACGCGAACAGATTCTCTACCGACGTGCGAGATGTCACGTTTTCTGTACGACGCATGAGCACACCGGTTGCGATAATCGTGCTCACACCAAGGAAGAGACGAAGAGCCTGATCAGACACTGCGGTGACAATCCAGAAGCCCACCGGCATTCCGGCGACAGCCCAAATAGAGAACCTCAACGCGCTCTGGCGTTCGACAAGGTGTCTAAGAGCTATTGATTGGCGCAGCACGCTCGCAAGCCCAAGCAGAGCAATCATCGCGACCGACTCTGTGACCGGCATGAACAGGCTGATCGATGGGACTGCAAAAAGGGCGAAGCCAAAGCCCGCAACCATATAGATGCACGCAGCCACTCCGACGATGAGAACGACGGGGATAAGTTCAGAGAGAACAGGAAATTGCACCGTTGGCCAGTGTGCCTTGGCAGCGACGACGTCAGTTCAAAATGACTGGAATATTTCTTGGGCCGCGCACCTGGCCGTTAGCCCACGTCGTCGTTCCATTCGGATCCAACGCGTAGTCAGGGAATGCTCGAATCCATTCCTGTAGCGCAACGGTGAGTTCGAGTCGTGCCAAATTCGAGCCCAAACAACGATGGATTCCAAGTCCAAATGCCACATGGCGGTTTCGTTCACGGTCGATATCAAAGATCTCAGGATGCTCAAATGCCGCCGGATCATGATTCGCAGCGGGGAAGGTGACCAAGGTTTGATCGCCCGGATGCATAGGGCATCCAGCAACCTCAGTATCACCGACAACCTGTCTGGCCATCGTCACCGGAGCATAAAAGCGCAGCACCTCCTCGACCGCCTGCACCCAAAGCACATCATCGTTGTCAACCGAACACAGTCGTTTCCGCTGATCCGGGTGCTGCGCGAAATGCCACAGCCCTGATCCGATCGCACTCCAGGTCGTATCAATACCTGCAAGAACCATCAGTTGGACGTACCCGACTTGTAGCTCTTCAGAGACTGGCACTCCATCAATTTCGGCGTGGGCAATCAGCGTGAGCAAGTCATCCTTCGGCTCACGTCGACGTTC
>JBMTDQ010000021.1:0-27920 GCA_049432165.1 Ilumatobacteraceae bacterium
CTTGGATGCGGTGTCCGATTCTTCATCGAGTTCCTTGGATGCGGTGTCCGATTCTCAGTCGACCTCTGAGTACTCACCCAACGCTCTTACGTCGCTGCAGGTATTCCCCGAGCCGACCAGGCAATTCAATGACTGTGAACCTGAAGGCGACCAGTCTGAATATCAGTGGTATCGAACAGACCGAACATTGACAATCGACCCGCGCAATCCAGACAGGATGTTGGTCGCGGTTGAACGTCTCGGAATCTACGAAAGTCTCGATGGTGGTGTCACTTGGGGACCGATGTCGACGACGGGTCTTGTATGGGAGATGGCAGGGTTCGACGGCACGGTCTGTCACAAAGAGATGCTTGAAATCAGATTTGATCAATATGTACCCGGTCGCATCTATCTGTTCTTCGGTGGTACCGGAACTGTCGAGGCGAGAATCTGGCAGGCGCGTGGAGCCGGCTTCTACGTGAGTGACGATGATGGAAAGACCTGGACACTCTTGACGACTCCAGATATGAACTCCTACACGGCGTCGCTCGCAGTCGATCCGTTCAACCCCGAGACGATCTATGCCGGTGTCACGGCAAGTCCGCTGACCAGTACGGACGCCGACCCCAATGAGACCTTTGTTGACGTTGGAATGGTCTACAAGATCACGGGTGTCGGCCAAGGTGGCACGTCGCATCAGGAATTACCAACCGGCTGGGGGAAAGCGACTAGTGCCAACACGCTCTGGGCTGATCCGAGTGTCCCTGACCGCCTGATCCTCGGTGTCTTCGCGTACCAGGGTCGCGACGCTCCAGCTGGGACGGGCCTGGAAGCAGGATGGTACGAAACGCTCGATGGTGGAACGACTTGGGCCTCGATGGGTACCGGCGTCGGTCACGGACTGCCAGTCGTGAACGCAGCGATCTCGACTGATGGAACTTACATCATCAACACCACCCAGTCGGAAACCGAGGAGCCGACCTTTGTTTCCGCAGATGGCGGTCGGACATGGACGAGGTTGGCAGATCGTGTCGTTGCCGCGATGTTCGATGGACGAGGCGACGGAAGGCGCGCGTTCGCGGTGCTCGACACACCTCTGCGTGATGGTCCGAACACTCTCGTTCGCAGTGACGACGGGGGGCTGAGTTGGACGCCAATCGGCAAACTCCCGCCTGAGTTCGCGACGAACGCCTACAACGAGGAGCCGATCAAGCGACGCGCCGTGCCGTCCAAGATCGTTGTGCATCCAAGTCGTCCGGAAATCATGTTCGTCAGCGGGGCAGGAGGACTGATTGCACGCTCGGAGGATGCTGGTGCCACATGGACACTCCTCACGACTTGGGAGAGTTTCGAGCGGTTTGCATTCGAAGCCCGATAACGCTTCGTCGCGCCAGCACACTCCCCGCATGGGGGTCCCGGAAACTTGGACCATCAAAGTTGGACCATTCGGTCCATCCGGGAGCCAGACCTCGGGAAACCCTTGGTCCGCTGGTGGGGCTAACAAGAATCGAACTTGTGACCTCATCCTTATCAGGGATGCGCTCTAACCGACTGAGCTATAGCCCCGGCAGAACGGAAACGCTATCGGCGCCTACACCAGAACCTCAACCTTGGTCAGTCGGGGCGACGCCGACGGAAGGCTTCGATCGGATCAAAGGTCCGTTCGGTGACCTCTTCTTCAAGCACGGACAACCGAATGCCGCCAACCACGTCACTGATGAGGTTAAAGATCGTGGCAAAGAGCACCGCCATACCGGTTACCGCCACCACTAGAAATAGTCCGATGACCCAGGCGGCACTGAACACTTCATCGCCATGCAGTTCAAATGTTTCCCATCCAAATTGCGTGAACCAGCGCTCAATGTTTGCGATCGTTCCGGTTGAATCCGCTACACGCCACAGCATGACCCCCGCTGTTAACAACACGACATACGACACCAACGAAAACATCGCTGCAACCTTGAAGGTCGACCAGGGGTCAATATGTCGAAGCACGCGGGACACACGACGAACCCGGGGTCGTCCGATTCCCCGCCGCAGAACCACTTGTCGGCGAACACCAAGAAAAGCAGGTGGCCTTGTTGGTTGTTTGTCGATGTTGGTCGAAACAACCCGCGGTACCTCCCCTGAGGGCTGAGCGGTCACGATGTCTGGAATAACGAACTCGCTAGTTTGCTCACCAACATCACCGTCGTCGTCTGGGACATTCACCGGCGTGGTTCGCGCCTCGCTCGGTGTTTGGACGCCGCCGTCAGAGCTCTCGAGCCCTTCATCGTCGCGTGCGTTCTCAACCACAATCTTGAGTGTAGGCACCCGAGGTCATTCGATTGGTTCAGTCACTTCAGGCATCGCTAGCTGCAGCGCGTGCACGCACCTGGCCGACCTGCACAACAACTGTTGATCGTCGACCACCTTGTACGTCGGTTACATCGAGCTGAACGATTTCAGCGCCATTGCTCTGTGAAATTTGATGAGCGATTGAATCACCCCACCACAACACCGCCAGCGCGGTCGCATCAGCAGCCGCAATTGCTTGCTGACGTTGAACCAACATGGTCATTGGGCCGCTGATGACCACCGCGAGGACGGCAGCGATCACGCCACCCAAGGCGACACTCAACACCAACCCACCACCCTCATCATGAGAGTGATGTTCTGAGCGCGAGATCTGACTATTCGCCAGCGATGATCGGCGCAACAGATGCAACGGTCTGACCGTCATCGAGGTTCATCACGCGAACCCCTGTGGCATCTCGTCCTTGGGAGGAAATCTCGCGAACTTCCATCCGAATGGTCACACCACCAGAAGAAACAGCCACGATCTCGTCATCGATACCGACCATGAAGGCTGCTACTACAACACCCTTTTTACCGGTGAGTTTGATACCGCGGACGCCCTGACCACCACGGCCTTGCGTATTGAACTTATCAAGTTGTGTTCGCTTACCAAATCCGGCTTCTGTCATCAAGAGAATGGCGGTGTCGTCTCGTGCCACATCACATGACACAACGGCATCGTCACTTGACTTCAACTTCATTCCGCGAACACCGGCTGCCGAGCGGCCCATCGCACGGACGTCTCCCTCGTTAAATCGAATCGTCATGCCTGACTTCGCGACCATGAAAATGTCGTCATTACCACTCGTCTCGATGACTTTCACCAGCTCATCCTCATCGTTCAAGTTGATTGCAATGAGACCATCTCGACGACTTGAGTTGTACGCGTCAAACGACGTTTTCTTGACAGTGCCTTTGCGGGTCGCAAAGAACAAGAACCGTTCGCCTGCGAAGTCACGGGTGTCGATAATTGCCTGGATGTATTCATCGGCCTGGAGTGGCAACAAGTTGACAATTGGCATTCCTTTTGCTGTGCGCTCACGCTCCGGAATGTCGAGTGCCCGCAAACGGTACACGCGACCTCTGTTTGAGAAAAACAGCAAGTGGGCGTGCGCTGTCGTAAAAATGACGTGCCGAATAATGTCGTCCTGCTTGAGTTTTCCTCCAGACACACCACGACCGCCACGACCCTGCGTCTTGAACGACGAAGCGGGTACTGCCTTGACGTACTGTGCCTCAGTCATCACGACCACAAGTTCTTTATCTTCAACGAGGTCTTCGATGCTCATATCGCCTTCGTCGTAGGTGATTGCGCATACTCGATCAGCCGCAAAGTCATCACGCACAGACGCCAACTCGTCTTTGATGACGCCACGAAGTTTGTTGTCATCAGCGAGGATCGACTCAAGTTCTTTGATGTTTTCGCGGATGTTCTCGAGTTCTGCCTCAATATCGATACGGCTCAATCGAGTGAGTTGGCGAAGTTGCATATCGAGAATGTCGACTGCCTGCGCTTCAGAGAACTCAAATGGTTTCTCCATCAAGGCGACCTTTGCGGCCGGTGCATCTTCGCTGCCACGGATCAAGGCAATGATCTCATCGATGACATTGAGTGCTTTGATACGTCCGTCAAGAATGTGCTCACGGCGCCTGGCTTTCTCAAGCCGGAAGTTCGATCGACGAGTAATGACTTCGATCTGGTGTCGGACGTATCCGTCGATTGCGTCTCGGAGCGTCAACGTGCGCGGCACACCGTCGACAAGCGCCACCATATTGATTGAGAAATTGGTTTGAAGCTGGGTGAGCTTGAACAGATTGTTCAACACAACATTCGCATTCGCGTCACGCTTCAACGTGACAACAAGGGACGTCTCTCCACCGGAGGAACCGTCGTTGATGTCAGCAATGCCATCTATGTCACCGTTGTCAACGAGTTCGGTAATTCGAGCAGCGATTGCTGAACAACTCGTCTGATACGGCAGTTCTGTGACGACAATCTCCATACGACCGGACTTGCCTTCGTCAATGGTCGCCGTCGCACGCATCTTCACCGACCCGCGGCCGGTGCGATACGCATCAATGATCCCTGCGCGACCAAGGATTGAACCACCAGTTGGGAAGTCGGGTCCTTTAACAAATTCCATCAAATCGTCAGAAGTTGCGTCCGGATTATCAATGAGGTGCACCGTGGCATCAATCACTTCACCCAAGTTGTGTGGCGGGATGTTCGTCGCCATGCCAACTGCGATTCCCTGCGAACCATTCACAAGAAGGTTTGGGAACCTCGCTGGCAATACAGAAGGCTGTTCGGTGCTGCCGTCGTAGTTCGGCAACATGTCGACCGTGTCCTCGTCGATATCAGCCAACAACAGCATGGCAAGTGGATGCAATCGGCATTCTGTATATCGACTCGCCGCCGGGCCGAAATCAGGTGAGCCGTAGTTGCCATGGAAGTCAATCAGTGGGTGACGAACCGAAAACGGCTGGGCAAGACGAACCAACGCATCGTAAATTGCGCTGTCACCATGCGGGTGATATCGCGCCATGGTGTCACCAGACACGCGGGCGCACTTTACGAATGGCCGGTCTGGTCGGAAGCCTTGTTGCTCCATATCCCAAATGATGCGGCGGTGAACTGGTTTTAATCCGTCGCGAACGTCAGGCAATGCACGCGACATGATGACCGACATTGCGTACTCCAAGAAGGAGTTCTCCATCTCGTCTTGAAGTGCGATTGGTTGAACTGGATCGCGTCGTTCTTCTGGTTCGATTGGGGTTTGATCGTCACTCATCAGAAATCAAGGTTCCTCACGTCGCGGGCGTTGGTGGTGATGAAGTTGCGACGACTTTCGACGTCGTCTCCCATAAGCACACTCATGATCATGTCGGCTTCGGCAGCTTCGTCAACGGTGACTTGGAGCAGTGTTCGAGTATTGGGGTCGATGGTGGTTTCACGAAGTTCTTGCCAGTCCATCTCACCAAGGCCTTTCAGGCGCTGAAATTCTTTTCGGTGATTTGGGCGATCGGCAAGGAATCGATCCTTCGCAAGATCATCCTTGAGGTACACCTTCTCTTTTCCAACCTCCGTTGAATACAGAGGCGGCTGTGCAATGTAGATGTAGCCCGCCTCAACTAGGTCTCGCATCTGTCGGAAGAAGAACGTAAGGAGCAGGGTACGGATGTGACTGCCGTCAACATCGGCGTCGCAGAGCGCAATGACCTTGTGGTAGCGAGCTTTTTCAACAGTGAAGTCTTCGCCAACTCCAGCACCAATCGCTGTGATGAGCGCCTGAATCTCATTGTTCTTCAACATTTTGTCGATACGAGCTCGTTCGACGTTAAGAATTTTTCCTCGGATTGGCAGAATCGCCTGAGTGCGCGGGTCGCGGGCGTTGATTGCCGTGCCGCCAGCTGAGTCACCCTCAACAATAAAAATCTCAGACTCATCAGGACTTCGCGATGAACAGTCACGGAGTTTGTCGGGCATACCTGCGCCAGAGAGGGCGGTTTTGCGTCGGACGGTTTCGCGGGCTTTCTTCGCTGCGACGCGAGCCTGCTGTGCAGCGATCGCTTTCTTCACAATTTTATTCGCCTCGGTCGGATTTTCGTCGAACCATTCAGCGAGGCGTTCGTTTGTCGCCTTCTGAACAAACGAGCGCATCGGCACGTTGCCGAGTTTTGCTTTTGTTTGTCCCTCAAACTGCGGTTCACGCAACTTCACCGAAATAATTGCGGTCAATCCTTCTCGGATGTCCTCTCCCGTGAGATTGTCATCCTTTTCTTTCAACAAGTTTTTGCCTCTGGCGTACTTGTTCATCACCGATGTCAACGCCGTGCGGAACCCTTCGACATGCATTCCGCCTTCGATTGTTGAAATACCGTTGGCGTATCCATGAATACCTTCGTGGTAGCCAGTATTCCATTGGAGGGCAATATCGAGATTTTGGCCCTCGCCGTCATCGTCTTCGAAGTGGCATACCTTCGCAAAGAGTGGTTCTTTGGATTGATTGAGGTGCTTGACAAAGTCAACAATTCCACCCTTGTATTGGAAGGTGACCTGCTGTTCACGGTCTGGCCGTTTGTCCGTAAAGCTGATTTCGAGGCCACGGTTCAAAAAGGCCATGATCTGCAAGCGATCAAGAACCGTTCGAGCAACAAATTCGGTTCCTTCGGCTTGAAAAATCGCTGGGTCAGGCCAAAAGGTCACGGTCGTACCTGATTCACGACCCCGCTTAGGGGTCTCGCCAGTTGCAGACAGTTTGTTTTTAGGCTCTCCACCATTGTGGTAGTCCTGCGAATACCGTTTGCCCTCACGATCAATTTCAATCGATAAGCGCTCGGAAAGGGCGTTGACAACACTGACACCAACACCGTGCAAACCACCTGAAACCTTGTACCCCTCCCCACCGAATTTTCCGCCAGCGTGAAGGACGGTTAGCACCACCTCAGCAGCACTTTTGCCCTTATGTGGCCCTGACGGGTACGGATCTACTGGCACGCCACGGCCGTTGTCGCTTACCTCACATCCGCCATCTGCCAGCAATGTCACACCGATGCTCGTGCAATAGCCTGCCATTGCCTCGTCAACAGAGTTATCGACAACTTCCCAAATGAGGTGGTGTAGACCGGCCAGACCCGTTGAGCCGATGTACATGCCAGGCCGCTTACGAACTGGGTCAAGCCCTTCCAGAACCTGAATGTCCTTCGCGCCATATTCACTCTTGGATTTTTCGGTGTCTTTGGACACGCAGTACCTCGTTCGTCGTCGTCACAAATTGGAGAGAACCGTATGTTTCTCCGCTGCGCGCATATGGGCCAAAAAGCCCGTCAGCACTTGAAAATTCTACCAAACGGGCGTTCGCCGAACCGGTCAATCCGGTGGTAGGCGACAACTGTCACGCTCGTTCACAACACAACCGAAATTCGCTGACGGCAATTGGCGGTGTTAGCTACATCGTCATGCCAAAGAAGCTTTGACGAGAGCGGCAATTCGACCCCCGTCAGCCCCATCACCAGCACGATCTTTTACTGCTTTAATGACCTGGCCCATCGCCTTCGGTCCCTCAACTCCGGCATTTTTCGCGGCCGATATTTCCTCATTGACAATGATCTGTAATGCTTCGTCATCCATTGCGGCGGGAAGATAACTCTCAATAACGGCAAGTTGGCTTTGTTCAGCAGAGGCCTGTTCGGTGCGGCCCGCTTGTTCATAGAGCTCTGCAGCTTCAACACGACGTTTTGCTTCGGATCTCAACACTGCTGTGATCTCGGCATCTGAAAGCTCGACTGCTTCGTCACCAGCAACTGACGCAACCTGAACTGCGGACAAAATCATCCGTATGGTCGAAGTCGCTACCTGATCGCGATTCTTCATCGCAGCATTCAAGTCGGATCGAAGTTGCTCAAGTAGTTGAGAGGCCATGCCACATCATGCCGGAATCAACGACGCCGACGCGCCACCCGAACCTCAATTTTTGCTACCTCGACCTGCGCCATTTCACGCAGTCGGCTTGAAATCTCCTCAGTGCGGAACTCGATTTCAGTCACCCAAGCCGGTTCATCGACATCGATGAGCAACACCCCATCCTCAAAACGCGATGGTCGAGCATGACGCGCAACATATTCGCCAACCGCCTCCTCCCAGCGGCCGAAGATTCCCCCGACCTCGGCCCGACTCGGACCACGAAGCGACCGTACTACCGAATCGAGCGACGTCGAGAGAGAGATCACACCATCGTCGTCACTCATCGCTCACCACCGTACCGTTCTTGATTCGGAGCACCCGATCAGGACGTGCTGATAATGGAAGAGGCGACGCCGTGGTAATCAACACCTGACCAGCTGGTAGCTCGCGCAACAATGCCGTTGCTCGATCGTCGTCTAGCTCTGACAACACGTCGTCGAGGATGAGGACCGGGCTTGAAGCCACGTGCTCGGCAACCAATCGGTGGGCACCAAGGCGAAGACTTAACGCCAATGTGCGCTGTTCACCTTGGGACGCGTGGGTGCGCGCCGGCAGGGCATTAATCGTCAAGTCAAGTTCGTCACGATGAGGACCAACGGTCGACACTCCCCGGCGAACGTCGTCAGTTCGTGCATTGGCAAGAGCAGTCTGAAGCCCTTGTTGGCGCCACGGAGGGTCATATGTCAACGACACCTCGTGTTCTCCGCCGGCTAATTGCACATACGCCTCAGCGACAAATGGTTGTAAACGATCAACCAAGACATGGCGCCCATGACCGAGCCGTTCGCCGACCTCGACAAGCCGGGCATCCCAAACATCAAGGGTGATCGCTGCATCTGCATCAAGTCGCCCGCTTGCTTGACGCAACAACGTGTTTCGCTGCTTCAGAACTCGATCAACCTCAAGACGTAGGGCATCATTTTTTGTTGCGAGAGCGACAAGGGCATCATCAAGGAACCGACGTCGCTCTCCGGGCCCACCCTTTATCAACGTGAGATCATCAGGGGAAAACACCGAGGTTCGCACTGTGCCCAAAAGGTCTCGAGTGCGCCGTAATCGTTGCCGATTCACTTGCACGCGCCCCCGACCAGTACGAGTGATCTCAACTTCAATTAATGATGTTCTGCCATCGTCGTCGATGATGTGCGCGCGGATTATTGCCTGATCGGCGCCGACCCGAACAAGAGCGTCAGCCGGAACCTGACGAAATGAACTCAGACCAGAGAGATACGCGAGGGCTTCAGCAAGATTTGTTTTTCCTTGACCGTTCTGGCCAATGACGCAGGTGATCCCGGCCGTGAGGTCAAAGGTTGCGTGTTGATAATTCCTGAAATCAACAAGTTCAAGTTGCTCAACGAGCATGATGCCGGGACTACGGCACCCGAACTGGCATCAATAGGTACAGATATTCGTCATGCCCGACTCCTCGCAACACTGCTGGTTTCATCGGGTCAACGACTGCTAGGCGAACTTCGTCACCGTCAACGGCGTCGACCCCGGCAGCGAGATAATCAGGATTAAACGCGACCGTCATCGGCTCACCTTCAAAGCTTGCGTCAATTTGCTCGGATGCCTCGCCGACGTCAGTCGTGATTGCTGACAACACAACATGATCTTGTTCGAGTTGTATACGAACCGGGGTCGCACCTCCCTGGGCAAGGAGACGAACACGTCGAAGTGCATCCAGCAATGCTTCTCGGCCGATTGTCGCAACATTTGGGTACGAGCTCGGCAGCAGATTTCGATAGTTCGGATAATCGGCTGCGATGAGACGAGTGGTGAGTTGAACATCACCGATTTCGAACACCACATCGTTCTCACCGAGATACACCTTGAGGTCACCCTCGCCGCCAACAAGCCGTTGGACCTCATTTAGTGCTCGGGCAGGAACAAGAACCTGCTGTCCTGCCCCAAGTAGGACTCCCTCGTCGAGATCACGAACAGCAAGTCGATATGAATCGGTTGCAACCATCCGTACTGCGTCATCCTCTGAAACGATGAGTACGCCGGTCAGTTGTTGACGGGCTTCATCGGTACTGGCCGCTCGAACAACTTGCCCGAGGGCGGCAGACATTGTTGATCCCGAGAGAACGAATGGTTCGCTTGAAGGTGAACCAATCGTTGGAAAATCAGCAACTGCCATTGGCCGAACTGAAAACTGGCTGCGTTGAGCGGAAATCGCAACGTTGTCATTGGCGAGTTCCATATCAACGCTTCCGGCTGGAAGTGCCTTCACAATGTCCGCTGTCAGCCGAGCTGGAATCACAGTTGACCCCGCTGATTCCATTCCGACAGGAACCGACACCTTAATGGTGAGTTCAAGATCCGTACCGGTGATGGTTAGCACATCATCCGCAACATCAAGTCGAACTCCTGACAGTACCGGGGACGTTCCTGTCGAATTTGTTGCGCCGCGACCAGCCGTTGCGAGAGCGGTCGCCAAGATTTCACGTTCACATCGAAATTTCACAGGATCGTCCTTTTCCCCATATAGGGCATATAAAGAGTATTAGTGATAGTAGGTGCTGTGGATTGGGGAAAACAGTGAATCACCCCAGCACAGAGCACAGATTTATCATCACAGGATGTTCCACCGATATCCCCTGCGCGATGATCACACGCCTGTAATTCAGTGGATGTGTCCACGGTCGCCCACAGATTTCCACGGGTTGACCACATGCCATCCACTGGAGAATCCACAATCATCATGACTTCAACCGCTGCAACAGGTCGGTGACCTGTTCGTAGATCTGTTTCCGTTCGCCCATCTGGCGCTGAATTTTCTCGACAGCGTGAATAACGGTTGTGTGATCTCGGCCACCGAACAATCGAGCAATGCTCGGATAACTGAGGTCGGTCAACTCACGGAATACATACATGGAGATCTGACGGGCCGTCACGAGTGGTCGTTGCCGGCTCTTACCGCGCAACGCATCAACGTCGTAGCCGAGGATGTTGGCCATCTCGACCAGGAGTTCCATATCGGTTCGGGGTTTCGCAACGGACTCCGTCAAGAGGTCTGACAACTGTGACTTCGCAAGATCTGTGGTGATCGGAACGCCATTGAGTGATGCATACGCAGTAACGCGAATAAGAGCCCCTTCGAGCTCACGAATGTTTGAGGTGATATTCGAGGCAATGAACTCAAGGGTTTCCGCCGGAACTTCAACTTTGTCTCGTTCACTCTTGTTGCGGAGAATTGCAAGTCGGGTTTCGAGATCCGGAGGCTGAATATCAGTAATCAACCCCCACTTGAACCGACCACGGAGACGTTCTTCAAGTGTGGGAATGGCATCGGGCATGCGGTCACTCGACAGCACAATTTGCTTGTTTGCTCCGTGCAAGGCGTTGAACGTATGGAAGAATTCTTCCTGCAAACCTTCTCGGCCTTCGAGAAATTGAACGTCGTCAATGAGAAGGACATCTACTTCTCGGTACCGGCGGCGAAGTCCGGCCATCGAGTTCGAACGAATAGCGTCGACGAATTCGTTCATAAAGGATTCGGTTGATACGTAGCGAACAACGTGGTGTTGATAGTGAGACTCAACGTAATGACCAATGGCATGAAGCAGGTGAGTCTTTCCCAAGCCCGCCGAACCATAGACAAACAGGGGGTTGTATGAACGTGCCGGGGTTTCAGCAACCCGTTGAGCGGCAGCCAACGCAAACTGGTTCGAAGCACCTTTCACGAAGGTTTCAAAGGCATATCTCGGGTTTAGTCCGCCCGCGTCCTCACCCGCCGTGATCGTGATGGGCAGGTTCTCTCGATCAACGTCATCTCCTTGGGGGGTTTCGTCTTGACGAAACTCTGGGGCTTCGACTGCCGCGACCCTCACATCGAAGAAACAGTCAGAATGACCAACCTCAGCCAGAGCGTCATCGATCATGCTGCGATAGCGGGACATGATTCGTTCGCCCGCAACATGATTCGACACCTCGAGCAAAATGCTGCCGGTACTTCCCACGTTGACCGCATCGTTAAATGTTGAGAACCAGACCGATTCGGTCAGTTGGTCGCGCAGGATAGGAACAATGGTTTCCCACAGGTCAGTGGTTGTTTCGCTCTCCATCTCAGTCGCGCTCTCTAGATTTCCCTCATAATGACAACAAGTTCGTTTGTGCATTACATCGATGTAAGTACCCACACGTTTATCCACATCTGTGGAAAACGCTGATGATCAAGTGATCTCAAGGCGTGCAGGTGTTCAGCACAGAATACAGACGCTACCACGAAAGATGAACTGTGGAAAACCTGAGGTTGTGTAAAAGTGCAGCCATAGTTGGCTCTGCCAATAACTGACCGTAGTCTTTGAGGGTCTGGTTCCAATTACGTGGAACCGTCATGTAGTCGAAGTGCTCGATCGTGTTGAAGATGCGTGTCAATCAGATCGTGTTTATTGAGGAGTGACGAAGAAGTGAAGCGAACATTTCAGCCAAATCAACATCGTCGTGCGAAGAAGCATGGCTTCCGAGCTCGCATGAGCACCCGCGCCGGCCGCGCCGTGTTGAAATCACGTCGCGCAAAAGGTCGCGCACGCCTTTCCGCTTGATTCACAGAATCCGCACTGCACACGAGTTCACACGACTCGAGGCTGAAGGAATTCAAGTGCGGACTGATGTGTTGTGGTGCAAATTTCTTGCCGACCCAATGATGTCGCCACCTCGAGTGGCCTTTTCTATCAGTCGCGCCCACGGTCCGGCAGTTCGACGGAATTTGGCTCGCCGACGTCTAAAAGAACTTCTTCGCGAACAAGTGAAGAGCAACCGACTTCCTCCAGGAACACTTCTCATTGGGATCATACGTTCGAAAAGCGATCAAATGTTCGAGATGTCGGCACCGCAACTTGCGGATCAAGTGCAGCAACTCATCGATGGACTCGTATCTCGATGAATGGATCCCGTTTGCAACGTCGCATGCTGCGAGCAATCGAGTGGTACCAGCAGGCGTTCCAGTGGCGCCCATCGCCATGTCGCTTTTCTCCAACATGTTCGCATTACTCGCACGAGGCAATTTCTCTTCACGGACCACGAAAAGGGCTGTGGTTAACCGTAAAACGGTTGTTGAGATGCCGCCCGTTCGGGCCATCCGGGTTCGATCCGGTGCCTGAAGTCGATCACACAATCGTTACCCACCATGAACCCATGAGGACACCATGACGTCTATTTCATTGATTGCGGGAATCTTCGAAGTTCCAGCTGCCGTGCTGAACTGGCTCTACACCCTGACTGGCAGTTACATGGTTGCCGTATCGCTATCAGCATTCATCGTGATGGCGATTGTGACGCCGCTGACGCTCAAGAGCACCAAAGGAATGCTGGAAATGCAGCGGCTCGCCCCTGAAATGCGCCGCCTTCAGCAGCAGTACAAGACTGACCGGCAAAAACTTAATGAAGAGATGATGAAGCTCTATCAAGAGCACAAGGTCAACCCAATGGCCTCATGTCTTCCGCTACTGGCGCAAACCCCGGTCTTCATTGTGATGTTCCGGATTCTTCATGACGCAACGTATACGCCGACTGGTGGAAACGAAGCAATCGCTCGTGCAGTGCTCACCTCAGTTGGGCGAGGACAAGATGTCATCGGGTTCCTTCCTCGATACCTGTCAATCGAATCTGAGATGTACCAGAACCTGGTCCGTCAAACCACGATGCCGTCGTGGGGACTCGACCTTTCAAAATCGCCCGCAAGCATGTTGGGAAGCAACTTCGGCCAAGGCTTGATCTATGCCGGCCTTGTGGTGGTTCTTGGTCTGCTCTACTTCTACCAGCAGCGAATGGTGGCAGCTCGGGCATCAATCAGCCCAACAATGTCGGAATCACAGCAAAAGTTGATGCAGTACCTGCCAGTTGTATTCGCTGTCTTCCAGATTTTCTTCCTGCTGGCGTTGGTGGTGTACTACATCATTCAGTCGGTGATTCGCATCATCGTCCAGTTCTACATCACGAAACGTTTTTATGCCGGCGACGAATCGTTGGGTCGTCAAGCGCAGGCAGCGAGTGCAAAAGCACGCGAACTTTCCGAATCTGATGGCGGTGGAGGCGGACTCATCGCTCGAGCAAAGCGCGAATTAGAAGACGCTACTGGCGGTGCAACTGAGAAGAAAACTTCTTCCTCGGGCTCACGGCCCGCCGCAAAAGGCGCAAATTCTCGAACAAATGGCGGAAACAAAGGGGCTAAGGGCCGGCCACAGGCCTCAAAGAACGCAAAAAAAGGAAATCTGCAGCGCCCTGGCGGTCAACGTAAGCGCTAACAGCAGCACAGAGAAGAGGAATACCAATGGAATGGGTAACAACATCAGGTCGCAGCGTCGAAGAGGCGACCGAAGCAGCACTTGACCAGCTCGGTGTTGCGGCAGACGAGGCAGACATTGAAGTTCTCGAGGAGCCAAAGAGCGGATTATTTGGTCGCACTCGCGGAGAAGCGAAGGTACGTGGTCGCGTGCGACCAACAGAAGTTCGTCCGAAGCGCGACAATCGTCGTTCCCGAGGCAACAAGTCTGGCGGACAGCAACGCCGCGATCGACAGGCAACTGACTCGCCGAGTGGTGACAAACCAGCCAACTCGCGAAAGAATGGCGGGCAACGCAACAATCGCAACTCAAAAGGTGACAAACCAATGAATGATGCACCACGTGACCCAGTTGACCCAGCGGCAGTTGGTGAAGCAGCAGAGACCTTTATGAGCGGTCTTGCGACCGCATTCGGTGTTGAGGCATCGGTTACGGTGCAGCAGGAAGACACCGAAATTGAAGTCGCAATGAACGGCTCAGATCTTGGTCTTCTTGTAGGACCAGGCGGTCGCACGTTGACCGCGGTTCAAGATCTCGTTCGAGTCGCCGCCCAACGTCGTCTTGGCGATCATGACACCCATCTCCGCCTTGATATTGCTGGATATCGCGAGCGCCGCAAGGCTTCTCTCGAGGCATTTGCACGCAAGATCGCTAGCCAGGTACGTGAATCTGGAAAGGCGCTTGCGATTGAACCCATGGCATCGCCTGACCGCAAGGTGATTCACGATGTGCTGTCGACAGAAGAGGGCGTAACAACGGCGTCACAGGGCGAAGACCCCAATCGCCGGGTAATTGTTTCACCAAGCTGAATGAGCGCCCGAAAGGCGCAACAGAGTCAATGAGTGACGACACACATCTTGTAAGCGTTCTACAGCTCGCCAAAGACGGTGGTGTGATCGGCAATACCGATCTCACCCTTGAAATTTCAAGGGCTCGAGCATTTGTTGATGTCATTCGTTCACGTAGCAACACGCAGAATGTCCTAGATATTGGATCAGGGGGCGGACTTCCTGGGCTCGTCGTCGCTCATGACTGTCCAGATATCAACATCACGCTCGTTGACCGACGAGAAAAACGTACCGATCTTCTTCGACGGCAATCCCATCGTTTACGCCAACATGTACACGGAAGGCCAATAGAGGTAATTTGTGCCGATGTGACAGCGTTGCATGGAACGGGCACGTTTGATGTTGTTACATCAAGAAGTTTTGGATCTCCTGATGTTGTTCTTGATACAGCTCTCCCCCTTGTTTCAGTTGGTGGCCACCTACTTGTTTCCGAGCCCCCAAACGAAAGCGGTGATCGTTGGCCGTTAGAGACCCTGGCGACTTGGAATGCCTCAATTGAGTCGTGGCGCACACCAACGACGTCGCTGGCGGTCATTCAACGCCGATAACAATGTTTCCCAGGAAACCAAAGATTGTGGATACCACTGTTGAAATTTCACTCGTGCAACTGCGCGCCTTAAGTAGAGGTTGACACCAATTTTTGTTTCCCGGGAAACAAATCGGTGTATTTCAGTTGCAGAACGATGTCAAACACGGCAAAGTGGCGTGAATGAATGACGTTTCAGATTCAGCACCGCCCTCCTCGAATCTGATGCCTCGTACCCTTCCGCGGATCATCGCTGTCGCAAATCAAAAAGGCGGGGTCGGGAAAACAACGACCTCAATCAACACGGCGGCTTCTCTCGCACAACTTGGTCTACGGGTTCTGCTGATCGACGTCGATCCGCAAGCAAACGCAACGAGTGGACTCGGCATTGATGTGCGATCACTGGAAAACACCATTCTTGATGTGTTAATTGATGATGCGCCTCTTACCGACTGTTTGTGTATGACAGAGATTGATGGTCTACAAGTTGCACCATCAAATCTGCGGCTCGCTGACGCCGAGATGACGATGTACTCGATGTTGGCCCGCGAAACCCGCCTCAAGAACGCTGTCGATGCTGTGCTCGATCAATTTGACTACATCATCATTGACTGCCCGCCATCTCTTGGATTGTTGACCCTTAATGCACTCTGTGCTGCTCGAGAAGTGCTGATCCCAATTCAATGCGAGTACTTCGCCTTAGAAGGAGTAGGTCAACTGCTCGAAAACGTGCTGAGGATCAGGCGTAGCGGACTCAACCCAACCCTCGAGGTGTCATCAATTGTGTGTGTGATGTACGACGCCCGAACAAACTTGGCCGACGAAGTTGTTGACGAAATTCGGCAGCATTTTGGGCCCACAGTGTTGAAAACCGTTGTTCCTCGCAACATCAAGTTGTCTGAAGCTCCGAAATACGGGATGCCAATCGTGACCTACGACCCAATGTCACGAGGAGCAATTGCCTACACCGACGTCGCACAGGAGGTACACAATGGCTCGCAATCAACGACAGGGTAGAGGTCTCAGCTCGCTCATTCCTGGTGGAATGGATGAAGTTTTTGGACGAAGCGACGATGCACCCGCGTTAAGAGACATCCCCATCCAGACAATTCGACCCAACCCACATCAGCCGCGACGGTTCTTTGACGAAGAGGGCTTGCGCGAACTCGCTGCATCAATTTCGCACATCGGTGTGTTACAACCGATTCTTGTCCGGCCGGCTGATGGTGGATACGAGTTAATTGCAGGCGAACGCCGCTGGAGAGCAGCAGGTATCGCTGAACTTGAGACCATTCCTGCGATTGTTCGCACCACAGATGACATGTCATCAATGGAGCAGGCGCTGGTAGAGAACCTTCATCGGGCAGACCTCACGCCTCTCGAGGAGGCAGCGGCGTACCACCAACTCATCGACGATTTTGGATTCACACATGAGCAGGTAGCGGACCGTGTTGGGAAGAGCAGATCAGCCATCTCCAATGCCCTCCGACTCATGGGATTGCCAGGCGAGATTCAGCAATTTGTGAACGACGGTCGACTTTCTGCTCGACATGCTCGCACTCTGCTCTCGGTCGATGATCGCGATGCTCAACTTCGACTTGCTCATGAAGTTGTTGAACATGAGCTCACCGTTCGTGAACTTGAGGCCTTGCTTGCGCCAGCAACCATTCCACCGCCGGTCGACGCCCCAGAACCAACCGATGGCGCAGGCCTCATTGCAGGCACTCGATTACGAGAAGCCGGGGTGATCGAAGTTGAAGAAGCGCTTGCCCGGCTGCTGGAGACACGAGTTCGAGTGTCACTTGGGGCGACCAAAGGCAGAATTACCGTCGACTTTGCTGATCTTGAGGACTTGCGCCGAATTCACGGCGTGTTATTTCAGTAACCCTCGAGTGCTAGTTGAGGTATATGACCTCAACATGAAGTAGAGGTAACTGTTTCCACAACATATTGAATATGTTGTGGATATTCAGTATTCTGTTGAATTATTTACGATTTATTCAGCATAAAATGACGAATATCAATTTTTATTCACCATGTGTTTGAGCCCAGCGTTCAATCGCAACAACCACCCCACGAGCGAGAGTTGGTGTATGGGAAATGATGTCTGCAGTCGGACCCAACTGCCAAAGAATTGCCGGCATCCGCGTTTCTCGAAGAATTGGTAATCGATTTCCAACCAACTCAATCTCAGATGTTCGAAATGGGTGTCGCACGTCATCCGCAAGCTGTTCACCCAGTGAACGACCTGCTGCCGACTCAAATCCTTGAACTGCGTAGTACTGAATACGCGACATTTTCTCAGGCACCGCTTCGAAACCAAGGTAGAGATCAGCTCGATATCGATTCGCGATTTCGGCATGTGTCGACGCCCCAGGTTGGCCGACAACGGTTGCTGATGCCGAGTGTTGTCGCAGAGCAGTGGTGACCTGACGTGCAAGTGCTCCAAGACCACCGAATTCACCGATGACGATACGAAGATGACCAAGCGACCGCCTTCCAGATGTCACTGCGGCAACTTCCCGAACCATTACAACCCCAGGCCCACTACCGGTGTGGCGTGTCAGTACATCAAGTGCGGAGACCGTGTCAGATCCACAGACTCCGTCGTCAGGCAGACCAGAGTTGCGCTGAAAGTCTTGTAATGCACCTGCAGTATCGGGACCGAAAATGCCGTCAACACGCCCGCAGTTAAAGCCAAGTCGCGCCAATATTCGCTGCAACTCGGCGACATCCTCACCGCGAAGGTTCGGCGCAGTAATCATCAGCAAACGATCACCGAGTGTCCACCCCGCCTCAACCAATGCCGTCCATGTGAGTTCGTCACAACAACCGGTCACAGGAATTCCCTGCGATGTCTGAAAAGAGGTCAAGGCCTGCCGCGTTGATTCGCCGAACCAGCCAATTTCAGTTGCTCGAATTGAGTAGGACGACTGAATCAGGCGCCGCTGAAGGTCACGTACGGCTTCGCCGCGATCACCTTCGGTCAGTGGGAGTTGCCCAGAAATGTTCCGAACTCCTCGAGGAGAGCTGACTTGCTCTTCGCCCCGACGATCCGGTGGACGGCCTCCCCGCCATTAAACACGATCATCGTTGGGATACTCATGACTTGATAACGCATTGCAATATCAGGGTTTTCATCAACATTTAGCTTTGCGATCGTCATCTGCCCAGCGTTCTCGGTTGCGATTTCGTCAAGAATTGGAGCGACCATTTTGCATGGTCCACACCATTCGGCCCAGAAGTCAACAACTACGGGAACGTTAGAGGCCCCCACTGTCTCGTCGAAGGTGCTGGTGGTCAGATTGATTGAAGCCATGTCAGCCTTTCCTTTACAAATGCGTGCTCAAAGCAGGTCTTTAGTGCGTACGTCGAGACTACCGCGACCAACATGGTGTTGGTCGACACGGTCAATTAATGCTGAGCTTCAAGCCACCGCTCAGTGTCAATCGCAGCCATGCAGCCTGATCCCGCGGCGGTAATGGCTTGACGATAGGTGTGATCTTGCACATCACCACATGCGAACACGCCATCGATATTCGTATATGACGAATCAGGCTTCGTTTGCAGGTAGCCAGAG
The DNA here is from genome assembly GCA_049432165.1 of Ilumatobacteraceae bacterium. GTDB lineage: Bacteria > Actinomycetota > Acidimicrobiia > Acidimicrobiales > Ilumatobacteraceae > Casp-actino5. Next base: position 19,025 of record JBMTDQ010000021.1, read on the forward strand.
TCATCCATATCGAGCACACCGGCAAACAGGTCGGTGTTTGGACGATGGCCGATCGCAATGAAGACACCTGTCACCGGCAATGTCGAGACAGATCCATCAACCGTGCTTGTCACCTCGATCCCTTCGACCTTGTCATCACCATTAATTTTCGTCACGGTGTGATTCCACAAGACCTCAATTTTTGGGTTCGCGAAGGCGCGTTCCTGCATGATTTTTGAGGCTCTGAACTCGTCGCGACGGTGAATAAGTGTGACCTTCGATGCAAACTTCGTCAGGAATGAGGCTTCTTCAATAGCAGAGTCGCCTCCTCCGACGACTGCAATGTGGTGGTCACGGAAAAAGAAACCGTCACAGGTAGCACACGTTGAGAGTCCGTGACCGATCAATCGCTGTTCTTCTTCAAGGCCAAGCATGAGCGAACGCGCACCGGTCGAAACAATGACTGCGTCTGCGTGGTACTCGTCGTCACGAACCCACACCTTGAATGGCCGTGAAGAGAAGTCGATGTTTGTGACCTTCTCGGTGACGAACTTGGCACCAAAACGTTCTGCCTGCGCTCGGAAGTTGCTCATCAACTCTGGGCCCATGATGCCATCAGGGAACCCCGGAAAGTTCTCCACCTCAGTGGTCAACATGAGCTGCCCACCCGGTTGATCGCTCGTTGATGATGGCTCACCCTCGATGACAAGAGGCTCAAGACTTGCACGAGCGGTATAGATGGCGGCGGTCAACCCGGCTGGGCCGGAACCAATAATGATGACGCGTTCGTGTGTAGCTTCCATTGAATTCTCCAAGTTAACGATCTGTCGGATCAGGTGTCAGGTGAACGTCGGCGACGCATGACGAGCCCGCCGGCTAACAACATCAGCAGTCCAGAGATGAGATAACTCAAATACACAGACCGACTGTGGCCAACGCCAGAATTGCCGGTGAAGAGGCTGATACCGGACTGCACCGCTCGAGTCACCATGATGAGCGCGATGACCAGGAGCGCAATACCGAGAATGAGGCTGATCAATCCAAACACCATGCCACGCACAACCTTGACGATGTTGTTGGTGACGCGGTCGCGAACCGTCCCGACTGCGCTCTCGACACGCTCAGCCGTCTCAACCGCCCAGTCGTCATTGGTGAACGGATTACCGATCATGCACAGGACTGTAGTGAAGTCGCGCTGTATTCGGCACCCTGCGCCGAGATTTAGAACTATTTCGTGACGATCGACTGCCCTATTGCCTCGACCGTGCAGCCGATGCCAATCGATTACTCACCGCCGGGTGTGATCTCCGCAACCACCTCACAGGTGGAGAGATTGATCGCGTTTATACTCATTGACGTAACGTCGTAGACGATTGACACAAGTTCACCATCGAGTTCGACGTCGATAAGCCATTCGCCTTCGTCGATGCCGCAGACGGGGCCAATCGATACGCGAATCCCATCTTGGGCGAGTAACTCATCGACCAGCTCAGGAAGTTCTTCACGCGAAATTGACTCAACGGTGGAGGCCGCGTAGGCCATGTCGGCTGTTGCAGCGTCCTCAAGAGCCATCTCTTCTTCGAGTTGCATCGACTCTTCCGAAGCAGCGAAGGCCTCCAACGACTCGGCTTCAGGAACCGCTCCACCAACAGCATCAGTTGTTTCTTCAGCCATATCCGCAATTGCTGCATCGGCCTGCGATCGTTCAACAGAGGACTCCTTAACGGAGAGTTCAACCGAGTCATCGCCGGCGGTTTGTAGTTGCAGGAATACCCCTGCGCCGACGGCGACGGTAACAACTGCTGCCGCTATCTGAAGCCAAGAGTTGATTCGGACTCGTCGACGCGATGACAACTCAGCAACATCACCCATCGATGAATCACGATCGAGCTGCCTAATGACGGCCAAAACCGCCTGTGCTTGGGTGCGTTCATCAACGGCAACATCATCGAGGAGAGCGGAACGAAGACGCGCAGTAACAGCCGCGTCGGCCTCGCCCTCATCGGGTGCGACGTAATTGATGTTGTCGTCACTCATTGCTCGTCTCCATGGGTTAGACGTTCAACATCACCGTCACGGTTCCCACCAAGTAATTCAGCGAGTAACGATCGGCCGCGAGAAATTCGCGACTTCACAGTCCCGATTGCAATTCCACTCAACTCAGCAATGTCGGCGTAATCAAGTTCGAGCACATCACGCATGACAACTGCTCGTGCAAATTCGCTAGGAATTGCATCAAGTGCCGCTCGAATGTCGGCGCGTACATCACTCCACTCAATTGCAGTGGTGATATCCACATCATCTGAAATGTCAAGAGTTGAGGTGTCATCCTGGGTGAGGGTGGTCGTTGGAAGACGGCGCTTTTGCCGGCGAAGTTCGTCCAGGCATGTCGTGGTCGCCACCCGGTGACACCACGTTCCAAATGTTGAAGTTCCTTCGAATGTGGAAATTCCACGTGCGATACGAAGAAGTGCCTCTTGTGATTGATCCTCAGCAGAAGAGCGGTTTCCCAACATCCGGTAACAGACAGCGAACACTCGTTGATACTGGGCCTCTAGCACGGCGGTGAGCGCTTCGCGGTTGCCCTCTTGCGCTCGTCGAACTAGTTCAGATTCGTTCAGGAGTTCGTGAGCCACTGCAGTTCACCGATCCGCCCCCTGTAAGGGTTCGCCGAAGAACAAGCTTCATCTGGTCCGAGTTCTTTGAGCCAGATTGCAAGATGTGTTGATGCCTCATCGACAGGCACTGAGACAGCACCTGGTTCGTTTCCATAACTCATCGAGCCAACTTGCGTCCACGACTCAAGAGCAAGTGGCGGTTCAACAGCATCGGTTCGGTAGACATCAATTTGGAATGGCGCATTCAACGTTTCGAACTCGAGTCGGCCATTGGACAATTCGGGCAGGCTGACGATAAGACCAACACCAGGCTTTGCTCCGAGATATTTGTCGTTATAACACTCGGTTGACCAGGCAGTATCACGACTGCCATCCGCAATAGCGAGTGGTGCCTGGGCGTCATTCTCAGATCCGTTGTCACCAAATGGATCCCATGCGGTGAGCTCAATCGAGGTTGAACTTACCGGCATCTGAGTCTCTGGTGAGAGCAAATCTTCAACGTCATCAAGGATGATTGGTTCTTCACTATCTCGTTCAACCACCGGTGACGCCGTGACATCAGGCAGTGGTGAAACGTTCGAAGAGGAGTCACTGTTTCGGTTCGCAATGATTAGCGCTGCGATGAGGAAGATCACCACAGCGTTCGCAAGTGCGATTGGAATCCATGGTCGCCGAATAACTCGAGGAGCACCGACTGACGGGTCATCAAACAGTGTTGTGGGGGTGACTTGAGCAGGTTCGACAACGGTTGGCGTGACGATTGTGTCAACCCGTGGAAGGCGACCTGACTCACCTGGCCGTACTGGCTGGATGCGAGGAGTCGGAGGTTCGATTGGAGTCCCATCAATTTGAGGTGGTGTCGTATCGACATTCATCAACTCTTGACGAAGTTCACCACCAGTTGCTGGGCGGTGAGCAGGATTCCGAGCAAGAGTTCGGTGGATGAGGTTGACGAGACTGATCGGAAGCGTCGGCCGAAGATGTGCGAGGTCAGTTGGATCGCGTTGCAGGCGGGCAAGCGCTGTATCGGCATCAGACTGACCGAGGAAGGGAACGCGACCTGCGAGGCACTCGTACAGCACAAGGGCAAGCGAATACAGATCGGCCCGACCGTCAAGTTTGTGCCCGCGCACCTGCTCTGGCGAAAGGTATTTCGCGGTGCCCATCATGACGTTGTCGCTGGTGAGGTCGTCTTCAACCCCATCAAGCCCTTTAGCAATTCCGAAGTCAGTGAGCAGAACGCGTCCATCTTCGGTGACGAGAATGTTCCCTGGTTTTACATCTCGATGGACGAATCCAGCGGCGTGGGCGGCATCTAACCCCGCAGCAACAGACGCTCCAATATGAATCGTGAGTTCAGGCCCAAGCCGCTTCTGACTGTCGAGCACCTGTCGGAGGCTGCGGCCCTCGACCAATTGCATGACGACTGCTTGGCGTCCATCGTGCTCGAACACGTCATGAACCGAAACAATGTTGGGGTGGTTGAGCCGAGCCACTGCAATTGCCTCTCGTCGGAATCGCTCGGCAACAACTTCATCGGTCGCCAAGTTTGGCTTCAACCATTTAACGGCGACACGTCGATCAAGCTGTTCGTCGATGGCAACCCAGACCTCGGCCATACCGCCTTGACCAATCCGTCGGTCAAGGCGATAACGCCCAGCCAAAACTTGGGCGTCCTCAAGCTGGCTTGGTGAGCCGTGGGAGTCATCGAAGGAGGTCATGGACGACACGAACGCTAGTGCGACTTGGCCTCACGATTGGGGAAATCCACTCGCGTCACGAAATTTCAAATTCAGAACTGCAACTTTGGTGGTCAAGAATGCGCTTACTGCCGGCGTTGTTGACGCAGATGGCTGATCCACCACGACACCAAAACAAGGATCAAGCCAAAGCCAACGAGGCGCCCAAACCCTGACAACGTCATCGCGGTAGCGGTGATGGTGACACCTTTGACCACTGGAGTCTGAGCAGGCGATAACACTTCAATTTCAACCGCGAACGATCCATTCGTGCGAGCTTCAACTGGGATCTGAAGAGAGTTTGTTCCTGGAAGCAGGATGGTTTGTATGGGCTCGTCTGGAACAATGAGTCGAGGGGCGTTAAGTCGAACGAACACAGTGAGCGGCTCGTTTCCGCTGTTTTCGATGATGAGCGGAAGCGGCGTGTCACGTCCGGTCAGGTTGACGGTGCCACTCATTGGAACAGACACACGATTTCGGACTTCAGTGGTTTCTGCGGTGACAAGATCGATCATGTCAACGACGAATGTTCCGTCGCTTCTCCCATCGAAGAGATCGTCGAGGAGTTCGTTCCATCTTGTAACGAGCGGGTGGTCGATGCCCAACATGCTGCCGGTGTCATTGATCAGACCGCTCAGCGAATCAACAGTGAGCTGTCGCTGCGAAAGATCAACAGATGGATCAGCGGACTCGACAATGCTGCGATTCGAGGGGCTGAGAAATGGGAGCGCGGACGCCGTTGTGAAGTGCACAGTGGGATCGTCGGTCAGCATGCGTTCGATAGCGACAAGCACATCAGTATCGGGAAGAGCGAAATTGGTTGAAGTGAGAATGATTGACCGAGCGATCTCTGGATCCGCATGGCGTCGTTCCATGATCTGAGCGATGGTTAGCACTGCATGGTCTGTTGCTGTCGTTAATGATGTGGCGGCAGGGGTGATGGAATGGTCGGCGATAGTGACCGGTAGCGATGCTGACCCCACGGCATACAACCCAGGAAGGGTCACATCAAGATCGTCGTGAGGTACGCCTCCGGCATACGTGTCGTCCGCCATGAGAAGACGTCGGAAACCAAGATTATGAAGAAGTGAGGCTCCTTGTTCGGTGAGAATGTCAGATGTCGCGAGGTCGTCAACAAGCCAGACAGAGCGTGTGGGAATGTGTGACGGGAAGGCGCTCTGCACTGACAGAACACCCGCATCGAGTTCTGTGGCGAATCGTTCACCTAGCCCGGCACGAGCAGCTGCAGAAGGGTCAACGTTGCGCAACGGGAGGGAAAGCAACTCTCCTTGGTTATCGACGAGGAGTTGGTCGAAGTCGACGTCGATTTCTGAAGGGGCGATCGTTCCGTCCACCAAGAGAGCGGCGAGTTCAGGCGCAAACGCCAGCGAGATCGGAATTCGCGAGGTGATGAGGAGAGAGGCGAGTTGATCTAACTCGTTGTTCACCCGTGAAATATCTCCGGCCGAAAGTGAACTGTCAACTGGTGAAGCCAACGTTGAACGTCCTGCGATCTGCGCAACAGTTGACACCGTGAGTGGTGCAGTTTCGATGTACTGCCATCCAATATCGATCAATGTGACGTCATGGGCGATGACTGTTGTGCCGCGGATAATCGAGACCGAAATGGGAGTGATTCCGGGATCGACGTACTCGAGAACATCCTCAAGATGAGCGAGATAACTCGACCGCTGTTGAATCGGCACATCAATGTTGAGCGAAACAACGTTTGTTGCAGTGTCACGAGATGCAAATCGATTCAGGGGAGCGGTCACCACATCAATGACATCCCCGGCATCTCCGTCGACCACGTCCGTTAACGACTCACCGTTCAAAGGACGATGCATGGCAACGCGCACGATCATGGCCGGCTCGAACACACCTGGTGGCGTGATTTCAACTACTGCGGCGCCCTCGGTAGTCGCAAGGGTCGGCAGAGCGGTGTTTGTCGACGACGATGACGCGCTGCCCCCATTACCGACAACGGAAGGAGCATCTGCTGCAACGGTTGTGGGCTGAGTGATTTCTGGGGTATTCACGACAACGTCATAGGTGAGCGACACATTGTCGTCGGCAAAAAATGTTGATTCAGCAAGGCGCAGTCCTGAGAGGTCCTCATCAGCGGCAACTGCGGCATATGCCGGCGGTGCAACATTCACAGGCAGCGCAGCTAGCAACATCATTGTGAGAGTTGCCGCACTTGCGTATTGGCGGCGACGTGGAGATCCCATCAGTTGGAACCGCCCATCTGAATTTCGGCAATCGTGAGTTGTTCGGAGAGCTCAGAAAATCCGATGCGTTCATACAGACGCAATGCAGCGTCGTTTTGTATAGACGTGTTGACGAGCGCCCGGTCGCACCCACGCTGCTGCATCCATTGCAGAGCGTCACATGACAGCGACCATCCAACACCACGCCCATGGTGAGATGGAGACACGGCGAGACGTTGCAAGTAGCCAACGTCATTGGTGTACCCCGACAAGGCGAAACCAATGACCGATTCGTGCTCGCCACTTACTCGTCGACTTCGAGAATGAAGTGTGGCCTGTTGAGTTTCACGTAATGCGTCGCGGTGCTGCGCCCATTTAGGCCCGAACGCGTCAAGGTCGACCACTGCTGCTTGCTCGTGATGCCGTCGACGCAAGGGGCGAATTCGATAACTCTCTTGCCGATGGGGGATCGGTCGCGACAGATCAATGGACAGCAATGCCAGCGTGTCGATGACATGAAACCCGTGAGCGAGGACGCGCTCAGCAGACGTCGCCCTCAGCGCTCCGGTCCTGATTTTTCTTACGCCGATCGCCGAGGCCCGATCGATGAGTTCAACAAGGTGATCTGGGTCGATCTCAATGGTGTGGTCTGCTTGGACCAGCATCGCAATGGTTGCATCGAACGGCCACTCCGTGAGGTGGAGCGTTGGCTGCGATGACGATGCGATAGTGAGCGCGTTCAACGACGGTGTGTCGTCAACTGGTTGAAAGCGCTCTTCTTGCATTCTCCCTGACGGTAGCCGCCAACGGTGACTTTCTGGAGACGGTGTCGGCGGTAGCCTCACATGAGTGATCCCCGCCCGGTTTGAACCCGTGCTCCAAGAACTTTCTCCGCTCGCAGAACGTTTTAGAGAAGCCGGCCATCGTCTGTACGTCGTGGGTGGCACGGTACGTGACCTACTGCTTGGCGACGACTCGTTCGGTGTAGCCGATGACATTGACCTCACGACATCGGCTCGCCCAGATGAGATTCATTCCTGTCTTGATGGATGGGCTGACGCAGTTTGGAATCAGGGCGAAAAGTTCGGAACGGTCGGGGCCCGTCTCGGTGATCGGGTTCTCGAAATTACGACTTTCCGAGCCGAGTCGTATACCGACGATTCTCGGAAGCCCCATGTGGTGTACGCCGATGACATTGAGACAGACCTTTCGAGGCGCGACTTCACCGTGAATGCAATGGCACTCGAACTCACCGCTAACACCCCAACACTTGTTGATCCTCACAACGGGGCAGTCGATCTCTTGCAACGTGTGTTGCGGACACCGTTGTCACCACAGGAGAGTTTTAGCGACGACCCATTGCGGATGTTGCGGGCTGCTCGATTCATTACAAAACTCGAACTCATTCCTGAAGAAGGGCTGTTGGCGGCGGTGCGGGAAATGGCACCCCGCCTTGAGATCGTGTCCGCAGAGAGGATTCGCGACGAGTTTCAGAAGATCATCTGCGCCCCATACCCAACTGCAGGGTTGTGGTTCCTCGTCGAGACAGGTCTCGCGGAGTTGTTCTTGCCGGAGCTGCCAGCAATGCGCCTTGAGCACGACCCGATTCACCGTCATAAAGATGTCCTCACGCACACATTCGCCGTCATCGAGAACGTTCGTCCGCACGAAGAACTGAGCGAAGAAGCCCGAAATTTTGATTTTCGAATAGTCCGACTCGCCGCACTATTTCATGACGTTGGGAAGCCGCGTACTCGAGGATTTCAAAAAGGCAAAGGCACAACCTTCCATCACCACGATGTTGTTGGGGCAAAGATGACTCGTAAGCGACTCAGTGCCATGCGTTTCTCTAATGAGGACATTGAGTCGATCACCGAGTTGGTTGCGCTTCATCTCCGGTTCCATACATACCGCCTAGGTTGGAGTGATTCTGCCGTTCGTCGTTATGTACGAGATGCTGGCGAACTTCTCAACGAGCTCAATGTGCTCACTCGCTGCGACTGCACAACACGAAATGAGAAAAAAGCCCGGACGTTGTCGCGTCGTATGGACGAACTCGAGGAACGCATTTCTGAACTGGCAGCAGTCGAGGAACTGAAGGCACTTCGACCTGAACTTGACGGAAAACGGGTGATGGAACATTTAGGTCTCTCGCCCGGCCCAGAAGTCGGTAAGGCACTTGCCTTCCTCATGGAAATTCGTCTCGATGAGGGCTTGATTGGCGAAGAAACACTTCTCGCTCGTCTTGATGAGTGGTACGCAAGCCAACAATGATCCTGCTGTCTGATTCGGCTGGTCGGTAGCGTCTGGTCGTGGATATGAGCTCGCTCTCAACATTCGCAACTCCGGT
>JBMTDQ010000022.1:0-27479 GCA_049432165.1 Ilumatobacteraceae bacterium
GCGGCGCTCGGCGATCGCCCGGTACATGAGCGGCTGGGTGTAGCTCGGATCGTCACCCTCATTGTGTCCGTGGCGTCGGTAACAGACCATGTCAATCACGACATCTTTGTGGAATGTTTGCCGGTATTCCCACGCAAGTTGAGCGACTCGCGCACAGGCCTCCGGGTCATCACCGTTGACATGGAAGATCGGGGCCTGAATCGACTTCGCAACATCAGAGCAATACACCGATGACCGAGCGAACTGTGGTGCGGTTGTGAACCCAATCTGGTTATTGATGATGAGATGAATCGTTCCACCAACGCGGTACCCACTGATATCGCTCATCGTTAAACATTCAGCGACGATTCCCTGCCCAGCAAATGCGGCGTCACCGTGAACGAGGATCGGAAGTACCGAATAGGACAACGGCGGCTCGATTCGGTCTTGACGTGAACGGGCGATGCCCATCACGATCGGATTCACCGTCTCAAGATGGCTTGGGTTCGCTGCGAGCTCAATTTCTATCTGCGAGCCAGTCGGACTCACATATTTACCGATTGCCCCCAGGTGATATTTGACATCCCCCGACCCTTGAACAGTTTTGGGGTCAACATGCCCTTCGAACTCAGCAAAAATTGCTTCGTGGCTCTTGCCCATGATGTTGGCAAGAACGTTGAGACGACCACGGTGTGCCATTCCGATGACCGCGCCATCGAGATTGTCGTCTGCAGCGTTTGACAAGATGGTGTCAAGAATTGGAATTGCGCTCTCGGCACCCTCGATACCAAATCGCTTCGTGCCGACGTACTTAGTCGCAAGAAAGCGCTCGAACGCTTCGGCAGCGTTGAGACGCTCAAGAATTCGGAGCTTCTCTTGCTGGTTGAAGTCGGTCTGTGGACCTTCGAGGCGAGCCTGCATCCATTGCTGCTCTTCAGTGCTTTGGATGTGCATGTATTCGACGCCAATTTTTCGGCAATATGCATCACGCAATACTCCGAGCAGGTCACCAAGCCGCATTTTGCGCTTTCCACCGACTTGATCTGTTAAGAACTCTCGGTCGAGATCCCAAATGGTCAGACCGTACGTCGCCGGATCAAGTTCTTTTGGCGTTCGAGGTTCTTGCCACTTCAATGGGTCAAGATCAGCCATGAGATGGCCTCTCACCCTGTGTACACGGGTGAGTTTTGCGACAGCCATCTGCTTCGCCAGCATCGCCTCTTCGCGGTCGATCGGGTTCGCATCGATCTCCCACTCGACAGCCTCATACGGGATCTCCAGCGCATGGAAAATGTCGACGTAGAAGTTGTGCTGTCCGAGCAACAACTCGTGCACACGCTTCAGGAACAGACCTGATTCAGCACCCTGGATAATTCGATGGTCGTAGGTGCTGGTGACAGTGACAACCTTCGAGATTCCAAGCGATGACAAATTCGTTCGATCGGCGCCTTCGAATTCTGCGGGGTAGTCAATGTTGCCAACACCGACGATCACTCCCTGTCCGGGCATCAACCGGGGAACCGACTGAACGGTGCCGATGGTGCCTGGGTTGGTCAACGTTATGTTCGCACCCTGAAAGTCGTCGACGGTGAGCTTGTTATTGCGGACCTTTCGGATGATCTCGTCGTACGCGGCAAGAAAACCAGCGAACGTCATTGTGTCAGCGTCTCGCAACACCGGAACAAGAAGAGTCCGAGTGCCGTCGCCCTTGTCAACGTCAACGGCCAAACCCATGTTGACCGACGTGCCAGTAACAAGACGAGGTTTCCCATCTGAGCCCTCGACAAAACCGTTACGCATATTTGGAACGGCATCAGCAATCGAACGGACAATCGCATAGGCGATGAGATGGGTGAAACTGACCTTGGCCTGACCGGTGCGCTCGCGATACGAGTTGATTGCCTTGCGATTGACTTCAAGAAGTTTCGCCGGCACATTTCGGAAACTCGTTGCCGTCGGCACCGACAGACTGTTCTCCATGTTCTCAACGATTCGAGCAGCAACCCCACGAATCGGAGTTCCTGGCTCTTCCGCTACGCCGTTCTCAGACGGTATCGCCGCAACAGGGGCAGCTGCCGGCGGGTTCGGAGCGGGACTCGGTGCAGCAGGTGTCGCTGCGGCCGGAGCCGGCGAGGTCGAAACTGGTGCAGTTGCGCCACTAGTCCCGTTTGCCGACTGCCCGTTCTGGCGGTAATCGGAGAAGAACTCTTTCCACGACTCGCCGACTGAGTCGGGATCTGCGCAAAAGCGCTCGTACATTTCTTCAACGAGCCACGAGTTGGCTCCAAATGCTGCTGGTTCAGGCACACCCGTAGCGTAGTGGTACGAGGTCACTCTGCAGGATCTTGACTCCGCAGTTCTGCAATTCGTTCGGCCAATAATTCTGACGCAGTTCGGCCATTTGAAATCACAACTTCGTCGGCTGCAGCGAGAAACAGGGGCATTGACATCCGTGCTCGTTGAGCAGCTTCACCGATCGGGTTCACGACACGGTGCGTTGTCGCCGGCAAGTATCCGTCTGTTGCGAGGTCGAGCATCTCACCACAGTTCACAGCGATTGAACCCGGATCGCATGGAACGGCATACCATTCGCCGTCAGCACCAAGTAGCTCAAGTCCCGTCTCGTTACTCGCAGGGAGCACCGTTAACAAGTTGATGTCTTCGTGTGCTGCTGCGCGGACAGCTCCTTCGGGCGCATCGCCTTCAAGCGGTGGGTATCGCAGAATCCGCAGGAGCGTGCGCGAATTACCGGTCAGCATCTCGGCAACCGGCCGCGAGAGTCGGTTGGCGACCTCTGCAGGAATGTTGTCGTCGACCCAACCGAGCAGAGTTGACGCAACCTCGGTCGCAATGTCGCGGTAGCGCATTGCATCATCCGAGACCTCTGTGGGGTACTTATCGCTCCACGGGTACACGTGGAAAAACTCCTTGAGGTCGCGGACCGTTCGGCCCTTCGCCGTCTCCGCAATTTTTGGCGGGAAATATCCCTCCTGGTTGTCAGGTCCAACCGTGTACGCCTCAGCGGCACCACTCACAAAAAATTCTTCCCACTCGGCGTACAAACTTTGAACCAGTTCCCACGGAAGCGGGTGATTTGTCACCACTGCAAACCCAGTGGTCCTGAGGCTTTCGGTAAAGCGCGCAGGTGCATCCGGAGCGGTGAAGTCAACGACATCTGGAGTCATGTGAACAGCGTATAACTCCGCCACGTCGTTGTCACTGGGCAAACCATCCCACGCCGGCCAACTGGTTTCTCAAACTGTGACCAGCCCTGAAGAGAGCAGTGCCGTTAGCCTCAACAGCGCATGGCACACGAGTTCATTTACACCTGTTACAAACTTGCCCGTCACTATCCGCCCGATCGGACTGTGCTCGAGAACATCTCTCTGTCGTTCTACCCGGGTGCAAAAATTGGTGTCATCGGCTCGAACGGTTCAGGTAAATCGAGCTTGCTACGCATCATGGCGGGCCTTGACGATGGATACTCGGGTGAAGCTCGTCTCACTCCCGGATTCACCGTTGGCTACCTTTCTCAAGAGCCAGAACTCGACCCCAATAAAGACGTCCGTGGAAATGTCATGGACGGCGTTGCTGAGGTGCAATCGCTCATCGACCGCTACAACGACGTGATGGCAAAGTGGGCTGACCCCGATGCCGACTACGACAAAATTGGAAAAGAGCAAGCCGAACTCGAAGACAAAATCGCCGCCGCAGATGCGTGGAGCCTCGATCGAAACGTTGAAATCGCAATGGATGCACTGCGCTGCCCTCCAGATGACGCTGATGTCACCACGCTGTCGGGTGGTGAACGCCGCCGGGTCGCACTATGTCGATTGCTCCTCAGTCGACCCGACCTCTTGCTCCTCGACGAACCGACCAACCACCTCGACGCTGAGAGCGTCTATTGGCTTGAGCGATTCCTCCAGGACTACAACGGCACTGTCGTAGCTATCACTCACGACCGCTACTTCCTTGACAACGTGGCTCAGTGGATTCTTGAACTCGATCGCGGTCGTGGAATCCCATTTGAGGGCAACTACTCAAGTTGGCTTGAGCAGAAGCAGGCCCGCCTCGCGCAAGAGGAGAAATCGAACGAGGCTCGCCGTCGAACTCTCGAACGAGAACTCGATTGGGTTCGCATGGCTCCGAAAGCCCGTCAGGCCAAAGGTAAGGCGCGTCTGGCCGCATATGAAAAGTTGCACGCCGAGGCCGAAGCTGATCGCGACACCTCCAACCGTCTCGAGATCGCCATTCCGCCCGGTCAGCGCCTCGGAGACACGGTGATCGAAGTCAGCGGACTCACCAAAGGTTTCGGCGAACGACTCCTCATTGAGGACCTTTCGTTCTCGCTTCCCCCAGCAGGAATCGTCGGCATCATCGGACCTAACGGTGCCGGCAAGACAACGCTCTTCAGAATGCTCTCTGGACTTGAAACTCCCGACAGCGGCGAGATCACCATTGGTTCAACCGTGCAGATGAGTTACGTCGATCAGAACCGTGACGATCTTGATGCCGAGAAAACTGTCTACGAAGAAATCACTGGCGGTGACGACCACGTCATTGTTGGCAATCGTGAAGTGCACGGCCGCGCATACGTTGCGAGCTTCAACTTCAAAGGCACCGATCAGCAAAAGCCAGTTGGCAAGTTGTCAGGTGGTGAACGCAATCGTGTGCACCTCGCCAAACTTCTCAAGTCTGGGGGCAACGTGCTGCTGCTCGACGAACCCACAAACGACCTTGATGTCGACACTCTTCGTGCGCTCGAAACCGGACTTGAATCATTCCCGGGCTGCGCAGTTGTGATCTCGCACGACCGTTGGTTCCTCGATCGTATTGCCACGCACGTTCTTGCGTTCGAAGGCGACAGCCAGGTGCGCTGGTTCGAAGGAAACTTCTCTGAGTATGAAGAATTCCGCCGCAAAGAATTCGGAGTTGCGGCCGATCAACCACACCGAATCAAATACAAGAAACTTGCGTGATGCCAGCGCCTGCTGTTGAAAGCGATCAGGATCTCGCAACGCGCCTTGCGGTTGAAGCTGGCCAATTACTCGTTCAGACCCGCGCCCAGTTGTTCGCTCAGGGCCTGAACCACTGGTCGGTGAAAGATGCTGGTGATGACGCGGCTCAAACCTTCTTAATGAATGAACTCCGGTCACTTCGACCTGACGACGCAGTGCTTTCTGAAGAAGGCCGCGAGGACCCCCGCCGCTTTGACGGTGGGCGCGTGTGGATCATCGATCCGCTTGATGGCACCCGTGAGTTCGCTGAACGCGATCGGGTTGATTGGGCTGTCCACATTGCTCTGTGGGAGGACGACCATTTTGTTGCCGGTGCAGTGTCGCTTCCAGCTCTTGACCAGGTGTTCGCAATGGATCCTCCACCGACGATGCCAGACATCGTGCGTGCCCGCCCGATTCTCATCACCTCTAGAAACCAAGCTCCGCCGTCTGCTCACTGGGTCGCTCGTGGGCTTGACTGTGACGCGCTTCGACTTGGATCAGCAGGCGCTAAAACCATGGCCGTCGTTACGGGTACTGCGGATATCTACGTACACGATGGAGGGATGTACCAGTGGGATTCGGCAGCACCGGCAGCGGTTGCGTTGGCAGCAGGGTTTCATGTGAGCCGTATCGACGGCACTCCAATCGTCTACAACGCCCGCGATGCTTGGCTTCCCGATCTGCTCGTGTGCCGACCCGAACTTGCAGACCCCGTTCTGCGAGCCTTATGGGGATGACCGCACCAGATCTTCCTGCATCAGACGACCTTCGGGCGATTCGCTACCGCTATGACGGGCCAGTGGCGGTAGTTGAACTTCACCGTCCACATCGTGCAAACGCGTGGAACGGCACCATGCACAGCGAACTGCTCGCAGTCATGCGCAATATCGAACGCCGTGACGATGTTCGAGCGGTTGTCATCACCGGAACTCCTCCAACATTTTCTGTTGGCGGCGACTCACAGGCTCTTGGTGATCACGCCGAACGCGGTTCGTATGACACAGGACTACCAGAGGACACCACACGACCTGGGGGCAACCTTCGTGCAGAATTCGATGAAGACCTGTCCTGGATGTTTGGGTATCGCTTGCCAGTTATCGCTGCAGTGAATGGTGCAGTCGCCGGAGTGAGTTTTGCTCTCGCATGCTTTTGCGATCTGCGATTTGGGTCGGCACCAGCAAAAATCACGACAGCGGCACCGAAGTTGGGGCTACCAGCCGAGTACGGGTTGTCATGGACCCTTCCTCGACTGATCGGCACCACACGAGCCGCCGACCTACTGCTGTCAGGCCGGGTCGTCACGGTTGCTGAGACTGCCGATTGGGGACTGTGGAATGAAGTACTCCCAGATGGCGAATCAACGCTGTCATCTGCAATCGCCTACGGCCATCTACTTGCGTCAACGACCGGCCGACAAGCAGTTGCAAACGCCAAGCGTCAACTTCATGAAGACATGTTGAGGGGTAATCCGGCAGCCTCAGTTGCGGAGTCCAAAGACTTACTCGATACCGCAATGGGAACTGCCGAATACCGTGAGGGCATCGCAGCATTTGTGGAACGGCGGCCGCCAAATTTCTAAGTAATCAAACGCCAGCATTCAACAAAGTTGCGAGCACAAGGTGACCAGTTGCCACATAGTCGGCAGAATGCATTAGGTGACCGTCACCGACGACCATTCCCCCATTACATCCAAACAACCGACCTCGCCAGATTGCGAGTGGGCAGCCTTCACCGAGGATGCACCTTGGGTTCTTCGCGAAGATTCGCTTGCGTGGGCACGAGGTCTTGAAGTTGTTCGAGATAACGCTAAGGCAGAGGTCCCGAAGCTGACCCGCCCAGGCAAGGTTCCGCACCTCGGCCGCATGTTCGTTGTGGTGGGTCGAATCGGTTGGGCCGTCGGCAACTGGTGGGTCCGCAAACGCCTTGGACGATTCGCTTCGACAGAGTCGTCCCGTGCCGATCTCTCTCAACGTCTTCGAGGAGCAATCGAGGCGCTGGGGGCGACCTACATCAAATTGGCACAGATCATTTCGTCTGGAGAGGGCCTGTTTCCGTCAGAACTTGTCGACGAATTCAAAAAGTGCCGTGACCAGGTTCCAGCCGAAGACTTCAACGTTGTCAAGCAAACCATCGAACGCGACCTCGGTCGGCCGATCAGCGAGGTGTTTGCCTCGATTGACTCAACCGCTCTAGCAGCGGCGTCGATCGCCCAAGTACATCGCGCAACACTGCTTGACGGCACCGAGGTCGTCATCAAAGTTCAACGACCCGATGTCGCACGACTTGTCCGCACCGACTTAAAGGTGATGGCTTGGCTTGCCCCTCATCTCGTTGGCCGAATCCCCGTTGCAGCACTCGCAAATCCTCCTGCTCTCGTTGAACTGTTCGCAGAAACAATTGTCGAAGAACTCGATTTCCGTCTTGAAGCCTCCAACATGGTTGACGTTTCTAAGGTCCTTCATGATCTTGGACAGACGCGATACGTCGTTCCTCGGCCACATCCACAACTGGTGACGACGAGAACTCTCGTCATGCAGCGAATCGACGGGTTCAACTTCGACGATGTGTCCGGTATGCAAGATGCCGGCATCGACACCGAAGACGTGATCAGAACCGGCATGGTTGCCTTCATGGAAGGCGCACTCATTCACGGGATTTTCCATGGCGACCTCCATGGCGGCAACCTCTTTGTGCTCCCAGACGGACGAACAGCATTACTCGACTTCGGCATTACAGCCCGCCTCGATGATGACCGGCGACGGGCATTCCTTCGCCTCATGATGACTGCCACCACCAACGATCTTGTGGGTCAGATGGCGGCGCTGCGAGATCTTGGAGCACTGCCCCACGACACTGACCTCAAAGCTGTCATCCATGATCTTCGCCTCGATGAGGCGCCGATCGACCCCACGACCCTCTCTGGTGAGGAAATGGTTGCCGAGGTTCAACGCGTCGTGAAAGCACTGCTTTCCTACGGAGCCCGGCTGCCTAAAGAACTCATGCTGTACGTCAAGAACATGGTGTTCCTCGATGGTGCGATTGCTCGGCTCGCCCCCGACCTAGACCTCCTCGCTGAGGTCGCCAACATTTCGATGATGTTCGCCCAGCGTCACGGCGAGCGGCTGATGACCGAAATCGGAATTGATGCCGCACGGATGCAGGTCAACCTTGACAGCGTGAAAGCCGGCTTCGGAGTCGACCTGTCAACCGACCGACTCACATATCGCGAATTACAAGAACGCCGGGAACTCATCCAAAAGCGGATGCGTGCCCACGTAGAACGCAACCGTCGCTAAAGAAACGTCTAGTTTCATCACGTGCGAATTCTTATTGCTCGCTGCTCAGTCGATTACGCGGGACGACTATCGGCTCACTTACCTGAGGCTGTTCGACTCATCATGGTGAAAGCCGATGGGTGCGTCGCAATTCACGCTGATGGCGGTGCATATAAACCGTTGAACTGGATGAATTCGCCAAACACCCTTGCCGATAACGGTGACCATTGGGTGGTGACAAACCCAAAGGGAGAGACGCTCACCATCAATCTCCTCGAAGTCTTCGAGGAACTATCCCACGAATTTGGCGAGGACCCAGGCCTCAAAAAAGATGGTGTAGAAGCTCACCTCCAGGAGCTTTTGGCCGCATCACCTGAGGTGATGGAAGACGGGCTACGGCTGGTTCGAAGGGAGTACCCGACAGCGATCGGACCGGTCGATTTGGTCTGCCGAGATGCAGACAACAGCGTTGTTGCGATTGAAGTGAAACGTCGAGGCGAAATCGATGGCGTCGAACAACTCACTCGATATATCGAACGTCTCCATCTCGACTCCTCGTTGGGTGAAGTGAGAGGAATGTTTGTCGCCCAAGTGATTAAACCGCAGGCACGCGTGCTCGCTGAGTCGCGTGGATTCAGGTGTGTTGAGGTTGACTACGACGCTCTCCGTGGCCTCGCACCCGACGAACTTCGATTGTTCTGAACTACGCGTGCTGTCACTCCATTTCTACCCACCAGTATCGTGCAGGTTATGAAGCCGATCACCGGCGTCGCACAGCACTACCCGTGGGGTACCTACGACGAGATTCCGCGCGTCCTCGGTGTTGAGCCAGATGGAAAACCGTGGGCCGAGTATTGGCTGGGGACCCACCCAAACGGTCATGCAACGACCGAAGACGGTTCGCCGCTCTCATCGCTCACTGGTGAACTTTCGTATCTGCTGAAGTTACTGTCAGCGCAACATCCGCTCTCGCTGCAAACCCATCCGAATCGCGAGCAAGCCCGAGAAGGCTTCGGGCTGGGCAAGTTTGCCGACCCAAATCCAAAGCCAGAACTACTTTGCGCAATAACTGAATTCACTGCACTATGTGGTTTTCGACCTGTCACCAACAGTGCCGCATTGCTGACTGAACTCGGTCTCCAGAACTTGGCACAACAGTTGGTAGATGAGGGCGTGCGTCATGTGGTTACCGGTCTATACCGGCGAGTGATCGATAGCCAACCAATTGTGAGTGCCTGCGCTCAAAGTGACCTCCGCGAGGCACAGTTAGTCACCAAGTTGCACGCTATGTATCCGGGTGATCCGAGCGTTGCGGTGTCCCTGTTGCTCAACCTCGTCACCTTGCAACCCGGCGAGGCTCTTCGTCTTGATGCTGGAAATTTGCACGCGTACGTGTCAGGTGCCGGAATAGAACTCATGGCCGCTAGTGACAATGTTGTGCGCGGTGGTCTCACGAACAAACCAGTCGACATTGATCTGCTACTCGAGATTGTCGACACCAATGCTCTTCATGAACCGGTCTTACCAACCGCTCAATCGTATGAATTACCCGATGTCGGGGTTGCACTTTGCCGAATCAATGTTGGTGACCAAGTTGTCACCAACATGTACTCGCTCTCAATTCGAGATGACGGCGTATGTTGCTGCACGCCTCCCGGTGAGACAATCGATTCAAGCGTCGGCTCTTGGTCGGTGGTGAGCGCTCAGTAAGCGAAGACCGGTCGACTAACCGTTCTGGCTATAGCGCTGCGTGCATCGCGTTGGTGCCGGCGATGAGCGCTGCTTCTTCAGCCTCGGTCAACACTGCGAACGCTGGTTCGAGCATTTCGTTCGTGATCGCTTCGGCACGATCTCGTTTCGCAATGTCATCGGCAGTGGGTTCAGGAACTTCTCCTTCGGCCCAACCGAACGTCGCAACATCATTTGGCCGTTTGATGGCATGTGCCATCACCGAAGGGAGGCCGACAGATGCAATCGCCGTAAGGTGAGCACTTCCTCGAAGCTCTCGCAACACCATCGCTTGATGGAATGCGGCGGCCGGAGCGTCTGAAGGAACTGGCTCGGCTTTAAGGCCGGCGAACAGCGCCATTGACGAGTCATCAATCGCATCGAAGATCTTCTGCACAGCCGCGACATATTCTTCGAGGCCCTCGATACCAGCAAATTTCGCCCGCCCATGAGCGTGAGCGCAGGCAATGTACTCGCGAGCAGCCTCACGCGGAGCGAGTTTTTCGCGACCGCCATCCCACAACTTCGCGATCATGCCCGGGTTGAAGTAGCCGAATGCAGAATGAACAACTGCTGGCTCAACGTCTCCAAGCACACCGCCACGACCCAGCACATAAAAATAGAAACCTCCTAAGCCAAATTCTTTCCCCCGACCGGTTGTCTCCGGGGTGAAGTAAAAGGCCGCACCGATGTCACCGGTCTTCTGGGCGATTGCTGAAATTGTCTCTTGAGCACTCATGGGTCTAGATGTTCACACGCCGGTCTCACCGTCGACGAACCGGCGGACCTCTGGCGGTCGGCCTGTGTTGCCATAAGCGATACCGGACATGGTCTTCATGTTGCGGAACTCGTGATCGATGAGCCGAGGTGCCGCAGCCAGCAAGCCTCCGTCAGCGACCACAGTCTGACCTGTCACGAAGCGAGATTCGTCGGTCGACAACCAGTACATGACGTCAGCGATTGCAGTTGCGTCACCGCGATCTGGCCATGGCTGGATCTCGGCGCGCCATGAGTCAGTGCGCTCAGGCTTCCCACGAGTGAGCAGTTCTGTGTAGATCGCTCCCGGGCAGACGGCATTGACACGAATCCGGTGCTCGGCGAGTTCGGCCGCCGTCGTCATCGTGAGAGAGATGACCCCAGATTTTGTTGCCGAGTATGCCTGAGGCCCGCCGCCACCCGACATTCCTGCAACGCTCGCTGTATTGACGATGGTGCCTCCGTTTCCGAGGCCAATCATTGCTCGAGCAGCATGTTTTGTACCGAGGAAGACTGACCGCATGTTGATGGCGAATGTCGCGTCCCATTCCTCAACCTCTTGCTCGGTAATCGGGCCGAACGCTCCACCGATGCCTGCGTTGTTCACCATCGAATCAAGTCGGCCATAACGATTCATTGCGAGTTCAACAAGTGCGGCAACGTCAGTTTCCTCGGCAACGTCAACCGGAAGAAAGGCGAGCCGGTCACCAGCATCAATTTCTGACAGCAGTGTTGCTCCGCGCTCTTCGTTGAGATCCCCAACAACAACTGACCATCCCTCGTTGAGGAACCGTTCAGTTGCCGCTCGACCGATGCCGCCGCCACCTCCGGTGACAATTGCGACTTGTGCTGTGCCATGTGCTGCGCTCATGGCAACAGTTTGTCGCTCTGCGATCGACAGATCGTTACCGGCGGGAGGCCAGCAAGCGACTGAGCCAAATCAGGAAACGTGCCCTGTCAGACCAGCACCGACCGTCTCAGGTGGGAATTTCGATGACAGCGAATGTTCCGGCAGCGCTCACTACTTCACGCCCCTCGGCGTCGGTCACAACTGCGTCGACATGCACCACACGCCGCCCTGCACGTCGAACAGTTGCCCTCGCAGTGACCTCGCCCAGTCCGCAAGGCCGCAAAAACCGGGTGTGAATGTCGACAGTCGAACACCAGAAGCCCTCTGGAACAACCGACATCACGGCTGCTCCCATTGCGGTGTCGAGCATCGTGAACGGAATCCCTCCGTGCAACATGCCATGTGGGTTGAGATGCCGCTCGTCAGCTACCAGCGAGGCTGTAGCAGTGCCGTCAGATTTCTCGATCGTGAACCCGAGCATCTCTTGCAATGGGAAAGAGAACATGTCGTTCATTGATGAGACCGTAGTGACCCTGGTATTGCAATGATGAGCCCAAGCCACCTCCGCCGACTCGGAGTTGACAGAGGTAGTTCACAACAATCAGGTGATGGAATTCGGCATCTGCGTTGCTTCTCGACCATCAGATATTGGTTACGTCCAACTCGCTGAGCAATTGGGCTACTCACACATGTGGGCTGCCGATAGCCAAATGATCTGGTCCGATGTCTACGCCTTTATGGCTCTTGCGGCGACGGCAACCACCACAATGAAACTTGGTACCGGTGTTGCGGTTGCTCCAACGCGACCCGCTCCAGTGACCGCTGCCGCTCATGCAACGATCAACGAGATTGCTCCCGGCCGTGTGTTTTGCGGGATTGGTACCGGCAACACCGCCATGCGAATCATGGGTCATCCGCCAATGCGCATTGCAGAGTTCGACCGATACCTAGGTGACCTCCGACATTTCCTTGATGGTGACGAGGTTGAGTTTGAATTCCGGGGACGAATCGCTCCAACACGACACCTCATGCCAGAGAGTGGCTTCGTCCGGTTCGAGCCCAGAATCCCGATGTGGGTTTCCGCATTTGGTCCAAGAGCAATGCGGCTTGCAGCCTTACACGGTGACGGACTTGTCACCTCGGTGCCTCCTCAACCCGCAGCGGTTCAATATGCACGTCAGCGTCTCGCAACTGCAGCAGAGGAGGTTGGTCGCACGATTGACCGTGAGTCGTTCCCGATTACAACGTTGACAACCGCCCTCGTACTCGAGGAAGGAGAGTCACTCGACAGTGAACGGGTTCGCCGACAGACAGGGGCTTTTGCGATCTCAAGCCTCCACTACTCATATGAACAGGTGCAGCAATTTGGGCGACGGCCACCTGAATATTTGGCTGACATTTGGGGCGACTACGTCGCAGAACTTGAGAACACTCCACCTGAGCGTCGCCACCTACGCACTCATCTTGGTCATAACTGTTGGGTGGTGCCCGAGGAAGAGCGTTTTGTGACCCCAGAACTGATCGATCGAACATGCCTTGTAGGTACAGCTGACGAGCTTCGCAAGAAAATTGATGAGTTAGAGGACGCCGGGCTCGACCAAATTATTTTGCTTCCACCGCTCGACGAGAAAGAAGCCGTCATCACCGATGTGGCGAAAGCGCTTAATCTCGCATAGAGGCTTCAACGTCTTCGGCACGTAGCCTCGTCACGTGCTTGTACGACGCTGGTTCTTCTTGATGGCAGGGCTTGCGTTCTTCGGGTTCAGCCTCGGGCTTGTCGTTCGTGCTGATATCGGCCTCGCTCCGTGGGATGTGTTTCACCAAGGCGTGTCACAGCAGATCGGGTGGTCGCTTGGGACCGTCATCATCGCTACGAGTTTTTTCGTGGTGCTGCTATGGATTCCAATTCGCGAACGCCCAGGAATTGGCACACTCGCCAATGCTGTCCTCGTTGGCCTTTGGGTCGACGTTTCTCTGTGGATCCTCCCGCAAGAGCTTTCGTCAATGACAGCACGGCTCGTGTTTCTTGTCGTGGGAATCGTCGTCAACGGTGTTGCAACGGGCCTGTATATCGGTGCTCGATTTGGGTCTGGTCCACGTGACGGCCTGATGACTGGGCTCGCAGCCCGCGGATTCTCAGTGAGGGTGGTGCGCACGATCATTGAAGTAATTGTCCTGGTGAGCGGCGTGCTGCTTGGTGGTTCGATTGGCATCGGCACCGTGCTCTTCGCGGTCGCTATTGGTCCGATAGCGCACCAAGCAATCCCGTTTTTCACGAAGTTCACTGCGCTTGGCGAACAACCGGAGCGTTCACGTCTGCACCACTCAGGCTGATTGCTTGCGGAAGGTTTCTGCGAGGTATTCCGCAACCTCACAACCGCAGAGGTGGCCAGTCGATGAGCACTTTGGACCATCAGAGAAGTTGATGACATCGGCCCCGCGATGTGCAGCGACCCGCCGATCAGCATGGGCTTGAGGCACAGGATGCCAGTTGCCGGCAAAGACAGTTCCGATCACACGGATACCGGCCATGTCAAGGTTGTCGACCTCGTATGGGTCGTCGGATAGCACCGTGAAGTTCGCCTGCTTGCCAACAGCGATTGAGCCAAGGTCATCTTCACGCCGCCACGAATAGGCACTCTCGATTGTGATCGCCCGCAAGGCATCATGAACCGAAATTCGTTGCTCAGGAGCCGCCACTCGACCCGACTCAGTGATTCGGTTGACACCCCAAGACGCCATTGCCAAGGGGTCGCTCGCACAGATTGGTAAATCCGAGTGATACGAGAACGGAATATTTCGCTTCAACACCGAGGCCGCTCGCACCATATTGTCAGCGCGTTCAGGACCAAGCCCCCACGCTCCGTAGCGATCGGCAAATCCAACCGGATAGTACGGGTTTGCCGACACAATCGAACCGGTTGCTGCAATTCGATCGATCAGCGCCTCAGTCGAGTTTGCAAAATGCACGATGACAGTGCGGTGGTCTAATCGGGGGTGCCGGCGCTGCGCATCTTCGATGATCTCGACAAGTATTTCTAGCCCGAGGTCACCATTCACATGGATATGAATCTGCCAGTCGTCATCCCAGTAGGTATCGAACACCTTCCGTAGGTCTTCTGGCTCCATCATCCACTCGCCGTGATGGTGTGGGTCAGGCTGCCCGTTTTCGTCGACGTACGGGTCGGCCATTTGCATGAGTTGGCTCACTATCGCCCCGTCGCAGAAGAGCTTTACATGTCGGTCGAGCATCGCAACCTTGCCGGTTGTCCCCGCCTCTGCGATTCGCTCCTTTGACTCGTTCAGGGCGTCATCGCCTTCGACATGTCGCACCGGCTGAGTCCTCCCCTCCACCATGAACGTCGAGAGCAAGGGAACATCTTCAGCGCCGAGGATCTCCTGATACAAATCCCACGGTTCAATCGCCCAATACACGCCTGGTTCGTTGATCGCCGTCACCCCATTCATGTGCAGGTAGGTGACAAGTTGATGAAGGCCAGTGCGCATTCGCTCTTCGGTGAGAAACACCGGCATGAGGTAACGGCCGAGAGCAAGCATCCACCCGTTCTCCCAGTAATGGCCACGCTCAACATCAAGTTGTTCACTCGCAAGGCCATAGCCGGCCATAAGTTCTGGGGTAATGCCAAGTGCCTCGGTTGCGGCCGTGTTGATGTACCACTCATGCACTGATCTCTGCCAAATTGCACATGGTCGATCACCGACAAGACTGTCAAGTCGTTGGCGATTCAGTTCGCCGTGCCACAGCGAGTGATAGCCCCATGAGAACAACCATTCACCATCGTCGAGACGCTGATGAGCTTGAATCACGCGTTCGTCGAACTCGCCTGGGGTTGCAGCAGCAACGTGAACCCGGTCGGGCATCACCCAATCTTCTGGGGCGATGATCTCGGTCGTCAAGGTGCTCGCCGCCAAAAACGGGTGCAAGTGCTGATCAATAAAACCGGTCATCACCGTGTGCTTCGCGAAGGTGTCGTCAATCTGATAACTCGGGCCGACAGCAGCGGAGACTGCTTCAAGTTCACCAACGGCCACAATGACACCATCGTTGACAGCGACCGCCGACACGCGAGGTGCGGTGTCATCCATGGTGATGAAGGACCGGGCGAGAAAAATTTTCGGTATCGAGCCCATGGAGCGACGTTAGGTCATGCGACCGAGGCGTCCGAGCGTTGGCGCGGCTGCCACACCGAGATCGCTCCACTCACCAAAGCGAAAACTGCCATGGTGACCCAGCCTGCACGGAAGCTACCGAGACCCTCCGAGGTGAGCTGCACGGCAACAAGTACCGCAACGCCAAGAGCTGCTCCGATTTGGCGACAGGTGCTGTTGAGCGCTCCGGCGAGTGCGAGTTGTTCAGGAGGGGCGTGCTGCACCGCAGATGCGGCGATAGCTGGTGACGCGCATCCGATTCCGATGCCGAGCAGAAACATCAGTGGCAACCATGTCGACCAAGGGGTCCGGTTTGAGTCGACGAGGAAAAGGAATCCCAGTTGGCAACACAGGAAACAGGTCGAACCGAAGATCAGCAGGTTGCGAAGTCCGAGCCGTGACACATTTCGACCGACAAAAAACGAGGTCGTGGCGACCGTGATTGGCGACAGTACCGAGAGAAGTCCTGCTGCAACAATGCCGTATTTCCATTCGGTACGCAGGAACAGCACGTTGTTCAAAATGTTGCCTGAAAACGCCCCACCCCAGATGATCATCGCAATATTCGCAAGGTTCATTGAACGGTTCTGAAACATGACACGAGGAAGCAACGGGGTTTCGCTCGTTCGTGTTCGATGGATAACGAAGCCAGCGAAGACCACTGCAACAAGCAATGCTCCCCACACGCGGATGTCTGATACCCCTACCGTTTCGGTCTCAGCGATTCCCCAGACGGTCGCTCCAACTGCGATCGTCAATAACAGTGCCGCAATGACGTCAGGCATCGGCCCTCGATCGACAGGTGGCGGAGCGTGCACCTTGCGCACGAGAACTAGCACTCCGAAACAAATTGGGATGTTCACCCAGAATGCTGCCCGCCAGTCGAATGCCCCGATGAGAACTGCGCCAAACGTCGGCCCGGCGGCAACGCCGAGTGCCGCCATTGCCGTGTTCCAGGCGACCATCTGACTTCGTCGCTCGGCAGGGAATGCTGCGATCATCATCCCAAGTGCTGACGGAGTGAGCATTGCTGCTCCGGTTCCCTGCAGGCCTCTTCCAATGATGAGGATCATCACACTGGGTGCGCTTGCGCAGACAACCGAACCAACCAGAAACACCGTTACCCCGGCAGAAAACACGTTGCGCCGGCCGACGCGATCGGCGGTGCGGCCGGAAACGATGAGTAGCGAGCCGTACAAAATGCTGTACGCCGTGACCGTCCACGAAATCGTGGCTCGAGAAACACCTGCAAACGAACGTTCAATTTCGATAAACGCGACGTTGACAACAGAAAAGTCGAGGGTGCCGATGAATGTCGCAGTGCCACACAGCCAAAAGGTCAACCATGGATTAGTCGACCGCTGGGTATTTGTGGACGCCGTCTGAGTCACGCACGAAACGTAACCAGTAGTCGCAAATTCGTTGCTACTGGAGACCGCTCAGGCGCCGGCAATAGATGTCAGAGCCGCATTCGGGGAATTCGGCAGCTTGCTTGAGTATCTCATGAATGATTGACGGTAGTTCGAGGGCGAACTGCAGCGGCGTTACCTACACCGCACGCCATGCTGCGAGTTGAGCGATGTGCTCAGGCCCGAGTCCACAGCAACCACCAACTGCGAAACAACCGAGATCGCGCCATCGTTTGGCATAACCCGCAAACGCATCTGGTGTCATGACGTCGTTGAAGTTCCATTGAGGCATCTCAAAATGGCCGCTGTCTGGGTACACGACAATTGGACCATTCCAATGGGAACGCAATTGTTCGATCGCCGGTTCAACGAGATCTGCCCGCGAGTGCATGATGCTTGCCGCGCTGACCCGAGCATCAAGCAGATGGAAGAGTTCATTCAACGGTCGCTCGGCATGTTGATCAAACAAGACTGGCGACCCGTTACCCCCCTCACGCACGCTAAGTCCAAACCAAACCGGAAGACCCGTCGCGCAGGCCGCATCCGTTGCGATAGCCGCGCGCTGCGGGTGGTACATCATTTCGAGAAGGATCATGTCGACACCGGCATCTGCCAATGCTGAGGCATGACGTTCACAGTCTTCGATAAACCCGTCCGGAACATCTCCGAGGGCAGGGTCAACCGCGTCTGTGCCTGCCAGCACCGGAATCATGTGTGACATTGAGCCCGCCACCACCGCTCTGTCCTCGAATCCACAGGCTGCGATCGCCTCTCTCGCGATGGCGACTGCGCGTTCGATGAGGAATCGATGGTTGTGTTCTTGCCCGGCTGCTCGGAGCATGCCTGGCCCGCTCGCAAATGTGTTCGCAGTAATGATGTCGCAACCAAGGTTGAGATAGTCCTGGTGAATTGCGCTCAGCACGTCGCCGTGTTCTGCAACTGACGGTCCGCACCACGCATCGGCATCCATCGGCACGCCTCGTCGTTCCAGTTCGGTTCCTGTCGCTCCATCAAGGAGGACAAATTCGTTGCGGGACAACTTGTCAGCGATCAACTCGTATGCCACGGATCGATGTTACGTGATGTCTGCAAGCGGTCGAGGCCTGCTGTCGGGACCTACCGTCGATGCCTACTTAGGTGGCAGCGATGCTGCGAAGCGGATCCCCGCCTCGACCCACGTCCTCAACCCTTTGCCGACAAGACCTTCAGGCATGACATACACGAATCCCCTCATCGAACGACCCGTGAAATCCATCTCGGTCACATGCGGCTCGAGCAGTGCTTCCTGCCATCGGTCGCGACCGACTCTCACCATCAGCCGAGTGTCGATGATGCCGACTGCCATGTTCCCGTTACACATAAATGCAATCCCTCCAAACATCGCGCGTTCAGAAATCGACATGTCGCCGGCGAGTAGCAACCGCACGCGTTCGTGAAGTTCAGCGTCAACAGCCAACTATCTCACCCACGCAATGATTCATCGGACAGATACCGATGCACTCGTTCCATCAACACGAATCAGGTTCATGAGGTGAGTGTCGTGAATTGGGACATATAGGAGCCCATGTCGAAATAGTCGCGCCACAACGTAATGAGTCCATCGGTCACTTGAAAGAATCCCGCTACCGGTAGTTCGAGCCACCCGCCACCGATGTGAAAACGATCGAGGCGCTCGTTGATGACGGTGCTGCCTACCTCCCATTCGCTGAGAACTTTCCATTCAACCTCACCCGCCGACCCAAGAAATCCCTCGAGCACCTGCCGGACCGCATCACGACCGACGACAGGATCGATAGGCATGTTTTCGTAGGAAATGTCGGCTGCAAGCAAATCTGCCGCAGCGTTGACGTCCTTTGACTCAATGTGGTTCATAAACGTGTTCACGGTCTCGAGTGGGGTCATCGTCCACACGATATTTCATGTGTCCGCAACGTCGTGCATGTCACGCAGGCTCGCTCTAACGTCTGGCTTGTGCAACGAACACCACCCGCCGCACTCACCGGCCTCCACCTCATTTCAACCTGGTTCATGGTGGGTTTGATTTGGACAATCCACACCGTGCACTATCCATTGTTCGCAACTGTCGGTGCTGATGCGTACGTCGAGTTTCAAGCAGCTCATGTCGACCGAATCGGCAAACTTCTCCTTGTTCCGTGGGCGGCCGAAGGGGCAACAGCGCTTCTTTTGCTCGTCTGGGCATGGCGTCAACGTGATCAATCGCTCCTTCCACCGCTTGTCATCGGTGGAATCGCCATGGGAGTGGTGCTCGTGGTGAGTGGTTTCTTCTCGGCGCCGGCTCATTCAGATCTCGCAAATGGCTTCATCCCAGAGGTGCACGACCGCCTGATGAAAGCCGACCTCGTCCGAACCCTCGCGTGGACGACTCGAGGGATAACTGCGGCGTGGGTTTCGGCAGTGATTTGGAAACGGCGCACCACATGATCTTCGAAAACTGGGGAGCAACGACCAGCGAAATTTCGCAGCGTTTGCCTGGTGATGAGCTCATCACCACCCCAGCATTTAGCGCTACTCGAGCAATCACTATCAACGTACCCCCAACCGAGGTGTTCCCGTGGATTGCTCAAATGGGGTTAGGTCGAGCTGGCTGGTACAGCTATGACCTGATTGACAACTTTGGTCGCAAGAGCGCAACATCGGTTCACCCCGAGTGGGCAGTGTCATCGGTTGGCGATGTCGTTCCGGGTGGTCCAATCAGTTTCGTGGTGACACACATCGATGCCCCGCACCATCTCGTTCTCTCTCTTCGTGGTCACAAGCAAACTTCTCGCTTCAAGTTCACCCTTGCATATGCATTGAATGACGATGGTCAAAACACTCGGCTCATCTCTCGGGTGAGGTCCGAACTTCGGCTCCCGCTTGGAGCACCATTACTGAAATCCACCCTTGGCCCTGGCGACGGAGTGATGTTGCGACGGCAACTACTGGGCGTAAAGGACCGGGCGGAATCTCGACACCAATAAATCTCAATACCAATAAGAGGTCGCATCGGCGGACTATCTAGGGTTTGTGAATGGAAATTTCCGGTAACGCAGTGTTCATTACTGGCGGTGCATCAGGTCTTGGTGCTGCTACGGCTCGTCATCTTTCTTCTCTCGGCGCGCGTGTCGGCATCCTTGACCGCGATGCTGCTCGAGGCGAGCAGATTGCGCAGGAAATCGGTGGAGAGTTTGCTGAATGCGATGTGTCCTCGGCCGAATCGTTAGAGGCTGCATTCGGCCACCTCGTAGAGCAACTCGGCGCCCCTCGAATCGCGGTTGCGTGCGCGGGCGTTGGAGCTGGGAAGAAAGTCATCGGACGCACCGGCCCACATCCGCTCGACGAGTTTCAACGCATCGTGAATATCAATCTCATTGGCGTGTTCAACATTGTTCGCCTGGCTGCGTGGGCAATGCACGATCTCGAACCAGTAGGACCAGACGGCGAACGGGGAGTAATCGTCACGACCGCATCGATTGCCGCAACCGACGGTGTCGACGGTGGTGTGTCATATTCCGCTTCGAAAGGTGGCGTGCTCGGCATGACATTGCCATTGGCACGAGATCTCGCTCCGTGGGGAATTCGGGCGGTATCGATTTCTCCGGGCTCGTTCGACACTCCACTCGTCGAAGGAATGCCCGATGAGTACGCCGAGCAAATGGCTGCAACAACTCCATTCCCACCACGATTTGGACATGGCCCTGAGTACGCACAGCTGTGCGCGCACATCATTTCGAACACGATGTTGAACGGTTCCGATCTACGTATTGACGGCGGAATGCGTATGGCACCATCGCGACTGAGGTGACTGGCATGGCTGACATCAATCTGCTCGATCCGCACGCAATCGATGACCCACACGATTATTTCAAACAGTTCCGCGAGGGGGGACCGATTCAGTGGAGTGACCGACACCGTGCGTGGATTGTGATCGGACATCCAGAGCTCAATGCTGCTTTTCGTGATTCCCGGCTGTCCACCGAACGTATGGCGGGGTTCAGGGAACGTCTCAGTGGACCTCGAGCTGAGGCCTTATCGATGGCAATCGATCTCCTCGATGGTTGGATGCTGTTCCACGAACCACCTGAGCACACGAGGCTTCGGGGCCCGCTCGCCCGCTCATTTACTCCTCGTTCTGTGAATGCTCTTGAAGCGCGTGTCGATCAGATTGTTGATGACCTTCTCAACACCATGGGGCAAACATCTGGTGGCGACCTTGTTGAACTGCTCACCCATCCTCTTCCTGCAGCGGTGATTGCGGAGTTGTTCGGAGTTCCGGTTGATGAACGCGACTGGTTGGCGAGTTGGTCAGAGAAATTTGGTGTTGTTGTCTTTGGGGCTGTTGGTCGTGACGATTACGACGAAGTTGCTCGGGCTGCTGGGGCTGAACTTGAAGGCCGACTACAGCCGTTATTCGATCGCTATCGATCCGAGCCCGAGGACAACTTGCTATCCCTCTTACTTGCGGAGGAGAACGAGGTCGATGGACTCACACAAATCGAGTTGCTTGGAGCGTGTTCGCTACTGCTCTTCGCTGGCCACGACACGACAGCTTCCCTACTCGGCTCGGCAACGGTCGCGCTGTGTCGAGACCCAGACGCGCGCGTTGACTTCGTCAATCTCGAGGGCGCAGAACTTGACACCGCTATCGAAGAGTTGCTGCGATTCGAGGCACCAGCCAAAGCAATGATGCGAACTGTCGCAGAGGACCATGAACATTCCGGTGTCAACATGAAGACTGGCCAGTCGGTGTTCTTCAACATTCTTGCGGCGAATCGAGATCCGAGGGTCTTCAACTCACCTGACGAGATTGTGCTCAACAGAAATCCCAACCCTCACCTCACCTTTGGGTTCGGGCATCATTTCTGTCTCGGCGCTGCACTCGCTCGGCTTGAAGCAAAGGCAACACTTCCTGCACTGTTTCGACGCTTCCCTGAGTTACAACTCGATGGTGACCCAACGTGGCGCCCAACGATTAGCGACCGATCGCCGAAGACGATTTCTATGTCGTGGTGACAGGGTTCACCACCTGTACGGATCAACTGTTCGCACGGTTTCGCGTTTTGGCTGTTACCGTCACACTCGCTGATCGGGACTTCCGATTGGTGGGTTCGCAGAACGGGATGTAGTTCCTCCGATCATCGTGAGCCATCCCTCCCCCATATGAACTGTTCAGCCCTGCGCTGATTACTTACAACCGCGCCCACCACATCTGGAGCTTCCCCATGACATTGACCGAATCTGAATCACGCGCGCTGACGTTCGAAGACCTCGGAGTACCTGAGTTCATTTGCCGTTCGCTTTCCCGTCGAGGTTTTGACGAACCATTTGCAATTCAACGAGTTGCCATTGCTGACATCCTTCAGGGCCACGACGTGTGCGGTGCCGCCCCAACCGGATCAGGAAAGACACTCGCATTTGGAATTCCTTTGGTCGCAATGACCCCGAAAGGAACCCCTCGTCGACCAAAAGCACTCGTGTTGTCACCAACTCGTGAACTTGCTGATCAGATCGCATCAGAGATGGAGACCCTTTCAAGTCGCACCTCGATCACAACCGTGTACGGCGGAGTTGCATACGGCAAGCAGGTCAACGCCCTGAAGCATGGCACCGACATCCTTGTCGCCTGCCCGGGCCGCCTTGAAGACCTCATGGAATCTGGCTCGGTCATCTTGGATGACATCGAACGTGTCGTCATCGACGAAGCCGACCGGATGGCCGACATGGGCTTTTTGCCTGCGGTCCGACGAATTCTCGATGCCGCAACCTCACGAACACAGACGATCTTGTTCTCAGCAACACTTGATGGCGATGTTGCACACCTTGTCAAGAACTACCAGCACGACCCAATTCGCCATGAGGTTGTCCCGCAGCACGACAGCATTTCGATCGCTGACCATCGTTTCTGGACAGTCACCCGTGACGAGCGAGTCGGTCTTCTTGCCGAGACTGTTGCTGCTGCTTGGCCGACGATTGTGTTTTGTCGAACCCGTCATGGAGCCGACCGCCTCACCAAGCAACTCGAGCGTGACGGCATCAAGGCGGTGTCAATTCACGGCGGGAAGAGCCAACCACAACGCACCCGTGCCCTTGCAGAGTTCACCGAACATCGCGCCCACGCACTGATTGCTACTGACGTTGCCGCTCGAGGCATTCACGTTGATGATGTCACTTCGGTGGTGCACTTCGATCCACCTGAAGATCACAAGGCGTACATCCACCGGTCTGGACGCACCGCTCGCGCTGGGCAGGGCGGAGTCGTCGTATCGCTCATTGAACCAAATGGTCGTCGTGCAGCTCGCCGCATGCAGCGCGAGGTCGGTATCGAAGTTGAAATTGTTGATCCTGACGTTGCTTCCATCACCTCATTTGGTGACTCCACCGCAACGTTGGCTCCAGCACGTGAAGTGAATGAGCGTTCGCGTTCGTCATCCAAGCAGCGTCAACGTTCACAGTCGAAGAAGTCGGGCGGTCAATCATCAGGACAGCGCCGGGACTCATCTCGGAGTCAAGGTGATTCGTCAAAACGTGATGGCCGCAAACCGCATCGTGGCCAGTCAGCTCGCTATGGTGACGATCGCTCTGACTCGCGACGCAGCGAAGGCGCCGATCGTGACAGCCGAGAGAACAACAACGACTCGCGTCGGAGCAATTCAAACGATCGGCCTCGCCGAAGCGAATCAGGTCGTAGCGAATCGGGTCGCAATGACTCTCGCCGCAACGAGTCCGGCGGGAATCGTCAAGACGGCCCTGGTCGAAACCGGAATACTGCAAACGCCGGCAAGCGTCGTAACTCCTCAGGCGGTCACCGTAAGGGACAGCAAGCAGGAACCCGGAATTCCAGCCGACGCGACTGATCGCCACCGACCTTGCCCAAGTAACCCGATTGAGATCCACTCGTTGGGTTGAGGTGCGAGACAAAAACGAGTCGTACAACGTTGCCTCCCCTAAACCGGAAGTAATGGTTTAACCTTTATTCGTTTCTGTGCGCATGCAGGCGAATAAAAAGGAGATCCCGTGGAGCCATCTGATATTCCAAACGTCCTCTCCGATGAGCTTCGCGCCACGCTGTCATCGCTCGCCGTCGCAACTATTACCCACCAGTTGCAGGGTCGCCAGATTCGCAACACATTTTTGAGCGGACTGAAGCCGCTGCTACCGAATCAACGGCTCGTTGGAAGAGCAAGAACGCTTCGATACGTCGCGCTTCGAGAGGACCGCCTTCCTGACCTGTCGGCTGGCCAGAACGCTCAGCGGAGTGTCGTCGAGGCAATGTCTAACGGAGACGTTCTCGTCATCGAAGCAAGAGATGTCCCAGACGCAGGAACTGTTGGTGACATCTATGCCATGCGGGCCTACCACCTCGGTGCGATCGGAATCGTTACCGATGGTGCACTGCGTGACACTGGAGCGATTGCAGAACTTGGCCGACCCGTCTACCACCGCTCGTCACATGGAGCGACGTGGGGTCGTCAACATATGCCATTTAGTTACGACGAACCAATCACGTGTGCCGGCGTATTCGTTGAGCCTGGTGACATCATCGTTGGAGACGAAGATGGAGCAGTAGTTATCCCACATGCGCTCGCCGAAGAAGTTGCATCAGATGCAGCAGCACAGGAGCACCGTGAGGCATTTGCGATCGAACGCGTCAGAGCCGGGGAATCTCCCCGTGGCCTTTTTCCGCTGTCTGATGAGCGTCGGCCCGAGTACGAGGAGTGGGGCCGGATACAGCGTCCTTCGTCATAGATTCGGTCAGCACCTCTGACGCTGACCCAAGGCTCGTCGCTATTGAGGAAGTTGTCGGCTGACCATCTCGGTCAACAACGCTGTATCAACTTCCCAGTCATTGGGAACCTGAACCGTCTTCTTGTTGCGCTTCAAGCCAGAAAGTTGCGGTTCAAGGGTGTCGAGTACGTCTGCATTGAAAGGTGCTACGAGTAAATGGTTTTTCGCTGCACTAATACCGAAGTAGTAGCGCTTTCCTTCACGAAACATCGGTTGGTTCCAGGCGATCACAAGTTCTAGTTGCGGGAATGCTGACCCGATGGTGTCAAGAATGAACTGTGCCGTCGATCGTTGCGGATCAGGTAATGCATTGACGTAGTCAGAGGGAGTCTCAACTCGACGAGATGAGGTTGAGCCTTTCATATACATAATGAGGGCATTCGCCTGGGTTCGGGTGAAGCCGTGCTCATCCCGAAGGGTTTCCATCTGCTCTTCGTACTTACGGCCGGTCTGCGACTCCATGAATTGAAACCAATGAGCCATTGGCTTGCCGGTTCGTTTCTCAATTCCAGGAAATTGCGCTTCTCGACGAGGGTCTCGCTCGGCCATTCGGTGCTCCTCAAATTTGAGAGTTATTGCAAGATGAGTCGCCTACAGCGCAGGAGCGACGACCGAATCGCCGCGACGCTCGAGAAGCCGCTCGGCAACTCGGGCACTCTTGTCAAGTCGAACCATCAGCGCCTCGCGAGCCTTGTTGCCAGCATCACTCAAGCCCGACATCTTGTCGACTGCCCATTGGTGTAACACCACTGGCACAAGAATCTGCTTGTGATGGACTGCGAGATCGTAGATACCTGCCGAGGCGATGCGACGGGCATGGGCGGCGAAGTCTCGAATACCAAAACCCGGCATCTCGAATCCGGATACTTGACGAAGTACGGCTGACATCATTTGGTCTGGAGCAATTTTGAAAGCTGCTGCCGCTAGGTCTCGGTAGAACAGGTGATGAAGGTTCTCGTCAGCTGCCACTCGAGACATCACTTCATGTCCGACCGGGTCACCGATCATTGCGCCAGTTGTGCGATGCGCAATACGGGTGGCCAGTTCTTGAAGCGAAAGGTACACGAGTGCGTCACAAACCGATGGCGGCTCAGGAATCTTGCCCAAGCTCACCTGAGCCATCCGGTCACGTTCTAGAGCAACTGGGTCAACTGCACGGGTGGTCATGAGGTAGCCGTAAATCGCCATTGAGTGGCGACCCTCTTCCGCGGTCCACCGTCGCACCCATTCACCCCACGCGCCATCGTTACCGAGGGTGTTTTCAACGGTCCTGAAGTAGTAGGGAAGATTGTCCTCAGTGAGCAGGTTCACGATCAACGAAGATCGAACGGCTTCGTCAATGACTGCGCCACCGAGATCGGCATCGGTGTCGCGCCAGTCGCCTTCTTGGTGTTCACGACCTCGTTCGTAGGGGACGTATTCGTGCGGAAACCACTCTTTCGACCGCTCGAGGTGACGTTCGAGAAGTCGCTCGACGTCTGAGTCGAGTTCTCGTAACAACACTGCTTCTTCGATCACACATGCACCCTAGGCGATGAGGGGAGGTTGCCAACCATCACGTCGCCATGACATGCGACACGGCTGCGTCGCTGGATCTTTGAGCGCCAGAATTAATCCAATTGCACCTGACTGTCTGGCGGCTATGTTTCGGAGATGCCAACACCATCGCATCGGTCCCGGATATCAGTGTTGTTGAAAGTTGCCGTCATAGTCGCGTCAATCGCCGTGATCGTTACGGCTCCGAGCGGCAACGGTTCGATTGAGGTCGCTCAGGCAGCAAGTGTTGATCGTCCCATTGACCGCGTGTCTGTCGCCGCCGGAGGTAACTTCACGTGCGCACTCACCTCAGCACGCGAGGTGATCTGTTGGGGAGTCAACTCGGTCGGCCAACTCGGTCTTGGCGACAGCGTGAACCGAGGCGACAATGCCGGCGAAACAGGCCGCGCCCTGCTTCCAATCGATCTGGGTGCCGATGCCTCACCGATCAAGGTTGTCGCCGGGGGCAATCACGCCTGCGTTCTCCTTGAGGGCGGCGACGTGAAGTGCTGGGGTTTGAACTCATCGGGGCAGCTCGGCCTTGAGGACGGTAACAGTCGAGGAGACCACCCAGACGAGATGGGAGATGCGTTACCTCTCGTCGATCTCGGCACTGATGTCACCGTTACCGACATCTCGGCAGGAGAACGCCACACCTGCGCTCTTCTTGATTCAGGAAGTGTCAAGTGCTGGGGTAACTCGTTAAGCGGGCAACTTGGGTTAGGCACAACAGACCGGGTTGGTATGAATCCAGGCGAGATGGGTGACGCGTTGCCTGCCGTCGATCTCGGCACTGGTGCCACCGTCGCTCAGATTTCTGCAGGCGGTTACCACTCTTGCGCCCTTCTCAATACGGGTGACGTCAAGTGCTGGGGCCAGAACTTCGCCGGGGAACTGGGCTTGGGAGACGCTGACAATCGAGGCGACGTTCCTGATGAAATGGGCAATGCACTACCGGCCATTGATCTTGGTACCGATGTCACTGTTACTC
>JBMTDQ010000023.1:0-27098 GCA_049432165.1 Ilumatobacteraceae bacterium
AGAGACCTTCGACATCGGTGGCGTGACCTGGGCGCTGGTGTAGCGACTCACTGACCAGAACAACCCTGACCCGCCGCGTCACACACAGCCTCGCCCCGAGATCTTCACTACCTCAGCGTTGAAGGATGTCGTCAGCAGAATCGTTAACGCTTCCGGACCAGACCGCGTCGCGACGCTCAAAAAACGCTGTGACCCCTTCAACCGCATCCGGCATGCGGGCAATTGAATTGATCACCCGCCCCTCCCGTTTCAGCATGTCGTCGACCGAGGAGGTCACCCCCTGCCATAACAACTGTTTTGACACTCCAAGAGCAACCGGCGAGGCGTTGCGAACCATCTCGGTAGCAAGCGATGTCGCTTCAGCGAGCACCTCTGCAGCCGGCACCGCTTTCGAGGCAAGACCGAGTTCTGCGGCCTCGGCACCGGACATCATCCGACCGGTCAACATCAATTCAGCCGCTCGAGAAAACCCGACGACCCTTGGCAGAATCACGTGCGAAGCAAGTTCAGGGACTACTCCGCGCCGAACCATTGCGTATTGCACTTTTGCATCCTCAGCAACAATCCGAATATCGCACAGCATTGCAATGGTGATGCCAACTCCGACGGCATGGCCGTTGATTGCCGCGATGATCGGCTTGCGCACCTGATATGGCCACAGCCTTGGCCTGCCATCATCGTCGGCAGTCACCGGAAAAAATCCACCCTCACCATCGCCGAGGTCGGCTCCGGCACAAAAGGCTTTTCCGGCGCCGGTGATGACGACGACAACAACCTCGTCGTCGCGGTCGGCGTCACCGAGGTAGGCCTGTAAGGCGTCACTTAATTCTCCGGTCCAGGCGTTCATTCGGTCAGGGCGGTTCAATGTGATCGTCGCTATTCCGCCCGCCTTGTCATAGAGCACAACGTCATCCATTCGCCCGTTCTACCCACCACAGCCAGTGCGAACGGAGTCGGAGGCCTTCCTCCTTGCCTCCAGCCCCCTGCTGAAACAACCGTTGTGCAACACTTGCGAGATGTCCGAGGCACGTGTCAGCGCTCGTCCAGAATGGGGAACACTGATCGGAATCTGCCTCACATTCTTCGCAATTGGGGTGACCGTCAACGTGCTCGTCTATGAGCACGTGGGGTCCGCGGTGAAGACGATCGCAGCAGCCGGCATTGTTCTCTCTGCTACATCCGAACTCGCATACATCGCTGTTCGCGATGTAGGCGGAAGCGTCCTTGCAGCTCTGATTGCGGGATGGGTAGTCGCCTCACGTTTCGGACTTCTTGCTGCAAGCCTTGGAACGAGAATCAAAGTCGGGCACTTTCAACGAAGTTGTGCGGCGCTGAACTGTCTCGATCCAAATGTCGGGGTGGCGATGCAACAGCCGACTCCAGCAGGGGTTATGACGGCATTTTGGTGGGTCACCGGGGCGTTACACCTCGGCTGGTGGTGTGGAACATTCGCCGGGGTGTTTCTTGGCAACATCATCGGTGATGCGAACAGACTTGGTCTTGACGCCGTCTTTCCTGCCCTTTTGCTCGCGATTATCGCCAACTTG
The DNA here is from genome assembly GCA_049432165.1 of Ilumatobacteraceae bacterium. GTDB lineage: Bacteria > Actinomycetota > Acidimicrobiia > Acidimicrobiales > Ilumatobacteraceae > Casp-actino5. The sequence goes on from JBMTDQ010000023.1 coordinate 1,548, forward strand.
TTGCGTCAACGGCCAGGATTTGTGGCCGCGGTCGTTGGCGGCGGGATCTGCGCAGCCCTCCTTCCGATCGCGCCCGCTGGCACACCGATCATCCTCAGCCTCACCGGGGCGATCGTGGCGCTCAAAGTTCCAGAGCAGAAGGCCGCATCGACATGACCTGGACCATCATCATTCTGCTTGCCGTTGGGGTCGCAAGCCTGCGTCTCCTGGGCATGTACGGCGGAACCGCGCTCGTTCGTCGAGTGCCGATGTTCGAACGCCTTGGGTCATTGATTCCCGCAGCAGTTGTGAGCGCAGTCATCGCGCAGCTGACCTTTGCAAGCGGAAAGTCACTCACCATTGATGCCCGAAGTGCCGGGGTTGCGATTGCCGCAATCCTCATATGGCGTCGGGCGCCAATCATCGTCGTGATTTTGGCGGCTGCGACGATCACTGCGCTGCTTCGCCTCTGACCACCTCGGCGAAACCCGAGATACCGTCATATCCATGAGGACTTGGAGCCAGCGACAGTGGGTCACCGCTCTCGTCGGCATGCTGGCGGTTGGTCTTGCGGTTGGCCTTCCAACCGATGTCATACCTAACCCGGTGTTCGGCCGTCCCGTTGACGTCACATGGTGGAGCTACCCCAGCCTTATCATCACGTCACTACTTGGGGGCCTGCTGCTCGCCACCTACGTTGCAGATCAACAACCTGCCGTCAACGAACGCAAGGGAATCGCTGGTGGGCTCCTCGGTTTCTTTGCCATCGGGTGCCCGGTATGCAACAAACTCGTGGTCATCGCCCTTGGCACATCAGGAGCACTTGACTGGTTCGCACCAACCCAACCGATCCTTGCCATCGCCTCCATGGCGCTACTCGCCGTTGCGTTGAGGCAGCGCTTACAAGGTGCAGCCGTGTGCGAAGTACCAAACTCGGGAACAATGGCGGCAAACGACGAAGAAAGAGCGACAATAGAGACATGAGCGCCCGCCCTGATACCTCTGAAATCTTTGATGCCTCAAAATGGGAAAACGTTCCTGGTTTCGAGTTCACCGATATCACCTACCACCGAGCCCGTGATGTCGGTTGCGTGCGTATCGCATTCGACCGGCCCGACATTCGTAATGCATTCCGGCCTCATACCGTCGACGAGTTGTATCGCGCCCTCGACCACGCTCGCATGTCAAGTGACGTCGGTTGTGTCATCCTCACCGGGAACGGCCCATCTCAGAAAGATGGTGGTTGGGCATTTTGCTCAGGAGGCGACCAACGGATCCGTGGCCGAGACGGCTATCGATATGCAGACGGTGATACCGCTGAATCGGTCGACCCTGCCCGATCAGGCCGACTTCACATTCTCGAAGTCCAGCGCCTTATCCGCTTCATGCCAAAAGTGGTGATCTGCGTCGTCCCAGGTTGGGCAGCCGGCGGAGGCCACAGTCTTCATGTTGTGTGCGACCTCACGATCGCAAGTCGCGAACACGCAAAGTTCAAGCAAACCGATGCCGACGTTGCATCATTCGACGCCGGATATGGCTCGGCCTACCTTGCAAAAATGGTCGGGCAAAAGTTCTCCCGAGAGATTTTCTTCCTTGGCCTTGAGTACTCCGCCGAGGAAATGCACCGCATGGGAGCAGTCAATGCGGTTGCCGACCACGCAGACCTCGAACAGACCGCACTCGAATGGGCTCGCATCATCTGCGGTAAGAGTCCGACCGCGCAGCGCATGTTGAAGTTCGCATTCAACCTGGTCGACGATGGACTCGTTGGACAGCAAGTATTCGCAGGTGAAGCCACTCGGCTTGCTTATGGCACCGACGAGGGCGCAGAAGGACGTGACGCATTCCTAGAAAAGCGTGACCCCGACTGGTCGCCATTCCCGTACCACTTCTGAGATGCCATTCGTCACGATTGAGTCGGTCGACGATGAACGGCTAGCACTCTTTCGCCTTCGAGAGCGAGGCCTCACCACCCGAGCCGACAAACGAGACGATCAGGGCGCTGGGCTCTTCCTCGCTGAGGGAGATCTCGTCGTTGAACGGGCGTTCCGGGCTGGTTGCACACCGGTCGCGGCTCTCGCTGACGCTGAACGGGTTCCACCAATCGCTTCCGAACTTGGCGTAGAGGTGTTTGTCGGAGGCGACGAAATCAGGCGACTCGTCACTGGCCTCGGCATGCCCCATCCAATCGTCGCCATATTTCAACGCCCACCACGCCCAAGCGCGACAACATTGCTCGCCCGCAGTCACCGCCTTGTCATCGTTGAACAAGTTGACAACCCCGCAAACATCGGAGGAATTGTGCGAAATGCAGCCGGTCTCGGATGGGACGGCTTGCTCCTTGACTCGTACAGCGGCGATCCGCTCTCGCGACGATCATTGAGAGTTGCGATGGGAACCACGTTCGCGCTTCCCCATGCTCGAACCTCCCAGCTCGACGACCTCCTTGCCGCAGAGGCAACCAATGGGCGACGAGACCTCATTGCCCTCACGCCCGACCCCGCCGCAGCAGCGATTGATGAAGTCGCTGCCGCTCTCGACCCTGCTCGACCGCGTGCGGTGCTGATCGGGTCTGAGCGAGCGGGGCTACAACCCTCAACGATGGCTCGCTGTATCACAGCGCGCATTCCAATGGCAGAACACGTTGACTCACTTAATGCAGCAGCGGCATCAGCGATTGCATGCTTTGCGTTGCGCTAACTGCAGAGCGAACAGAACATGACGATTCCCATGTCAAGTGCCGCTACTGAGATCGCGAACGGCGCCGACGCGTGCTGCCCCCGGGAGCCGCATTCCATCGAAATTGCCGAACGGCGACAGCAAATCCCACTAATCCCCATAATGCGATGACACCGAGGCTGCCCCACTGAGGAGCAGTAGTTGGGTTCATCGGATGAAGCGGGGCTTGTAGAGCGTCGACAAACGGGCGCAGCGGGAAGAGATTGGCAAGGATGTCAATCGCTGCAGGCGGGTCTTCCATCGGGATGAAGACATTTGAGATCAACGCCATCGGCAAAATAATTGCGTTTGCAATACCCGATGCAGCACTTGCCGTGGGCACCACAGCCGCTACGGCCATACCCATCGCAGCGAATGAGAGCGTTGCGACCAGCATGGTCAGAATGAGCGCAGGGACCGCCGCAAGCGAAATTTGCACTCCATACAGCGCTACCCCAACGCCGAGCATAAAAAGTGCGCTGAGAACGGCGATCACCATCGCTGAGAGGATGTGACCGCCAACTAGCACCCACACCGGCAACGGAGTTGACCGCCACCTCTGCAGCACGCCTTCTTCTCGCCGGATTGGCACCATATTTGCCAAGTTGGTGAATGTGGCCGACACCGCTGTGAACGCAGCAATCGCAACACACACAAAGGCGTCAACCGGCCAGTCGCCGTTGGTGTCGCTCAAGAATCGCTCGCCTGATGTTGCGTTGATAATGAGAAGAACAACGAATGGCAGCGCAATCGTGAAAAAGACCGCAACCGGAACTCGAAGAAAGAGTCGCAACTGATGCGAGGCTTGTCGGAATAAGAGTTGAAGCGACGGCGGCCATGTGTGAGATTCAGTCATCTGCGCCACCTCGATCATCGTCTGCGTTGAGATCGAGAAACACCTGCTCCAGAGACGGGCGCTCAATCGACCAGTCACTCAACGACAGACTTTCCGAGGCAGCCCAAGAAGCCAATCGCTCAAGTACACCGGTGGTATCGGATGTCGTGATCTCAAGGCGATGTCCCATCCACGACGCCTGATGAGGAATTGCGTTCAGGGCAAGTTCCACCCCTGTCTCGAGCTCTTGTTGACCGAGCGAATCACTTTCAGAGATCTTGACTGACATCACACTTTGACCATGTGCTTGCTGCAGATCGCCTGGGCTCCCCTCAACGAGCATCCGACCTTTTGACATCATGCCGACTCGGTCAGCGAGGTACTCCGCTTCATCCAGGTAATGCGTGGTGAGCAAAATGGTTGTTCCATCGACCCGTAGCTGTGAGATCAGATCCCAAGCCTTCCTGCGAGCCGACGGATCAAATCCGGTGGTGGGTTCGTCAAGAAATAGCACCTTTGGCCGACCGATGACAGCGACGGCAAGATCAAGACGACGACGCTGGCCACCCGAAAGTGTGCCGATTCGTTGATCAGCGAAGTCTCGAAGATCAGTGAGCTCAATCACCTCCGAGACCGGTCGGGGCGAGCGATACGCCGAGCTGAACAACTTCAGCGCTTCGCGGGGAGTGATTTCAGGTTCAACGCCACTTGTCTGCAACACAATGCCGATCTGATCCCGAAGTTCACGCCGTACCGCTCCTGATGTCGCCGGGTCAATGCCGAGGACCTGCACTGCACCGCTGTACCGAGGACGGTGGCCTTCAATGACCTCGACGGTCGACGTCTTTCCTGCCCCGTTTTCACCGAGTAGCGCGTAGACCTCGCCAGCCAAAATCGTAAGGTTGAGTCTGTCGACCGCCCGAATCGTTCCTGCCGATGACCGGTATTCGACAACAAGGTCTTTGACCTTGATGACTGGAACTGTCATGGCCGAAGGCTCAACGGTTGGTCATTTCGGAGATGCTCTGCCGCTGGAACAAAATATTGCAGTAGTTCCGCGGCAATATCTTCGCCCCCATCTCGCCCGTTACAGACCGCCTCGACGGCTGTCGCCATGTGCATCAACCAATGATCACGTTCACGTTCCCCCACCACAAATGGAAGATGTCGCATTCGTAGTCGCGGATGCCCCCGTTGCTCCATATACGTGTGGGGGCCGCCCCAATATTGGATGAGAAAGAGCGCCAGTCGATCTTTTGCCGGTTCAAAATCGGGGTAGTCGGGGTAGAGCGGTGCGAGCACAGCATCATCAGCGACACCGTCATAAAACGCCGCTACTAACTCACGAAAAAATGGTTCACCACCGACACGTTCGTAGAGCGGCGCGTCATTCACGTTCACAGCCTAGGCAGCAATTACGAGTCGTAGGTCGGGTCTTCCCAATCAGAAAAAATGGTTCCTAACCCATCAGAAACTTTGTCAGGGAATGCTGGAGCCCGCTTTTCAAAGAACGAGTTGATTCCCTCTTTCACATCATTCGAGCGGCCGCGTTCCAAGATTCCACGGCTGTCCACTTTGTGCGCCTCCATTGGGTGGTCCGCACCGAGCATTCGCCACATCATCTTGCGTGCCACCGCGACTGATACCGCCGATGATGATTCAGTCATACGTCGAGCGAGGGCATAGGCCGCCTCGAGCAATTCGTCTGGCTCGTGGAGCGAGCGAACGAGACCACCTGCGTGCGCATCTTGGGCAGGAAAGACTTCTCCGGATGCCACCCATTCCATGGCCTGGCTAATCCCAACCAGGCGCGGAAGGAACCAGCTGGATGCCGCCTCAGGCACGATTCCTCGTCGGGAGAAGACAAATCCAAACTTTGCAGCAGTTGAGGCAATCCGGATATCCATCGGAAGCGTCATCGTGACGCCAACGCCAACGGCGGCGCCATTGATTGCTCCGATGACTGGCTTCTTTGATTCGTAGATCCTCAAGCTGACCGTTCCGCCGCCATCACGTGGAACCCCGTTACGACCCATGACATCGGAGCCACCTTTCGAAAAGGTGCCCTCTCCGGACGACAAGTCCGCTCCCGCACAGAAGGCCCGTCCCCTTCCTGTGAACACCACAGCGCGAACATCATCGTTTGCATCAGTCCGATCTAGGGCGTCAAGCACTTCGTACCGCATGCGCTCGGTGAACGCATTCATTTTGTCAGGACGGTTCAACCAGATGGTTGCGATTCCATCTGCGATCTCAAGTTCGATCTGTTCGTAGGTGGATGGATCAAGGTTGGTAGGTGCAGCCATCCATACATCATGGCCGGACGATCACACGTCAAGGAATTTGGAGGCGGCGGTACCCGAACCAATCGTTCCGATGAGCGCACCAAATAAGACCACGATCAGTCCAACACGCCACTCATAGCCATCCACCACAACGAGAGCTGTCATGCCCGAATTTGCTGGAAATGTCTCAACTCCTGCCGTCCAGCGGCCATTGATGAACCACATAGCAACCGAAGCAACTGCACCTCCCGCAACACCTTGCAGGAGGCCTTCGAGCATGAACGGCAGCCGAATGAACCAGTCGGTTGCACCAACCAACTTCATCACCTCGATCTCACGGCGTCGAGCGAACATCGCAGTGCGGATCGTGTTCCAAATCAATAGCGACGCCGCAATCATCAGAGCGATCCACAAACCAGTTGTATACGTCGACACAAATCCTTGAAGCTTGGAGATGAGATCTAACTGTTCTTCGGCAAGCTGCACTGAGTACACATTCGGTAGCTCAAGGTACCGATCGCGCAAGCCACGCAGAATTTCGACCTGGGTCGCATCAAGCGGAACAACCTTGTACTGGGTCGGAATATTCAGCTCCGTCAACTGTGCCCGAGTCACTGGATCGCCAGCGAACAACCGGTCAGCATCGGCGAGTGAGCACGCCACATCGCAATATGACCAAGCCTCAATCGTCACCCCTTGCTGTTGGCCGAGCGCATCTTCAATCACGAGGCGCTGCTCTTCCCCAGCACCCGAATTCACGTAGACGATCATCTCGACGCCGCCCTCCCATTGGGACAGCAAGTTGTCAAAACCGTGCTGGATGATGAGCGTGAGGCCAAAGATCAACAACGAGACAGCGGCAGTAATCACAGAAGCTACCGACAGCGTCGGGTTTCTCCGAATGCTCTCCCCCGTCTCACGGAACATATACCTGAGCCGAGATATCACTGGTAAACACCTCGCTCCTGGTCACGCACGATAACTCCACGGTCGAGTTGCACTACTCGACGACGCATCGCATCAACGATCCGACGATCATGTGTTGCCACCACCACAGTCGTCCCCGTCCCGTTGATTCGGTCGAGCAACCGCATGATGCCTTCACCAGTTCCAGGGTCAAGGTTTCCCGTTGGTTCGTCCGCTACCAAAATCAATGGTCGGTTCACAAAGGCTCGCGCAATTGACACGCGTTGCTGTTCACCACCGGACAACTGATGCGGAAAACGATCTTCCTTGCCGGATAACCCAACGAGGTCGATCACCGCAGGAACCTGCTGTGAAATCACATGCTGTGGCTTGCCAATCACCTCGAGGGCGAACGCAATATTTTCAAAGACGGTCTTGTTCAGCAGCAGTTTGTAATCCTGAAACACATTTCCAATGTTTCGACGTAACTGCGGAATGCCGTTGGAGGGCATATCGACAATATTTCGACCCGCAATCCAAACGGAGCCCTCCTCTGGGCGCTCCTGACGGTTGATGAGACGCAATAGCGTGCTTTTTCCAGAGCCTGACGGGCCAACAAGGAAGACGAACTCTCCCTTTGGCACATCGAAACTGACATCATCGAGAGCGACGACATCAGCCGAGTACCGCTTGGTGACATTTTCAAGCCGAATCATGACAACGTCGAGGGTAGTTCACCATTCTTTGACGAATGGTTCAGGCCTCATCCTCAGAGGAGCGGCGCCAACGGAGGTAACCCTCCATGAACTCGTCAAGATCTCCATCGAAGACTGCTGACACATTCGCCGACTCAACCTCGGTGCGAAGATCCTTCACCATCTGGTACGGCTGCATCACATATGACCGGATCTGACTTCCCCAGCCAACCTGTGCTTGCTTGCCACCAATTGCATCGAGTTCGGCTTGATGCTCTTCCTCGATCTTTGCTGCCAACATCGCTTGCAGACGACCAAGCGCACGCTCACGGTTTTGTAGCTGGCTGCGCTCCTCCTGAGAAGATGCAACCAGACCGGTTGGTTCGTGAATCAATCGCACCGCAGATGACGTCTTGTTGACGTGCTGACCGCCGGCACCCGACGCACGAAATACCTCCATGCGAATATCAGCCTCGTTGATCTCAATATCTGGCGCATCCATCACTGGCCAGACTTGAACCGCGGCGAAACCGGTCTGCCGGCGGCCCTGGTTATCAAACGGGCTAATTCGAACAAGCCGATGAGTACCTCGTTCGGCCGTCATGAGCCCATAGGCGTAACGCCCAGTGATCGTGACTTCAGCCGAGTTAATTCCAGCCTCTGCTCCATCGGATTGATAGTTCAACTCGATGCTAAAACCGCGCCGTTCTGCCCATCTGCCGTACATCCGGAGCAACATCTCAGCGAAATCCTGAGCGTCAACTCCCCCGTCTTTCGCATTGATCTGGACAATGCACGCTGAGTCGTCGTGATCACCGGTGAACAGGCTTCGGAGCTCTAACTGGTCAAGTTGACCGGCAATTGTTGTAATCGAATCTTGGATTTCAGGTTCAAGACTTTCGTCGTTCTCTTCGCGGGCGAGTTCATGCAACACCTCAACATCGGAGATTGCAGTCAGAATCTGCGAGTACGTATCAACGTCATCCTTCACGCCTGCGTATTCAGCGTTCACCGCCTTGGCCTTTTCGGCGTCATCCCATAGGTCAGGACGAGATATTTCAGCTTCGAGTTCAACAAGCCGGTCACGGCCCTCCGGGATATGAAGGTAGGACGAGGCCTCTTCTACTCGGCGAACGAGGTCGCGAATGTCATCAGTAAAGTCACGCATGGCACCCTCTCGTCAAGCTGCGCCATGGCAGTTTTTGAACTTCGAACCTGACCCACAAGGGCAAGGAGCATTGCGCGGCGTTTTTTCAAACGCGTCTTTTACGACTGTCTGCTGTTTGTTCATCTGCGGAGCAGCAGTCGGCGCTGGAGCACCCGACGCCTCTGCAACTGCGGCAGCGCGGGCTGTATCAAATCCACTTTCAGACGATGTCTCACTTGAGCTTTGCTGCATGTTCAACACCTTCGGTGTGAGTTGCGGCTCATCGGGTTGAGTGACCTGAACGTTCATCACGTAGCGGACGAAGTCTCGGGCGATGCCAGCCATCATTGCGCCGAACATCTGGAATCCCTCGCGCTGCCACTCGACGAGGGGGTCCTTTTGACCCATTGCCCGCAGGTTGATTCCCTCCTGCAGATAATCCATCTCTTCGAGGTGCTCACGCCAACGTTGATCAATAATGCGCAGCATCACCTGCCGCTCGACCTGGCGCATCACTTCTTCGCCAAGCTCGACCTCTCGCTGCTCGTAATGGTTACGGGACTCAGCAAGCAACACCTCGATTACTTCGGAGGCGGTGTCAAGGCGACTGAGCTCATCAACCGTTGCAGTGGTCGGCCAGTACAGCGCTGTCTCTTTGAGCAGGCCGTCAAGGTCCCACTCGTCGGTGGCCGCGGATGCACAATGCACTCCCACCAGGTCGGAGACGGCGTCATCTAAGTATTCGTACGCGGCCGCACGAAGATCGGCACCTTCAAGAATTTGGTCACGGCGCTGGTAGATGATCTTGCGCTGTTCGTTCATGACCTCGTCATATTTGAGGACATTTTTCCGAACCTCAGCATTTTTTTGTTCGACCGTCGTCTGAGCACGTTCGATGGCTTTGGTCACCATCTTCGCCTCAATCGCTTCGTCGTCATCAAACCGACCCATTGCCCACTGCAACGCTCCTGTTGCGAATAAGCGCATGAGTTCGTCGTCGAGACTCAGGTAGAACCTGCTCTCCCCCGGATCGCCCTGACGTCCAGAGCGACCGCGAAGCTGATTGTCGATGCGGCGGCTGTCATGGCGTTCAGAACCAATGACATACAACCCACCCAATTCTCTTACCCGCTTGCCCTCTTCGGAGCATTCCGCTGCGAAGCGCTCAAAGTGATGCTCGTAACGGCTCAATGCCGCTACACGCTGCTCGCGGAATTCTTCAGGCATCTGATCAAGTGGTTGTGGCAGCGCAAAATCGTCAACAAGTAACGCCTCGTCGAAACCTTCCTTCAGCACCTCTCGGCGAGCGAGGAGTTCAGGATTACCACCAAGCAAAATGTCAACACCACGCCCAGCCATATTCGTCGCAACGGTGATCGACCCCAGTCGGCCCGCCTGTGCAACGATTTCGGCTTCGCGAGTGTGCTGCTTTGCGTTGAGCACCTCGTGAGCAATTCCCCGGTCGCGCATCAGTTTCGAGAGCGTCTCGCTCTTTTCAACCGAGGCTGTGCCGACTAGTACCGGTTGGCCACGTTCGTGCCGATCGACAATGTCGTCGATGACTGCACCGAACTTTCCAACTTCGCTCTTGTAAATAAGATCGGCTTGATCAGCACGAGCAATTTCGCGGTTTGTCGGAATCGGAACAACCCCAAGACCGTAGGTATTCATGAGTTCGGCTGCCTCAGTCGACGCCGTACCTGTCATACCAGCGAGTTTGTCGTACATCCGGAAGTAGTTCTGAAGGGTGATCGTCGCGAGGGTCTGGTTCTCCTCTTTGATCGAGACACCCTCTTTCGCCTCAACGGCTTGGTGAATGCCCTCTGACCAGCGACGCCCCTCAAGAATACGACCGGTGAACTCGTCAACGATCTTTACTTCGCCACCTTGAACGATGTAGTCCTTGTCGCGGCGATACAACTCTTTGGCTTTGAGGGCCACCGTGAACTGGTGGACGAAATTCGCCTGGATGTCGTCGTAAAGGTTCTCGACGCCAAGTGCGTGCTCGACCTTTTCGATGCCTGGCTCTAGGGGAACCACGACCCGCTTATCTTCTTCAACCTCGTAATCGACATCTCGGGTGAGTGTTCGGACAATCGACGCAAACCGGTAATACAACTTGGCTGCATCTCCAACGCGTCCAGAGATGATGAGCGGCGTGCGCGCTTCGTCAATCAGAATCGAGTCAACTTCGTCAACGATGCAGAAGGAGTGACCCCGTTGCACCTTGTCGGTCAAGCGACCCGCCATGTTGTCTCTCAGATAGTCAAAGCCAAACTCGTTATTCGTGCCGTACGTGATGTCGCAGGCGTAACTTGCTCGCTTCTCGGCAGGACTTGTCTTGACTCCAGGGATCACCAGCCCGACGGAGAGCCCGAGCCAGCGGTGCAGTTGCCCCATCCATTCGGCATCACGGCGAGCCAGGTAATCGTTCACCGTGACAAGGTGGACACCATTGCCGGAGAGCCCATTCAGGTACGCGGGCAGTGTTGAAACGAGGGTCTTTCCTTCACCGGTCTTCATCTCAGCCGCCCAACCAAAGTGAAGTGCAGCACCACCCATCAACTGAACGTCGTAATGACGTTGGCCGAGCACGCGCGTTGCTGCCTCACGAGTGACGGCGAATGCTTCCACAAGCAAGTCGTCGAGGGTCTCACCTCGGTCGAGCCGCTCGCGAAACTCAATCGTTTTATGGCGAAGGGCATCATCTGAGAGGGCGCCAATGCCGTCGCCGAGCGCGCTGATATCAGGAACGATGCCCTCAAGGGCCTTCAGTTTCTTTCCTTCTCCAGCTCGGAGGACACGATCAAGAATTCCCATGCAGCGTTGAGCCTATCGGCGGGTGCTGTCAGGCTGCCGTCGAATACTGCTCTCGGGGTGATTGAAGGCTTTCAGCCCTTCGACGAGGAGTCTCTGCAACAGCGGCACTATGGATGTGTGAAATTCCTGCAGTTCGCAATGCACCGGATGCTGCCGCCATTGTCGCTCCTGTTGTCACCACGTCGTCAATCAGTACGACCCGATCGAAACGTGTCCGACGACCCCTAAAGCCCGGGCCATTCAACCGCTCGATACGCGATCTTGACTTCTGCTCCCCCGAGTCGACACGGTCGAGCATCCGCACGACTGGCAGCCCCAACTGCGCACCAACGATTCGAGCCATCAACTCACTCGGGTCAAAGCCCCGGTCTCTTCGACGGCGTGCTGTCGTTGGCACCCACGTAACAGCCTGAACATCAACCCCGGGAACGACACCGTCACTGATGAGTTTCCGAGCGACAAGGCCACCGAGATAACGCGCAGCACCACGATGGTTCTTGAACTTCATTCCTGAGAGCACGTCACGCAATCGCCCACCAAATTCACTGACGATCGTGCAATTCGGATCAGTGGAATGGCTGAGATGGTTCGTTCGCAACTCTTCAACTATGGAGCAACGACATGAACGACACACCTCGGCGCCAACGCTTCCGCAAGCAGCGCAAGAGGGCGGACACAATATGTCAAGCGCCCTTGCGCCGACGTGTAATAACTGACGTAATGAACTGCTCCACACCATTTCGACATCGTGCCGAAAGGGTGTGACACCGACCACTCAGTAGCGGTAATGCTCTGGCTTGAATGGGCCAGAATGGTCAATACCGAGATATTCGGCCTGTTCGTCGGTCAGCTTCGTCAAACGAACCCCAAGTGACTCGAGGTGGAAGGTGGCAACCTTCTCATCGAGATGCTTCGGCAGTACATGAACACCAAGTGGGTAACGATCGAGATGGTTGAACAGTTCGATCTGCGCCAACACCTGGTTCGAGAACGAACAACTCATCACAAAGCTTGGGTGACCAGTTGCACAGCCAAGGTTGACGAGTCGGCCCTCTGCGAGCACGATGACCTGGTGGCCATCATCGAAGGTCCACACATCGGTTCCAGGCTTCAGTTCATCACGAACCGCTCCAGATCGCGCAAGGCCGGCCATGTCGATTTCATTATCGAAGTGGCCAATATTGCAGACGATCGCGTTGTGCTTCATTTCCCGCATGTGATCGGTCGTGATGATGTCAGCGTTTCCGGTAGCGGTGACGAAGACATCAGCCTGTCCAACAACCTCATCAAGTGGAAGCACCTGCAAGCCTTCCATCGCTGCCTGCAGAGCGTTGATCGGGTCAATTTCGGTCACGATGACGCGGCAACCCTGCCCACGCAACGACTGAGCACAACCCTTACCTACATCTCCGTAGCCGCAGACGACGGCCACTTTTCCACCAAGCATCACGTCAGTTGCTCGGCTGATCGAATCAACTAGCGAATGGCGACATCCGTACAGGTTGTCGAATTTTGACTTTGTCACCGAGTCGTTGACGTTGATCGCAGGAAACAACAGCGATTGATCTTCGGCCATCTTGTACAAACGCTTGACGCCCGTCGTGGTCTCTTCGGTGACGCCCTTGATGTGAGAGGACATGCGAGTCCACTTCGTTGGGTCAGTCTTCAGGGTGCGCTGCAGCAGACCAAGAATCACAGCAAGTTCTGGGTTGCTTGCTTCGGTTGGATCCGGAACCTGGCCCGCTGCCTCGTACTCAACACCCTTGTGCAACAACATGGTTGCGTCGCCGCCGTCGTCAAGGATCATGTTCGGGCCGTCATGACCCTCCCATGTCATCATCTGCTCGGTGCACCACCAATATTCCTCGAGCGTCTCACCCTTCCACGCGAAGACCGGGACACCCTGAGGGTCTTCCTCGGTGCCATGCGGTCCAACGACAACTGCGGCAGCAGCATGATCTTGGGTTGAAAAAATGTTGCAAGAGGCCCAGCGAACCTCTGCACCCAGGGCGGTCAGTGTCTCAATCAGAACCGCGGTCTGAATGGTCATATGCAACGAACCTGAAATACGAGCACCAGCGAGCGGCTTTGTCGCTGCGTACTCACGACGAATCGCCATCAAACCTGGCATCTCATGCTCTGCTAGCAGCATCTCTTTGCGGCCAAATGGGGCAAGAGAAAGGTCTGCGACCCGAAAGTCTTGAGACGCAGAAATACGGGTGTCTGAAGTCATGGCGGTTCTCCTCGAATGAAGTCGTGTTGAAAAAGTCTGTTTGAGGAACGAGCCGGAGCCTCCTGGCCCGATCACGACAGCCCGCCGAAGTGAAGAGCCTAACCCCGCTAATTCGCAGAGCGGCGGACGCTGCTAACCAGCAACAATCGCGAGAAGGCGTTGCGCCTCGGCTTCACTGACCTCGGAAGCCTCATCGATCAGCATGACTGGAATGTCATCGCGGACCGGGTAGGTGCGTCGGAGTCGCTCATTCAACAGCACACCTTCGGACTCGATGTACACCAATGAGCCCTTATCTTCGGGGCACACCAAGATTTCAAGAAGTTGAGCATCAAGTGACATGAGGATCTCCTTTTACGACTCTTCCAGCGTATCGGTTGACGAATCTGCGGCTTACCACAACTAGGAAGTAATGATGCTAAGCACCTCGGCAACATGCTCATCACACGAGGCCGAGTCTTGCGCTTCAAGATTGAGCCGCAGCAAAGGTTCAGTATTCGACGGCCGCAGATTGAACCACCAGTCGCCGGCATCAACGGTTAAGCCGTCAAGTTCATCGACTGCAGCGTTGCGGTACATTTCGCGGACCCGATCGATGACAGCAGTCGGGTCATCGACAGTGGTGTTGATCTCGCCCGAAGCCACATACGGCTCAAATGGCATCCGCATCTTTGACAGCGTTGAACCTGAACGAGCTAGTTCCGAGATCATCAACAGGCTGGCAATCAGGCCAGAATCCGCCCTGAAATTATCGGCGAAGTAGTAATGAGCAGAATGCTCCCCGCCGAATACAGCGTTGGTCTCTGCCATCTCAGTCTTGATGAAGCTGTGGCCGACACGGGTTCGGATCGGGTTTCCGCCATGAGCAGAGACCGTTTCAGGAACAGCTTTCGAGCAGATGAGGTTGTGCAGGATCGTCGAACCAGGATTGTCGCGCAACATCGCCACAGCAAGAATTGCCGTTGTTACTGAACCGCTCAGGCCGGCACCAGTCTCGTCGACGATGAACACTCGGTCGGCATCACCATCGAATGCAAGTCCGATATCGAACCCCCCGGCAACAACGCGTGCCCGGAGGTCTCGCTGATTTGCCGGCTGCAGCGGATCGGCAGGATGATTCGGGAAGGTTCCATCCAACTCGCCGTACATCACTTCGAGTTCGATCATCGGCAAACGATCGAACAGCGCCGGAACAACCAATCCGCCCATGCCGTTGGCCGTGTCAGCAACCACGCGCATCGGCTTCAGAGCAGATACGTCAACAAATGACAGCACGTGATCGATAAACGCGTCGAGCATGTCACGAGATTCACGAGTCCCTCTCACCTCCGCAGGGGACGGAGCATCACCGTCGAGAATGGCCTGTGCGACATCTCGAATTTCGGCCAGACCCGAGTCAATTCCGACCGGGCGCGCACCCGAGCGACAGAACTTCACACCGTTGTATTGAGCCGGGTTGTGCGAAGCCGTAAACACCGCCCCCGGAAGGTCCAGGCTTCCCGAGGCGAAGTACAACAAATCGGTCGACACCAGGCCAAGATCGATGACATTGACGCCAGCATCTTGAACACCATCTGAGAAGGCATCGACGAACGCAGGGCCACTAGGGCGCATATCCCGGCCAACAACAACCGTGTCTGCTCCTACGAACCGCGCGAATGCTAAACCAAGGGCCCGAGCAGTGGGTGCGTCAAACTCATCAGGAACGACGCCGCGAACGTCATACGCCTTTACGATCCGGGACAGATCTGCCATTGCGAGAAGGCTAGTGGCGGCTAACTCGCACCACTCTCAACCGCCTCAGGGTCGATTTCACTGAGGGAGTCGGACACCAAAGCCGAACTGCTCTCATTCGGCTCACTCGAGCCCTCGTCATCAAACGAGGCATCACCTTCTCGCCGCCAACGGATACACAGGCCAATCCCGGCGAGGGACAGCAGCACAGTCACCCAATCAAGCCCCGTACGTCCGAACGACAACGACACGTGCTCGCTGGAGGGAACCACGACCATCGCATTCGGAGCAACTCGATAGACCGCATCTGCGCCAGTCACCGACCAATTCGGAAAGTAGCTCACCCGAATCAACACCGGCACGCCAACCTGATCAACATCAAATTCGATCGAATCCTGGCTGATCACCACGTCGCTCACTTCAATTGACGGCAACTCCACTCGCTCAATCGGCTCACCCGGCACAACGATGTCGACTCGCCGCCCTGGCCCTCCCGGAACGCCCTCTTGCCGACTCACATCAACAACCGCATCAATCCGCTGCCATGACGCCGGACCATCATCGGCGGGAAGAGCCGCCCAGTCCGTTGGGTTCTGAAACCAACTTGTCCCAAGTTCGAGATGACGTTCACGCTGGTCACCAGAGCGTGAGTTGACGACCACCGGTTGAACATCAAGTGGCACCACGATTTCAGCACCAGTTACCTCAAACACCTCCCAAGGACCCGACGAAGCCACCAGAGTCAACTCCGGCTGCTGGCGCGCCTCAACTTTCGCTTCCTCGGTTCGAACCATTGCATATTTCACGCCAAGGTCCTGTAGGTGCCGAACTCCGACCGATGCGTTGTTGTCGACATAGCGCAACTCTCGAACCGGGTTCGACGACTGTTTTGACATCGCTGCGGTCGCTAGGAATGAATATGGCGTGGTACCCGAGGCTTCAAAAAAGAGTGCCTCCATCGAGCCAATGCAGCCATCGGTCCAAAACGGCAGCAACATGAGCGCCATCGTTGTTCCGTACTGGCCATTATCTGGACTGTTCTCCCACAGCGCCCGTCCACACCCATGGGATGGGTCAGTTCCAAGAGATTCCATTGCCTGAACAATCGAGTGATATTCGGCGTAGGCGACGCCACGCCCCTCGTACCCAGTGAAGTTGTAACTCGACCAGCCATCCCCCGATGCCCGCACATTCGTCGATGTCGCCTTAAACGGGCCCCAGCCGTACACCTGCGCTCCGTTGTGGGTGGTGATTCCACCGCCCGGCAAGACCTGAAACATGAATCCCAGCACGATCAGCACACCAAGTGCCGATACCGCTCCGAACCCAGTCGCCACCCGTGGACCAACCGGATTCACAGCGTTGCGTTCCTTGACGACGTTCCACACAACATTCATCACCGCAACTGCACCGACCATCATCAGCATGTAACGAACGAGATACAGGAACGGCAGCAAGCGGGGATTCCACAGCAATCCGATGACCGGCAGCGAGTCACGCGCAAGGTACACCCCGGCCACAAGGACAAGACCGGAAATACCGAGAGCGCTTCCGTTCTTATCGCGACGCAGAACGCTCCACAGCACGCCGATGACCGCAAGCACAGTGATGACGACATCGAGCGGTGCAGCCAATGGGAAGAACATGTCCCAAAATGAGTCCTCGGCACCCTCGGGGCGCGGCCCGTACTTCATATCGGTCATGTATTCGTGGTTCATGAGAAATGGACCAACCCACCAGGCGACCAACAACAGCGCCGTGACACCTGTCGTGACGACCCATCGAATGCGAACTCGATCAACCCATAGCGCAGTAAATACAAGGGCAGCGACTGCCATGAAAATCAGCACAATTCCGTGCGACACGGCTGCTGCAGCGATGAGAACTGCTGTCCAGACGCGATATCGGCCGGAGTGCAATCCGGCCGCGAGGGCTCCGAGAGCAAGCATCGCAAGAGTCAGAGCAATCGAGAAGGAGAACTCGCCAGCCATCGTCGATTTCAGATTGCCGCCATAAATAGTGAAACTTTCGTCGAGCAAAAACGCGAGTCCAGCAAATGCGAATAATTCGGGAATTGGGAACGCAAACTTTGCCAGTCGGCCAAACCCCCAGCAAGCGGCAGGCAATGTGAGCAGCCCCAACACTCCAACAAGTTTCAGCGCAACTCCATAGGGCAGCAGCACATCGACAAGCACCACTGCAAGAGCGGGCAGCACCATGTAAAAACGGTATGCCGGCATTCCGCCGTACCAATCCATTGTCCAGCCGTTCAGCCTGAACGATGGAAGTAAATGATCACGCAAATACGCAGGGCCCCACACGTGGGCGCCAAAATCACCGCCCGTTGGCGTGTTGTTGTCAAAAATGAGGTCTGCTTCCGGACTCAACGGGTTCAGGTGAACGACGTTCATCATGATCGTTGTGGTTACCGCTAGCGAGAACGCAGTAAACGAGAACTTCCAGATTCGACTGGAATCCCATTCAGATGACATCCACCGCTGCGGCCGGCGGACAATACGACGGAGTACACGCAACCTCATTGATGGCTCGATCAATCCACCGTCGACGCCAGAATCTGGCTCAACTTCGGACGTCTCAAGATCGATATTCACAGGAGCAGTCTGCCACTTTCGTTGTGAGCAACGCTGAACGCTCCACCGGGAGGGCCGACGCTCAGGCGCTGAGCAACAACGCGAACACCCCGGTTGCGTTGAACGCAGCGTGTGTGATGATTGCGGAGCCGAGTCGACCAGTTTTCAGCAACATGAAGCCAAATACGAGTCCTGCAACGGTTAAGCCTGGCAGCTCTACCGGGCGAAGATGGATTGCTCCAAAAAAAACAGACGCGGCAATCAGTCCCCATAACGGACCGAACTTGGCGGCGGCTGAACGCTGCAGCAGCCCTCGGTAGACCATCTCTTCCACGAGCGGCGCACCAACGACGACAACCATCACCAGCAGAACTGTCCTCCAGCCTCCTGCGGCATCGACGAGTTCCCGAGCTGTTTCCTCTAGGGCCGAATTATCGAATGATTCTGGCCAAATCGCACGAAGAGGTATGTAGACAAGCGGAACCAGCACCACCTGGGTTGCCACCCCGATCGGGATGCCTGCGAGATCAATCCACCGAACACGCAAGGCCACCAACGCCCGAAGTCCGACCCCCTGGAGCCGGCCAGCCACCAACAGGGAAGCGATGAGACAGGTCCACGATGCAGTCGCCATCACTGCCAAAGTGACCGTGCCAGTACCGCCATCGGAGGGCGCAATTGCATAGATTGCGCCGCCGAGAACAATTCCCCCGATCGACCACCCAAGCGACCACAGGGCAAGCGCCTGCCCCAACGGGACAGACGTAGATGACTCAGACGGCGACACGCCAGCCGAGTTGCTGGATGCGTCGATCGACGACATCCCAACCTCGAGGAGCGGTCAACCGACGAGCATGATCTCGGCAAAGATCGTACGAATGCGGTTCACGTTCAGGGGTTAAACCATCGATCCAGACCTGCGAATTTTGGTATTCATAGGTCAACGTTGCGGCGGCGTGCTCTGAACAACCAGTTTTTGTGCAAAGGCGAAACACGTCACAACCGTAGGGCACGACGTGACCAGAACGGCGGATGCCCCTATCCTTGGGATATGGACAACCTTCCTCCGCCACCTCCCCCACCCCCTCGGGGACGAAGTGAGGGCCGGTCAAATTCGCCCCGCAACCAAGATGCACGTGGACAAGCACGTCGGAACCAAGGCCAGCAGCCAACAGAGCGCCCATCTGGCCAAACAAACCAGCCCCAGTGGAAACGCTGGCTCCCATGGGTGGCAGTCGGTCTATTCCTTGCGGCAGTCATCCTTCCAGGCGTGTTGAGCGGACCTAACGGCCCTGAAATTTCATATTCTGAATTCATTGATGAGGTGCGTAACGGCACCGTCCAATCAATCGAAATCAACAACGTGACCGGCGCAATCTCCGGAACTCTCACCGACGGTTCATCCTTCACCTCAACAGGTGGCGGTGAACGCGGCCTGTCAGACACCGATGAAGAACTTATTCGTTCGACCGGAGTCGACTACGAGTTCATCACGCCATCATCGAATTGGCTGTTGAACCTTGCGGGGCTCCTACTACCGGTCATGCTCATCATCGGATTTTTCATGTGGATGCAGCGCCGCGCCCAAGGTCAAATGGGAAATGTGATGTCGATCGGCCGGAGCAAGGCAAAGGCGTACTCATCTGACCAACCGACGACAACGTTTGGCGACATCGCCGGTTACGACGGAGTGAAACAAGAGATCACCGAAGTTGTCGACTTCTTGCGAATGCCTGAACGCTTCACGGAAATCGGCGCTCGCGTGCCAAAAGGCATTCTTCTGGTCGGCCCTCCCGGAACCGGTAAAACTCTCTTCGCTCGTGCGGTTGCAGGTGAAGCGGGTGTCGGCTTCCTCAGTGTCACCGGTTCGGACTTCATGGAGATGTTTGTCGGAGTGGGTGCAAGCCGAGTCAGGGACCTCTTCCAACAAGCACGCCGTATGGGGCGCGCCATCATCTTCATTGATGAAATCGACTCCATCGGACGGAAGCGTGGGGCCGGTCTCGGTGGTGGCCACGATGAACGCGAGCAGACCCTCAACCAGATGCTCTCAGAGATGGACGGCTTCGAAACGTCTGAAGGAATTGTCATTATGGCGGCAACAAATCGCCCCGACATCCTTGACCCCGCACTTTTGCGCCCTGGCCGTTTCGACCGCCAGATCGTCGTGCCGCTCCCGGAGTACCAAGAGCGTCTTGAGATTTTGAAGGTGCACAGCCGCGATAAGCGAATGGGACCCGATGTTGATCTTTCGACGATGGCACGGGCAACTCCTGGTATGGCTGGTGCCGATCTTGCCAACCTTGTGAACGAGGCAGCGCTCATCGCAGTACGACGCAACTCTCAGCAGATCGAACGAATCGACTTCGAGAATGCCCGAGATCGGGTTGTGCTCGGCGCACGACGAGAGTCAATGGTGCTCAACGCAGAAGAGAAGAAAGCAACCGCCTTTCACGAGGCTGGACACGCTCTTCTCGCAACGGTCTTGCCAAATGGTGACCCGCTCCACAAGGTGACGATCCTGCCTCGTGGCATGGCTCTCGGCGTCACGTGGAGCCTCCCACAGGAACGCCACACGTACTCAAAGGAATATTTTGAGGACACGATCTGCAAGGCGATGGGTGGACGCGTTGCTGAAATCCTCGTGTTCGGCCATCTGAACTCAGGTGCCGCCAACGACTTGGAGCAGGCCACATCGATTGCCCGCCGCATGGTGCGTGAATGGGGCATGAGCGACAAGGTCGGACCGATGGCATGGTCAAGCCAGCAGCAGGTATTCCTGGGCGAAGATCTGATGTCAAATGGTCGTGAGTACTCAGATGAGACTGCGCGAATGCTCGATGAGGAAATTGCTGCGATTCTCACCACTCAAGAAGACCGTGCACGTCAACTCCTCACGAAGCACAATCGTGGACTTGAACTCGTCGCCGAAGCACTGCTGGAGCACGAGACCATCGACGGCCCACATGTCGCCGAACTCATTCAGCAAGGTTTGACCGAATCAGGCACAGACGAGAAACTGCAGGCAAACGTCCTCGGAACACCTGACTGAAATGTCAGCCGGTTAGGGCTGTCAACCGGCTGCACATGTAAATGTCGGCCGTGTTATTCGTGGTGGCCACAACCGTCACCCTGCTCGACTGAACCGGGTTCGCGAACCTCAGCCAGCCCTGCCCACAGGTCAGTTGCAGTAACCGGCCCGATGAACCCTCGCTTGACGACGCCGCTGGAATCGGCGATCACCGTAATCGGAACCGCATCGATCTCATAGCGCTTGTGCAGCTCTGCATGGTTGATGTAATCGACAGTGTTCACCGACACCGAAGCCGACTCAAGCACTTGGGCTTTCGCCGCCACATCTGCGCATGTTGAGCAGGTTGATGAGGTGAAAACAACCACCATCCATTGATCAGAATTGGTCTCGAAATCTGCTGGATCGAGCTGAGCAGGGAACTGCCAGGCGGGCTGCGTCGGAGCATCGGCCCCACGTTGTTTCTGTCGAAACCGAACAATCACGATGATGATCGCCGCAATGACAACAGCAAGCACAAACTGAATCACGGTTCAGTTCTACCAGCCCCGATACCGTTCGTTTCCAACCTGGCAAATGTCAACAGCACGGCATGCCAGCAATCGCCCATGCATTTGAGAACGAATCACCGCTCGGCACTCGACGCTCAACGATTGTCCGGCCAGATGAGGAGATCACTACCGGGCGACCTAGCAACCCGATATCAGTGAGATCGATCAACCGTTGCGAGGCAGCTGGCACGGTGAACCTCGACGAGGAACCAACTTCCACGAGACCATTGGACCCATATGTAGATACCGTCACCTCTTGTTCAACATCGTCAAGGTTGAGCAGTACCGCACCGCCTGACACCTCAACCGATGGGGCAGCCGGAATCAACCATGATGTCGGCAGAAGACCGTCTTGACGTTCTGGTACTCCGGGGCTCACAGATGTCACCTTCAGCCCGCTTTCACTCACCCTCGTGAGCGCCCGGTCAACAACAATTGATCGTCCATCCAGCGTGGAGAACACCACCGAATGGTTGCCTTCTGGCAGAGCGGCAAGCGAACCAGCGTCAACAACAATCACGTCGTCAGATGGGATATCAACTGTTGTCGTCACTCCAGTACTCATGCTCTCGTCAAATTCGCCCGACGGAAAAAACGTTGCGATCACTGAGACCGTCGCATCGGTGGGGTTCATCACCGAAAATCGTTCTGTTACTTCTGGACCTTTCAGGCCATCAGCAAACCACCAACGATCTGCTGTGAGCGGTGCACCCATCGACACAGAGGAACCACCCCGACGGTCGTCGTTCGCAGTCATCGAACGCCCAACCATCAACGCCCCTCGAGCAGCCCGAACAGAAACGCCAACCGATGCCTCACCACGAGCACCGCCGCCTTCAACACCGACATCAATTACCCGAACCGAATATGGGTTAACGGGCAGGCCTGTGTACGCCGAGGGTTCCATCAGCCCAGCAGACGTGTGAAAAGCAACATCAACAACAACCTGGTCAGCTGATGGATTTGAAAGCAACACGAACTGCTCTGCTAGATCGACGGTGTAGCCCTCGGCTAGATACCACTCCGAGGAAAGCGTGGTCGAACACGCAGACACCGACTGACCGAGGCCACTTGAGGTTGGATAAAAAGCACGCTGTTCAACAAGGCCTCCTCCGCCAAGAAGTTCGACCGTCGTTGCAACGAACGTTCCCTGTTGCTCGGCATCGACATCAACCTGAACTCGGTCGAACGCAGGAATCTCAACAATCTTGGTTCGGGCGGTAGCCGAGTCGCTAAGGAATGTCACCCGCGCTGATGTCGACTGATCTCCCGTATTCGTCACCACCACGGCACCGCCTACATCGGTCTCACCAGAAGCCGGGACGCCCGGACAGAACCAGGTGCTCTCCAACATCTCGCCATCAGGCACGTACGGCACCCACACCTCAGGGGCAACATTGAACGAAGCAACCCCAATCTCCTCACGATTCTGGCGAGCAAGCCACACCAGTGCGGTCGTCGCCAGCAACATGACGACGAGCATGGGGTGGCGTCGGTTCAGGCGACGAGCTCGACGTTGAGCTTCAGAACTCATTCGTCAATCTCCTGCTCGGCGGACACGCCAAATGCCATCACCGGCTGGTTCTGGCTGACCCTTGAAAGGCGCTGTCGTCGCTCCGGTCGAGTTGCGGCCAACAGCATCACAATCCAGGCCAGTGCAATAACGACCTTCACCAAGTACGCGCTCAGCGGAGTGACATACGAAACGGCAATCTCACCACCTGCGGGTATGTCGAAGGCAACTGTTTGACCAAATCCCGCGCGCGGGGCGATGAGGCCATCCGCTGTTTCCACTTGCCAATGTCGATCAAACGGAACGCCGAGATGAAGTACCC
Organism: Ilumatobacteraceae bacterium; assembly: GCA_049432165.1. GTDB lineage: Bacteria > Actinomycetota > Acidimicrobiia > Acidimicrobiales > Ilumatobacteraceae > Casp-actino5. Next base: position 24,908 of record JBMTDQ010000023.1, read on the forward strand.
CAGCGGACGGCACCGCGAGCGACTGCGTGCCATTGGCGATGACAGCGTCAACAAATTCCTCACCGTCTTCACCAGACAACGCCACTGACGAAATGCCATCGAGGTCAGCGAGAAGCAGACTCTCAATGCCTGCATTCCGGGATGCGATTTCTGCGCCTCCCGTCAAAAATGCCGCTGGGGGAATCCATGAGCGGTTCACAAACACCTCGAGCGTTGGTGGAGACTGCACCACACCAACATCGAGTTGCGCAGCCAACACCTCGGTGAGCCCAGCTGGTGGAGCAATCGGATCATCAAGAGTTGATGCCACACCATCCGCGACTGGAACGGCGATGAATCGGATACCCAATGGACCGAGCAAGCGCCCAACACGAGAGGTTGACCCGTCTGCAAGCGAACTCAGCGCCTCTCTCACCGTGCCAGCAACATCACCCTCGGCTCGGGGAAAAGAATCACCGATCTCAAGACCACCTGAATCGGTCATTGCAAACGCAACTCCGGGCTCAAATTGGTGTCCTCGGATCGGGAGCACTCTTGGGTCACCAACCCAGAGCACCCGATATGGCCCGCTGGCAGGGTTCGATGGAAATTGCGACGCAACAACTGATGAGATTGGGTACTCCGCCGCATTCCAATCTCCGGCACCAACTGACAAAACCCCTGGAACCACTCCGAGCACAATTGCAATGTGAGCAACAAGAGCAAGTGGTTGCCGCCACCCAAAGGATCGATCAAGCACATCTGATCCGAATCCACCGGCAATACCAGCCGCTGGGAATGTCGCTCCAAACAGCATCACCACCGAGAGCACTGAAGCGGTTGGAAGGAACGCCGTTGCCACTCCCCTGCCCGCAAGCACAAGCAACACCATGCTGACAAGCACCAAAGATGCCCCTCGAACCGCCCACGTGAGTCGCCATGCCCGAGTAATGAGCAGAGCCGCAGCAAGCGGAACCAGCAGTGCCACACCGAGCAGCCCAACACCTGAGCCGCCACCAAATGCGGCTGCGTAGCGAGCGTTCTCAGCGGCTACACCTGCCAACTCGCCGCCGTTCAACGCGCTCCACCTCCAGCCCAGACTTGACGGCATCAGCAGCACGTAACCGAGCGCAGCCGCTCCTGCAGCGGTGAAGAACCGAGTCACCACGACCAATTCCGACCGCATCAACCATGAAGAGACGGCGAGAATCACCAGAGTGACAACCGCTACCGGAATGACAACTGGCGCCATTGATCCACCGGCAGCCGAAATCAACACGATCGCAGACACCAATCGGCGGCGTTGAGCGGGTTTCACCGCCAGCACTCCGTCGACAAGATCTCCCTCAACGGTTGACACATCCGCAGCAACGATCCCAGCGAAGCGTCGAGCCAGATGAACAATCCACGGCAGAACGGCGTACACCGCAAGCGCCTCGATATCACCAGCACCGAGCACAGCCGGAACAACCGGGCCGGCGGCATACACAACAAGCGCAACAACCCTGGGGCGTGAAGTCGGATACACATCAGTAATTCGCTGGATGCCGATCAGACCACAGATGACGGCACCCACTCCGAGACCCCATCCAGTGAGTAGCGAACCGATGAGCGGCACGGCTCGCAGCGCCGCAAGGACGATAAAACCACCCGCGGAGCCCAACGTTGAACCCACTCCCCGAGCGTCCCATGGCGACCACCATCGGGCCAGTAATTCTCCGGCAGAGAGATCTACCGGTAACCAAGAACCGACACCTGGGACTCCCGACCGGATGAATTCTCTCGAGCCGATGAGGATTCCAAGCACGATGAGGAACCAAGCCAACGTCGGACCATAGGTGCGCTCGCGCTGCCTGACAACCGGAGCTCCAGACGTCACCACGATGTCATCGTCCCGAGATCGCAAACTTGAAATCAACCTGTTTGAGATCGGATGCAAGAAGGGCAGAACATCGGCATCAGACACCGATCGAATCGCCTCCATCTGGCGCCGACGGCCACGCAACGATCTCGATCGAATTGGCAACGACAGCAGTACTCGTAGCCTGCGAGCCGGCTGACCGGTTGCTCCAAGAAAGATGCCAATCACGAGTTGCAACAACGACACCGCAAGTATCTGCAGCACCCGCAACGGGAACTGCCTGGCTGATACTGAGACGAGAGCGGTATCGAGCTGATCTCGAGCAAACTGAGCTTGGCTCCGTTGGCGCTC
>JBMTDQ010000024.1:0-25393 GCA_049432165.1 Ilumatobacteraceae bacterium
TTGAAGGAATCGGCACCATGCGCAACACCTGCGTCTAATCGGCGTCCCGGGTGCTGGCCGTCGAGGTGTTGCCTGCGACCATAGGGAATGCCAAAACTTACGTCTGAAGAAGTTGAGCAGTTCTTCGAAGAGCGAGGTCACCTCGCGAGGATCGGAACTGTTGATGACGATGGCATGCCGCGCGTTGTGCCGCTGTGGTTCATCATTCGAGATGGGCAGTTGCTGTTCACGCCGCGTACCCCGGCACTCATTTGGAGAAACCTTCAGCGCGATCCGCGTGTCGGAATCTCAATCGATGAGGAATCCCATCCGTGGCGAAAGGTCACGGTGCAGGGTGTGGTTGAGGTTGTTCATGACCCCGGGAACGATGATGAATGGCGTGATCTCTATCGAGCGATTGCTCGCCGCTATGTGCCCGATGGTGCTGCAAATGACTATGTCGATGGCACCGACGATCAGCCGCGTGCATTGTGTGCAGTGAACCTTTCTTCTGCCGACACCAAATTGACAACATGGCGCATGCCTCGGCGGGGAGAGGACATTCGTGGTGTATGGCACCAGCGGTATTACGCCCCCGGAACAAAGTGGTCTGACTCGTAATCGTTCCGCCTCTTGTATGCCTACCTAACGTTTGTTAGGTTGACGGATATGCGACTGGCACGCGACACCCCAAACGGCAGACAGCGTGTGCTTGATGCTGCAGCCGAACGGCTTGTCGCGCAGGGCTATACGGCCACAACACTTCGAGAAATCGCAGCTGATGTCGGGATTAAGGCAGGGTCGATCTACCACCACTTCGATTCGAAAGAAGACCTCTTTATCGAGGTATTCAGCCGTGGAATCGAAGTCATGGTTGAGGCATTCGAGAGCATTGACGAATCCCCTGACTTTTGTGAGACCATCAATGACCGAATTGAACGGCACGTTCGAGCACACCTCGGTGCTCTGTTCGAGCACGGCTCGTACACCGCCGCTCACGTCACCGCCTTCTTCACTGCACCGAACGAATTGCGCTCGGCGATCGTTCCCCTCCGAGATGCCTACGAGCATCGTTGGAACTCGCTCCTCGCAGATGTGCTTCCCGATGTCGAGGCGTCGCGGTTACCTCTTGCTCGTCTCTTTCTCTTCGGCGCAATGAACACAACTATCGAATGGTTCGACCCACGCGGTGACCTCAGCCTTGATGGCCTCGCCAATCTCATCACTGTCCAATTCCTTGAGGGTGTGCATTCCCTCAACCTTCAACGGAGCACACAATGACGTTCCAAATAATTCAAAGCCGAGTCGATCCGGCGAGTGAGCTCTTTGCCACGAACACCGCTGCGTACGGCGAGCTGGTCAGCACGCTACGTGAGCGGCAACAGATTGCGATCGATGGTGGCCAAGGACGGCAAAAATCCATTGATCGTCACCATGCTCGCGGCAAGGTGATGGCTCGAGATCGAATCGATCTCGTCACCGACGACAACACGCCATTTCTTGAATTCTCAACTCTCGCTGCGTGGGGTCAATACAACGACGAAGCGCCAGGCGCAGGCATCGTGACCGGTATCGGAGTGGTGCACGGTGTGCCATGGGTGTTCATCGCAAACGACGCAACGATCAAGGGTGGATCACTTCTGCCGGTATCGATCAAAAAACATGTGCGAGCCCAAGACATCGCGGCAGAAAACGGCCTTGGGGTGATCTACCTCGTCGACTCTGGTGGGGCATTCCTCCCATTGCAGGACGAGATTTTCCCCGACCGAGACCACTTTGGTGGAAGCTTTCACCGGCAGGCTCGAATGTCAGCTCGTGGGCTTCCCCAACTTTCGGTCGTCCTTGGGGGATGCACTGCTGGCGGAGCGTATGTGCCGGCACTCAGTGATGAGGTCATCATGGTCGAAGGAATCGGCCGGATTTTCCTCGGCGGTCCACCGATTGTGAAAGCGGCACTCGGAGAAATCATTGACCCTGATGACCTTGGTGGTGCGGTCAAGCACACACGGGTATCGGGCGTGAGCGACAACATCGTGTCAACCGAGCATGAGGCGTACGCACGCCTGCGAGAAATCTGCGCAACAACAAACCGGCGACGTGTCGATCATGACGGTGGATGGCTCGAACGAGCCCCGGTTGAGCCACCGGCGTACCCGGCGAACGATATCTACGGCATCATCAATGCCGACAGCCGTATCCCCTTCGATGCAACTGAAATCATCGCTCGACTTGTCGATGGTTCAAGGTTTGCCACCTTTAAACCTGAGTGGGGCACGTCGATCATCACGGGATTTGCCCGCGTCCATGGCTACCTCGTCGGCGTGATCGCGAATAACGGCATCATTTTCTCTGAAGCGGCTCTGAAGGCAACACATTTCATTGAACTTTGCGAGCAGCGTCGAATACCGCTGCTGTTCCTGCAAAACACAACCGGGTACATGGTTGGTGATGATGCAGAGGCAAGCGGCATCGCAAAACACGGAGCGAAGATGGTTGCCGCTGTCGCAAATGCCACAGTCCCGAAGTACACCGTGCTCATTGGTGGAAGTTACGGCGCGGGCAATTACGGCATGTGCGGACGTGGGTTTGACCCGCGGTTCCTCTTCGCTTGGCCGAACTCACGTATCGCAACAATGGCTGCCGACACTGCCGAAACGGTGCTCGTCGATATCCGACGTGCCGGTCTCAAGGCAGACGAAACCTCCGAAGAGCAGATTGCCGAAATTGCTCGGACAATCCGCGAACAGTACGAGACGCAGAGCGATCCGTATTACGCCACCAGCCGACTTTGGGATGACGGATTAATTGACCCGGTGCATACCCGAGATGTGCTCGGCCTTTGTCTCTCTCTAGCCGCACGACAGGACGAACCGACACCAGGTCCGGGAATCGTTTACAGGATGTGAGGAAGAAACCATGAAGATCCTCATTGCAAACCGTGGAGAGATTGCTCTCCGAATCGCCACCACTGCGTGGCGCCTCGGCCATGAAGTTGTCGGTGTGACGACCGATGTCGACGTCGCATCGCAACATGCTCGTGAGTTGAACGCCATCACGGTCTCGTCCTACCTAGATGGCGCCGCAATCATCGCTGCGGCTCAAGCATCTGGATGCGATGCAATTCACCCCGGATACGGCTTCCTTTCAGAAAACGCAGAGTTTGCGCGAGAGGTCGCTGCCGCCGGTCTTACATGGATCGGTCCGAATGCAGATGTCATCAACTCGATGGGCTCAAAAATCAACGCTCGCGCAATTGCTGAATCTGCCGGTGTTCCACTGATCCCTGGCTATTCAGATTCACAGGCCGACGACGATCTTCGCTCTGCAGCCGAACGCATTGGGTATCCCGTGCTGATCAAGGCATCTGCTGGCGGCGGTGGTCGTGGAATCCGAATTGTTGAAACCACTGATCAGTTCGCAGGCGCACTCGATGAAGCGAGAAATGAAGCAGAACGTGCATTCGGAGATAGCAGCGTCATCGTTGAGCGGTACGTACAACAACCACGACATGTTGAGGTCCAACTCATTGGTGACAAGCATGGCCGAGTTGAACATCTTGGGACGCGTGAATGCTCTGTTCAACGGCGCTATCAGAAACTCTTCGAAGAAGCCCCGGCACCGAACCTTTCTGACGCAACACGTGACGGGCTGCATGAAGCCGCAGTTCGACTTGGAGCGGCGGTCGGCTACGACTCGGCAGGCACTGTTGAATTTGTTGTCGATGGCAGCACCGGGGAGTTCTTCTTCCTAGAAATGAACACTCGCCTGCAGGTGGAACATCCGGTCACAGAGGAAATCACCGGGCTCGACCTTGTTGAGCTCATGATCAATGTTGCAGATGGTCAACCTCTGCCGGCCGAGCTCGGCGAGGTGACCTTTACCGGCCACGCATGCGAAGCCCGAATTGCCGCAGAAGACGCAAGTCAAGGTTTCATGCCCTCGATCGGAACCATCGACATTCTCGAAGTGCCAGCAAATGTCCGTTGGGACTCTGGTGTCGTGGCGGGAAGTTCGATTACTCCGCACTTCGATTCAATGGTGGCGAAGCTCATCGTGTCAGGAAAAGACCGACCTGCGGCTCTTGCCGCAATGCGCGCTGCGCTCGATGACCTGTTGATTGCTGGTGTGACGACCACGACCGGATTCCACCGTTGGCTTCTTGATCAGGACGCACTTGTCGAGGCCACTGTGACGACACGACTTCTTGATGCGATCAAACTTCCGGCATCACCTGACCTTGCGACCGATATCGCTGCTGCGTTGTGGCGTGAACACCGACGTGGTGAGGCATCGAACGTATGGTCCGAAATTGGCTCGCTACCAATGACACCTCATGTTCATCAGCGGTCGTTGGGGCTCCGTTCTGATGATGGCGAAATTCACGAGGTGGCTGACACGAGTGGAGTTTTAGCGCCGAATTCCGTGAGAAGTCTCATCGATGATTCGACCCGTCGGATTGCCATCAATGTGAATGGACATACCCAAGCGTTCACCGTTGTGTCGCGAACAGAACGCTGGGCCGCTGACCCAACTGGACGCTCATCGGGTGGCGATGCGCTCGTGTCACCGTTCCCGGCTGTCATTGCTGAAGTACGAGTGAGCCCGGGAGATGAATTGAAAGGCGGCGATGTCGCTGTCGTCATCGAAGCAATGAAGATGCTGCACTCGGTAACGGCAAGTGGCGTAGCAACCGTGAGTGAAGTGCTCGTTGCAGTTGGTGACCAAGTCGCCGGCGGGCAAGAACTCATCAGATTGACCAGCGAGAACGAATAACGACTTCTGAAGAAAGGACACCGAAATGACCCACAGAAATATTTACATGACCGATGAACTCCAGGCGATTTACGATCAGACCGTTGAGTTCGTCGAACGAGAAGTGACACCCCACGGTGAGCAATGGGAACTCGATGGCAAAGTGCCACGTGACGTGCTGAAGAAAATGGGTGCGCTTGGCATGTTCGGACTCCGAGTTCCTGAAGAGCATGGCGGCCTCGGGCTTGGCATGTTGGCCTCGGCGACGTTCTCTGAGGCCCTTGGAGCCTCGACCTTTGGAGGTTTTGATGTGAGTGTTCTCGTGCACACTGACATGGCTGGACCACACCTCATTAACTCAGGAACGAAGGAGCAGTTGGAGCATTGGCTTCCAGGCGTGCTGTCTGGCGACACGATTCTGTCAATCGGCGTGTCTGAGCCCGATGCCGGTAGTGATGTGGCTGGAATGAGAACCAACGCTGTGCGCGATGGCGATGGCTGGCGGATCAACGGCACGAAGACGTACATCACAAACGCGGTCTACGGCAATATGACCATCGTTGCTGCCCGTACCAGCACCGAGAATCGCTATGGCATCACCATGTTCTTGGTTCCAGCCGGAACGGAGGGTTTCTCGGTAGCAAAGAAACTCGACAAGCACGGATGGCGTTGCTCTGACACCGCCGAGCTGGTCTTCGACAATGTGTGGGTCGGTGACGACCAAGTACTTGGCACCGTTGATCGAGGGTTCTACGAGACGATGCGTAACTTCCAGAACGAGCGCATGGTGCTCGTCGGGATGGGTGTCGGTGCTGCTCAAGTTGCACTCAACCAGACCCTTGAACACGTCCAGAACCGTCCGGCATTTGGTGGTCATCTCTGGGATCTCGGTGCAATTCGACAGCGCCTTGCCATGCGTCAAGCCGAACTCGATGCTGTTCGGGCATCGATGTACCACGCTGCCTGGATCGGTGATGTTGGTGAAGACAACGTGAAAGAGATGTCAGGCGTTAAGGCATACGGGGCTGAAGTCGTGAACAACATCATGTATGACTGCGTGCAATTCCACGGCGGCATGGGCTACATGCGTGAGACCCCGGTTGAGCGAATGAGCCGCGATGCGCGAATTTTGCCGATCGGTGGCGGGGCAACCGAAGTCATGCTGGAAGAGGTTGCAAAACGATCGGTGATTAAGTGAACCAAATCGGTCGACTGCGTTCGCTGTTGTTCGCACCAGCGGTGCGCCCCGACTTCATTGCGAAGCTTCCCGAGCGTGGGGCTGATGCCGTGGTTGTCGATTGTGAAGACGCGACTCCAGCTGGCGCAAAAGATCTTGCCCGGCAGCACGTACGTGAACTCGTGCCTGCTTTAGCTGCACAGTGCAAGGTCACCGTGCGCGTCAATGCCGTTGCAAGTGAATGGTTCGAAGATGACATTCGCTCAGGAGTTGTTCCAGAGGTTGCGGCGATCGTTGTGCCAAAAATCGACAGCGTTGATGCGCTCAACACGGTGAGTAATGCCTTAGAGGCGAACGGACTTGGTCACATCGGAGTAATCGCTGGTATCGAGACCGCTCTCGGGGTTGCTGATGCTCGGCCGTTGCTTGCCCATAATCGGGTGATCGCTGCATATTTCGGCGCTGAAGACCTCATCGCCGATATGGGTGGTGTCCGGACCGCATCGAATGAAGAAGTGCTGTATGCAAGAAGCGCAGTTGCGCTCGCAGCGCGTCTTGGCGGAGTCCCGCTTCTTGATCAGGTGGTCACCGACTTCAGAGACGACGAGCGCTTTGTCGCAGAGTGCGCACAAGCTCGGGCGATCGGCTACTCGGGCAAACTGTGCATTCACCCCGGTCAGGTTCCGTTAGCAAACGCAGCATTCGTTCCATCGGCCGAAGAGGTCGATCGGGCGCGTCGTCTACTTGAGGTCTATGAGCGAGCGACATCTGAAGGACTCGCCGCAATCGATTTCGAAGGTCAGATGGTTGATGAACCTCTGGCAGTCCAAGCACGTCGTATCGTCGCAACGGCTGAGGAATAGGAGAACAACTCATGGCTGACATCATCCCTAAAGGAATGTGGTTCGAAGAACTCACACCAGGTCTCGTTGTGCAACATGCGCTCCGACGCACGGTCACCGAGTCAGACAACGTGCAGTTCACTGTTGCGACGATGAACCCTGCGCCTCTTCACCTCGACTTTGCGTACGCCGAAACAACACAGTTTGGTCGGCCGTTAGTGAACTCGATGTTTACCATCGCCCTCGTTGTAGGACTCTCTGTTCATGAACTCACTCATGGAACCACCGTTGCGAACCTTGGATTCGAAAAAGTGAATTTCCCAGCACCGGTCTTCCATGGTGACACCATTCGAGTCGAGTCAGAAGTGCTTGAGGCTCGGCCGTCAAAGTCACAAGATGATCGAGGAATCGTCACGTTTGAACACCGTGGATACAACCAAGATGACGTGCTCGTCTGTACCGCTGTTCGACAGGCAATGATGCATCGCCGCCCAGGCTGAGTCGTGAACTAGTCAGAGGATTTCACTGACGCAAGACTTGCTCCAGTGTTCTCAGGAATGGGTGGTAGTCGAAGTGTGAGCAGCCATGTCAGGCCAACGAACACTGCGCATCCAGCGAGTGCAATAGTCAGGCCGCCAGCCAGAAACAGCAATCCTGAGAGCAGGGTTCCAACAAGCCGTCCGGCCGCATTTGCCGAGTAGTAGAAACCAACGTCGAGCGCGACGCCCTCGTCATTCGAGTACGCAAGTACTAAGAACGAGTGCAGCGCCGAGTTCATTGCGAACACCACACCGAACGTGACGAGTCCGATGACGACGACCCAAGTTCGAGCGATATCAATTGCAACGAGGATGGCGAGAGCGGTGGCGGTCACACCAAGAATGAATCCCCATTGGCGGGTTGCGACCACTTCATCGGTGGAGTTGCCGTTGCGTGTCAGTAGGCGGGGGGCTGACGACTGCACCACGCCGTAACCGATGACCCACAGGGCAAGAAACGCTCCAACGGCTTCGTGAGCCCAGCCAAGCTCATTGGCGAGAAACACCGGCAGCGCGACGACGAACCAAATATCGCGAGAACCAAACAAGAAGAACCGGGCAGCAGACAGCCGATTGATTTCTGAGGACTTTGAAAGGATTGATCGAAGTGGCGCTTTCTTTTTCGCTTTCCCAATATCTGCGTTGAGAAACAACAGCAGAGCAACGACGGTGATTGCCAGCGCCCCGGCCATTGACCACAGGGTGGCTACGAAACCGATCCATGACAGCAATCCCGCGCCGATGAAGAAGCCAACGCCTTTGAGGGCATTCTTTGAACCAGTGAGGATGGCAACAAGTCGAAAGAGTCCTCCATCTCCTGCGACCTCTTTGACAGCACTCTTTGATGACATCTTGGTGAGGTCTTTCGCCACGCCAGAGAATGCTTGAAGCGCCATCACGAACGTGACTGCGAACCACACCGGCCAGTCATCAGATAAGAAACTCATTGCTGCCAGTGAGAAAATCTGCGTAGAAAGTCCTGCGATCAGCGTGACGTTGAGACCGCGTCGAGAACCGACCCAACCGCCCAGAAGGTTGGTCACAATGCCCATGAATTCGTAGGTGAGAAAGAGGAAAGCGATTTGCACCGCCGAATACCCAAGATCGTTGAAATGCAGAAGAACCAACATCCGCAGCGCACCGTCGGTGAGGGTAAAGACCCAGTAGCCAGCGGTGACCAGAATGTAATTACGAAGGTTCATGAACGATCTGCTGCGAGCTGGACGAGTTCAACGAGACGATGTGCATAGCCAAACTCGTTGTCGTACCAGACCAGCACCTTGACGAAGCAACCATCGACAACCATCGTCGACTGCGCATCGACGATGCCCGAACGCGGATCGTTGACATAGTCAGCAGAAACGAGTGGCTTGGTTTCAAACCCGAGTACACCAGCGAGTGGTCCCTCTGCAGCCTGCTGAAGAATGCTGTTCACCTCATCAACCGTGGTGTCCCGCACCATCGACACCGAGAGATCAGTGAGAGACGCATTGAGCATTGGTACACGCACAGCAATGCCGTTCAGGCGACCAGCGAGCTCGGGGACGATCATGGTGACTGCGGTGGCCGAACCAGTTGATGTCGGAATCAAACTATTGAGTGCTGATCGGGCTCGCCGGAGGTCTTTATGCGGGGCATCGACGATCACTTGGGTATTGGTCACATCGTGAATCGTGGTGAGAGTTCCCCGTTCGATACCGATTGTCTCATGCAATGTCTTGACCACCGGGGCGATCGAGTTCGTCGTGCAACTTGCCGCTGTTGCAATGGGGAAAGCGGACGGCGAGTACATGCTCTCGTTGCATCCGATAACAACATTGAGGACGCTGTCGTCCTTCACCGGGGCAGCAACAATCACCGACGTTGCCCCGTTGTTGAGGTGTGGCTGCAGGGTTGGGACAGATTTGAACTTGCCGGATGACTCGATGACGATGTCGACCCCGGCGTTCGACCAGTTGATCTCAGATGGCGAGGCTTCACTCGAATACGTGACATCACGTCCATCAATGGTGATGGTGTCGCCGTTGGCGCTGACGTCACCTTCGTAACGCCCATGAACGGTGTCAAACTCGAAGAGATGCGCTGCTGTTTCGGCGTCACCCTTCGATTCATTGATATGGACAAGTTCTAACGAGGGGTGGTTACGAAGTGCCCGGGCAGCGAGCCTGCCAATGCGACCAAAACCGTTGATACCAACGCGAGCCATACAGTCATCAAAGCATGGTGCAGTGATGAACTCAACTTAACCTTGGTGAACGACAGGTGAACTTTTGGTGCTCTTACACCTTGTAGACGAGCGTTCCAGTTGCGCACACCTTCCGTGAACTCGCGCCTGTCACTTCGGCTGAGCAGAACACGATCGATCGTCCTTGACGGGTGATCCACCCTTCGCAGACGGCATCTTCATCGCTGATTGCGCCCATGTAATTGATGTTCATCGAAATCGTGACCATTCGTGTCGGTTCAACTCCAACTCCGCCGAGGGCTGGTACCACAGCGGTGTCAATGAGGCTTGCGATCGCCCCACCGTGCATGATTCCTGCTGGTTGCATGATCTCAGGCTTCAACGGCATTCGAAGCCGGGCGTAACCAGCACGAATGTCTTCAACAATGAACCCCATATGAAGGTTCATGTTGGTGTCTTGGTCCCAACTCGGGAACCGTGACCACACTTCACGAATGTCGTCGGTAATTGGAGGGAAATCATCGGCGCGCATATGTCGAACCTAGGCGAGTCGGTCACATGTGACCGAACAGAGCGAGAGTGGGTCGCAGTCTGCCGTCGGTGTGGGTGACAGTGCTGTAAGTCGAACTGGTACCGTTTCATGATCGTGAGTCAGCCGACCCGCCACCTCTCTCATCGTTCGATTGGTATTGGTCTTCTGACCTTTGCTGCGAGTCGAGTGTTGGTATTTCTCGGATTTGGCATCGTGGCAGTTGCACAAACACAAGAAGACGCACGCAACGGCCTCGAGCGCGTGTCGATGCTGCAGCATGTTCGCGATGTGATCTCAAGTTGGGATGGGTACTGGTATCTATCGATTGTGGAATTCGGCTACCCGAGATCGGTTCCCGAAGGAGTCACCTACTTCATGTTGGAAGCGCGCGCTGCGTTCTTCCCCGGCTTCCCATTTCTCGTGTACGTGCTTGACACCATCATTCCGGGCAGCACGATTACCACCACCGTGCTTCTCAATTTTGTGCTCGGCGCAACTGGAGTTGTCCTTGTTGGAATGTTGACCAAGCGACTTGCGAGCGAAGAGGCTGCGGTAGCAGCGATGGTTCTATGCGCAATGTTTCCTGGGTCATTCAGTCTCTCAATGGCCTACAGCGAAGCATTGATGGTGGTAGCGGTGGGGTTCGCTCTGATCGCGATGGTTGATGACCGGTGGCTGCTTGCTGGTGTCGCTGGGGCGGTTGCGACAATGACGAGACCGAACGCGATTGCTCTGGGTTTAGCGTGTCTTGCAGCGGTCGCCGTTGCAAGAACCCCGATTCGCAGACGCGCAATGATCGCGGTTTCAGGAATGCTGATTGGTGCCGGTTTCGCGTTCACGCAGTGGTACATCGGAAACCGGGCGGGCGAACCAATGGTCTGGTTTCGGATCCAACGCGAGGCATGGGGAGAAGGATTCAGTTTTGGTGCATCGACATTACGTCTCTGCATTGAGTGGCTGATGAACCCGCTGTCATCTCCAACGCGGGCGTTGACAATGATCTCTGTTGTCACCATTGCCATTGGCATATTTCTGATGAAACGCGTTGCCTTGCACCGTGTGGTGACCTCCTACAGCGTTGGCGTGTTGCTGTTGACCATGACGGCTTCAACGACGACCCCACGGCCGCGATTCGTGTTTGTTGCGCTAGGTCCGATGATCGCGGCTGCCGTGTGGTGGATTGATCATGTTCAAGTTGCCCCGCATCGACGTCGAACAGTTGAACTAGCAGTCATCGGTATCTGTGCAACCGGATTGGTATCGCTCTCCGCGATCTACGGATTGCTTGGTGCCATTCCGTGACCAATCGGACTCGAACAACACAAGCGCGTTCGCATTGGTGGACCCTCGGAATCTGGCCAGTGGTCGTACTACTGCTTGACCAGCCGGGACGCATTAACGCCGACACGAAATATGACCTGTTGACAGCTCCTGGGCGACTCATGTCGGCGGCACTATCGACGTGGAACGAAAGCCTCCACGGAGGGTGGGTGCTTCAGCAGCATGCGGGATACCTGTGGCCGAGTGGACCGTTCTTCTGGTTGACAGCTGCGTTTCCAGACTGGGTACAGCAGCGACTTTGGATCGCGCTCATCATTGCGACGGCTGGTCTTGGAGCACGCTGGGCCGGAGCACTCCTCGGTTTAGGGAGTGCCTCTGCCGTGGTAGCAGGGCTCGTCTATCAACTGTCCCCATATACAGTTCCGTATCTTTCACGAACTTCAGCCATGTTGCTCCCATGGGCAGTAGCGGGGTGGATACTCGGCTCGGCAATCTTGGCCACACGGGGGCCATGGCCGAGGCCGATTGCGGTGATCGGTTTGCTCATCGCCACTGCAGGTGGGGTGAACTCAACAGCGATAGTGATGATCACACCACTTCCACTTCTGTGGTTCTACTGGTCGTACCGGCGTGGCGAACGATCTGGACCTCAGGCGTTTGGTCTCGCAATCGCAACCGGAGTCTTTTCGTTGCTCACAAGCGCATGGTGGGTCACCTCAGCTGTCATCGGATCGCGGTACGGCCCTGACTTGCTCGGGTTCTCAGAGACGCTCCGAGACGTCTCGTCAACTTCCACCGCCGTAGAAGTCGTTCGAGGCGGCGGCTATTGGTTGACGTATGTCGTCGAGGCCTCGGGCACGGCTACTTCAGCAAATGGGAGGTTTCTGACCGAGTACCCACTCGTCGTCGTCACTACATTTGTTGTGGCTTTTGCTGGGCTCATCGGCGCGTTCTGGCATCGTTGGGAACATCGCGGGTTCGCAGCATTATGTGTGCTTGTTGGCGTGACGCTTGGAGTTGGCGTGCACCCGATCGACAACTCAAGCCCAGTCGGAAGAGTGCTGTTGAGAGTTGTGCCCGAGGTTGTATTGACTGCGCTTCGATCATCGAGCAGGGCCGTCCCATTCCTGCTGTTGATTTCAGCAATTGGAGTGGGCCGACTGGTCGGTGGGCTCCGACTTCGTCCGATTGTTGCAGTGACGATTCCCCTTGTAGGAATGTGTGCTTCCCCATGGTTCAGCGTTGGTTCTGTTGTTGACCCTTCTCTCGAGCGACCTGAGCATCCTCCTCAAGATTGGGACGAACTACTTGTCGCAGCTGAGGAGTTTGATCGCCTTCTCGTCATACCTGGCTCAGAGTTCTCGACATTCTCCTGGGGTCACACTCAAGACCCCCCGTGGACCTCGCATGTTGACGTTCTGACTCGCGAGTTGCTGCCGCTTGGCTCCCCTGATCGGATGGATCTGCTGCTTGCGCTCGACGACTCGATTCAAGATGGAGTGTTCGATCCAACTGGCCTCCCGACGATTGCGCATCTCCTTGGAGTTGACGCGATTTGGGTTGCCGAAGACGTGAACTTCAGCCGTTATCGCACCGCCCTAGTTCATCCCGGCGCGCTGGTGGGCATCGATGGCCTTGAACCCATCGTTGTAGTTGATGGTGTTGGAGCAATATTCCGCGTTCTTGAATCCGAACCGACAATTAATCGACAGGTTGGCCTGTGGGGCGGTGGACAGGGCGCGCTCTCGGCAGCGAATAGCAATCTGATTTCGGTCACCGACCTTGTGTGGCGGGCCGGTGATGCTCCGCCCGGGTCGGTAACCGTGATTACCGATGGAGATCGCAATCAGGCTCGGCAGTGGAGGACCTCACAGGCAACGCGAGGGGCGACAGATGACCGATCAGACGTTGCTCGCGATGGTGTCCAGCAAATTACTGATCCAGACCCCGTTCAAACCGGCGTTCGTTGGTCCCCACCGTCGTATGTTTCCGTGTCGGCTTCGACCTACGGAGCAACATTCGAATTCACGCCCGAACACCGGGTTTCGAATGCATTTGACGGCGACCTTGCAACGGCTTGGCTAGTCGAAGACCCTGAACACACACCCGTATCTCTCGCCATTGAAGGACCGCTGACCTCAATCCATCCGACCGTGGTTGCTGAAGTTGGCGCTGTCCGAGAGATGGTCGCACGGTTCCGATCTCGCAGTTATGGGCAGGAAACCGTCTCCCTGCCCGTTCGTGATGACGGAAGTACCGATCGACTTGAACTACCTGCGGACACCTACTTTCTTGAGTTGACGATTACTGAGTTTGCACCTGGAACGCGCTGGGCGGGCATCAGCGAGATCGGCGACCATCAAATCGAGGAATGGCTGGTGGTTCCGGCAATGCCGTCGACAACAACTGACATGGTGCTCTCACGCTGGCACGTCGACCGACCTGACTTGAGCCGGACCGACCCCGAGCCAACGATGCGCCGCATCATCAACACTCCGATTGAGAGGGAGATGGTGCTATCGACCGTCGGTATCGGAAGCGCTGGCTCTGAGTGTCGAGATGGGGTGCTCAGTATCGATGGGGTCGACATCCCGATCGCAACCGACGGGCAAGGCACGTGCGATGGCATGCCAATTGTGTTGAGTTCGGGCGAACACGAGGTGATGACCCAAGCAGACCGTCTCATCTTGCGCGACACAGTTCGTGTGTCGTCGCCTGAGTGTTGTTCGTATCGGGTTGATCATGCCTTTGCGAGTGGCTGGGTTGATCGCGTTGATGGTGTTCCACTTGAGTCGATGTCTCTCGTCGGAGGTGCCACCGGAGTACACCTGCCTCCCTCCTCGTCGCAGGAAGGAATTGTCAGTGAGTGGGCGCCCGATCGCTGGTACCGGATTGCCTTACTTGTTTCCGCTGCATCGGTAGGTTTCGCGCTGGTCGTCATTGTGTTAAACCCCGGTCGCCGAGGGCGCGAGTTTCGCGGTTCGTATGACAGAGGCACCAGGTCGTTACCTGTGATGGCTCTGGTTTCGGCCGCAACATCCGCAGTTCTCGTCGGCCCGATTTACGGAGCAGTCGTCGCAATCCTTGCCATGGCGATTCCTCGACTGGAGCGTGTTGGTTTGATTGCAATTGGCCTGATCATCGCCGTGACCTGCGGTGAAGTCGTTCTTGATCGACCATCCCATGGAATTGCTTGGCCCAGCCACTTCGAAGTGCTTCACGCACCAATGTTCGCTGCACTTGTCGCAGTCACCACATGGTGTGTCTTTGACTCCTCGAGGCGATGAGGGAATGCCGAACACCACCTCTGCTCCACGTGCTCCAGATCGATCATCTCTTCTGTCGTATGACCCGAGTCTTGATGGAGTGCGAGCCCTTGCAGTCACCTCTGTTGCGCTCTATCACGCCGGCGTTGGCTTTGCTGGTGGGGGCTTTCTTGGGGTCGACATCTTTTTTGTGTTGAGCGGCTACCTCATTTCCACGCTGTTGGTGCGAGAGTTCGCAGTGAGTGGTTCGGTCTCGCTTGGATCGTTCTGGTGTCGGAGAGTCACTCGTCTGCTGCCTGCGCTCCTCGTCATGGTGGCTGTTGTTCTGACAGTCGCCGTCGTAGCCGGAAATGGCTCAATTTCGGAAACAACCCGATCTGATGCCATCGGAACACTTCTCTACAGTCAGAACTGGGCGGAAATTCTCAGGGGTGAGTCATACTTCGAACTCTTCGAACTACCAAGTCCATTTATCCATACGTGGAGTCTTGCAATTGAGGAACAGTGGTACCTGCTGTGGCCTGTTGTTGTTGCAATTGCAGTCCAGCGGGATCGCCTTCTCTTATGGATGACATTGGCAGCGGCGGGCTTCTCAGCACTGTGGATGTCGTATCTCGCCACACCTGAAGATCCGTCTCGCGCATACTACGGAACCGATGCGCGGGCACAGGCGTTACTCATTGGCTCTGCGGCGGCACTTGCGATGAGTCGCAAACGGTTCTTCACGTCCGCTCGTGGCGTAAAGGTGATGTCGGTCGCTTCAATGGTTGGGCTACTTGGTTGCCTTGGCCTTGTCGTTACCGTCGATGATGAACAGCTCTGGATGTATCGGGGCGGGTTCACATTGGCGGCACTCATGAGCGTGATGCTGATTGTTGGTATCCGCCAGTCACCAACATCGATTGCTGCTCGTCTTCTTGCGGCACGACCGCTGGCTCATCTTGGCAGGATGTCGTACGGCCTGTATCTCTGGCATTGGCCGGTATTCATTGCTACTGACGCGCTGTGGCCGACGGGTAACGGAGTCCAACTTGTAATTACGAAACTTGCCGCCTGTTATGTGGTTGCGGCGATGTCGTTTATATGTGTTGAGCGCCCAATGAGACGTCGGTGTTCTGCGCATCCAGCCGCCGCAGTAGCCCTGGTCATCGCCGGGCTAGTTCTTGTTGCGGTTGTTCTGCTCGTTGTTAATGCTGGGAGTTCGCGAGAAGAAGATGGGCGAATCGCTGCCGTTCCGACGATGACGTCACCAGTGGTGGATGACGCAGACGAACGTTCTGACAACTCGCAAGTGGCGCGGACGGCCGACCCGACAGCAGAACCGGCGGTAGGTGTATCAACGACCTCGACGACAGTTGCCTCTTCGACAACGATTCCAACGAAGAATTTGTCTTTGCTGATACTTGGCGACTCGATCTGGCTCGAACTAGCTGCTTGGAATCGCGATCACTTATTGATGTCAGGGTGGTCAATTACGGCCGATACCAGAGTCGGTTGTGGAACTCTTTCCGACGACTCTCGAGACTGGTGCGATGGTCGGCTCGACTCGTGGGTTGAAAGTGTGCAGAACGATGACCCGTCCGTGGTGTTGATTGGTCTCTCGCATTGGGATGCGTACGACGTTGAGATCAACGGTGAGAAAATTGCCTACGGGACTAAACGGTATGAAAAGGTGTTGCGAGAGTCGTGGAGTGAAAACGTGTCGATTGCGCAGGCCAAAGGAGCATCCGTTGTGATCGCTGGGGTTCCTTGTTTTCACGTCGATGACGACCCGACTGGGTTTGACCTCGACACGCGTGTAAGCGCCGAGCGAACTGCGAGCCTGAACCAGGCTGGTCGGGAGTTTGTTGAGTCACTCGGGGGCGAAGTTATGTGGCTTGAAATGCGCGACTTGACATGTCCAAACGGAATTTATGAGTCAACGATTGCCGGAGTTGAACTTCATCGAGATGGCATCCACTATTCAGATGAGGCAAAGCCGTTGGTACTTGACTGGTTAGAGCAACGACTCGATGATGCCTTTCGCACACCAGTTGAACGTAGCGCAGGCGCTGAGTGATGAGCAGCCGTCGGCCAGACCCTCGAACACGCAGGCGCTACCGGATGTCGCCGGGTACGTTGCTGCTGCTGTGCCTATCGATGTTGCCGCCGGTCTGGAGCAGCCCGGGTCGAATTGCGGCGGACACCAAGTCGTATTTGATGATCGATCCATGGTCGTTGTTGGGTTCAGCATCGAGCCTTTGGAACCCATCGATCGGGTTAGGTACCGTCACCCATCAGTACATCGGGTACCTCTTTCCAATGGGTACTTGGTGGGGAATTGCTGACCTTCTAGCCATTCCGGACTGGTTCACACAGCGTCTGTGGTGGGGATGTCTCGTCGCTTGCGCATCAATCGGCGCACAACGGCTCGGGAGATCACTCGGTCTTACCCAACTGGGATCGTTCACCGTTGGGTTGACCTACGGCTGGAGCCCCTATGTGCTCGCGTACATCTCCCGAATTTCGGCGATTTTGCTGCCCTGGGCTGTCTTTCCATTGATGATCATCGTGATTCGCAATGGGCTTCACGATTCCCGACGCTGGAGGACCCCCGCCCAGTTCGGGCTGCTGGTGTTGGTAAGCGGCTCTGTTAATGCCACATCAATTGCGTTTGTTGTGATGGGCGCGGCCGTGTGGGCGGTCGTTGAAGCCGAGCGCTGGCGCTCTGCCGTTGCGTTGTTGATGAGATGTGCGGTGTGCAGCTTTTTGGTGTCGTTGTGGTGGGTGATTGCGTTAGTTGTTCAGAGCAAATTTGGGCTTGACATTCTTCGCTTCACTGAGACGTACGAAACAATCAGGAGCACGACTCTTCCCTCGGAGCTTCTGCGAGGTTTTGGTTACTGGTTCTCATATGGCGGCGACTGGATGGACCCGTGGGTTGGGGCGACATACGGCTTGCTTGCTCAACCCTGGTATCTAGCGCTGGGGCTCGGGATTGCTGGTGCCGCGCTCTTCGGCCTACGAGGTTTGCCGCCTTGTGCTGCACGTCCTGCTGTTTGGCTTGTACTCGTCGGCCTTGCCGCTTCGATCGGAGCGGGATCGACGGGTCGATGGAGTCCGTGGGGAGTGGTATTTCAGTGGTCGATTTCAAGTGGCCCGGGTCTTGTTCTACGGTCGACACAGCGTGCGCTCCCTTTGCTCATTCTTGGGTTAGCACTTGGCCTGGCAGGTGTTGTTGAGCAAGGCAAGCTGGAACGATCTCGATTTCGTTCGGTCGTCCCTCTCGTTGCAGTTGGCGTTCAAGCACTGCCGTGGTTTCTCGGCGGAATCGCCACCGAGGCGATCACGCGAAGGTCGATTCCAGACTACTGGCATGACGCCGCCGCTGAGATCGGCGAGGACACAACCCATCGGGTGTGGGTCACTCCCGGAAGTGACTTTGCGTCGTATCGGTGGGGAGGGACGATTGACCCGGTGTTCCCCGGTCTTACTGATCGGCCAACTGTCGCACGGGAACTTATCCCGTTGGGGTCGACGGGCTCAGCCGACCTTATTTCGGAGATTGAGAGACGTGTTGCGGAGAACACCCTCTCACCAACTGCGATAGTTCCCATTTCAAGAATGTTGTCTGTCGACACGGTGGTCGCTCGTAATGATCTTGAATTTGAGCGTTATGCGCTTGCACGACCAGATGACGTGACAGAACGTCTCGACACGTCGGGTCTCACGCGAGTGTTTGAAGGACCTGAGTCAAGTCCTGATCAGTTTCTCATCGACGAGCAGACCTTCGGCGGTGATCCAGGTATCGGAACGGTTCCTGCGATCGCGATTTGGAGCGGTGATGCTCCGTCATTGACAACATTGAGAAACACAGCGCCGATAAACCTATTTGGCAGTGGGGCGTCACTTGTCACGATGGCAGAACTTGGAATGATCGATGGCTCCGAGGTGGTGTTCGATGCTGACTCGGTTGGTGTCGCTGCGAACGAGCTTGCGACATGGAACGTATACGGGGATTCAAACCGGCGCGAGGATCGACGGTGGTATTCGATCGGCGGGATTCTCGGAGCAACGCGACAGGCCGGCGAACGTAGCGATGACGAGTCACTCGACATGCTTGGGGTCACAAGCCGCGACGATGCGGAAGTTGTCTCTCAAATCGATGGGGGGTTTTCTCAGGTCTCCGCCACGTCGTATGGATCCGAGGTGATTTTGTCCGCAGAGGATCGACCCGAACATGCTGTCGATGGCGATCCATTTACAGCTTGGAGAGGCGCGGCTCTTGAAAGCACTGATGGATTGACCTGGTCTGGCACCTTGACGACTCCGAGCGCCCCGACCTGGCTACAACTCTTGCAACCGGTTGAGGGGGAACGAACCCGTTGGATCACCGAGGTCGGGATCACCACCCACACTGTTGATGGAGTGAACTACATCACGGTCGCTCTTGATGATCGATCGCGTCAAGGCGACGGACAGATGATTCAACTTGACGGCTCAATGATCAAGTCGATCGACATCGAGGTGCTTTCCGATTCAGTTGGCCCATTACCGGGCTACGGTAATTCGGCGGGGGTTGGATTCGCAGAAATCACTCTCGAGGGCGTACCGGAGTCAATTGAATGGATTGTGCTCCCTCCATCGGCAACGTTGTCCGGAAGATCTGAACGTGAGACGTACATCTTTGATCGACGTCGAATTGATGAGTCGATTGCAAATCGCTTTGACCCGGAACCACAACTTCGCCGTGTGTTTTCAACCACGGACGATCTCACAATGCGAGTGTCAGGCTCATGGTCTCTCGCGCGAGTAGCGAATCGGCTACCGGTGGTCGATTCATCGCCATCTCTGCGCGGAGTGAGTGAGTTGTTGTGGGTGTCCGAATTCGATCCGATGCAGCCGTGGGTTGTGATTGATACGTCGAATCGGGCCGAGGGTGGCAACCTTCAGGTCACGTTCTCGACGAACGAATTGGTCAGCGCAGTTCGGTCTGTGCGCATTACTGATCGAGGTGGTCTCGACATGTTGATCAACATCGCTGAAGATGGCGTGCTTGAGATCCCCTGGGAGAGCATGACGAGTGATGAATTGCGAATCGAGTTCACAGAAATCGCACCAGCGACCACAGTCAACCGTTTTGCCGACGAATTGCGAGTCCTGCCAGTTGCCATTGAGCGCACTTCGCTTGACATTGGCGACTTGCCATTGACCTCGTCAGACGACTGTGTGTCGGGCGTGCTCGAGATTGACGGCCGAGATGTTCCGGTTCAATTCAAGAATGATGGGCTGGTTGGGTGTCACGAGGTGATAATCGAAGAGGGTTCACACCGACTCGTCACCACACCAGGCCACATCAGTGGAGTCCACATAGATTCGCTCGTCCTTGACTCTGGATCAGGTGTTCACAACGTCAACTTGAGTGAGGCATCACTTCACCGAACATCAACGCAAATGGAGATCACAATTGACGCTGGTGGCCAGTGGTTGGTTGTGAATGAATCATTTAGTGAGGGGTGGTCTGCACAGTCTGGAGGGATTGATCTAGGCGAACCACTGCTTGTGAACGGGTATGCAATGGCGTGGTGGATCCCTGAATCGGTATCTGGAGTGGTGACTCTTCGTTGGGGTCCACAACGATGGGTGAACCTTGGATTGCTGATTTCTGCGGCGATGACAGTCGGGTTGATCTTCCTTGCGGCGCAGCGCAAGGGGATTAAGCGAGAAGAAGTCATTTCAATCACAATGACTCCGAGAGGTGCATCTCTCATTGTTCTGTCAACGATGCTGCTTGGGTTACCGGCGCTCTTGGCGATACCGGTTCGCCGCTGTTCCAAACGAGTACGGCTCATTCTTGCTGGCATGGTGATTGTTCCGATGTGGTTATGGACGTCGGTACGTCAAGTGAGATGGGACATGCCTGTCGACATGCGGTGGCCATCATCGATGTCATGGGCGCAGTGGGGGGTCATAGTGATCGTGGTGAGCTGCTGCTGGTCAGCCCTCGATCGGGAGTAGTGTCCGAGCGATGCGAACCCTCGTTGTGATCCCGACCTATTGCGAGGTGGGAACTATCGAGGCTGTCGTGCGCGGGATTCGTGAGGCGGTGAGCGATGCTCATCTTCTCGTCGTCGATGACGGATCAACCGACGGAACGATCGAGGTTGTTCAACGCCTTGTAAATGAAGTCGTGGAACTTTCGCTTGTGCAGCGCAATTCGAAGACAGGTTTAGGGGATGCCTACTTACACGTCTTTCGTGAACATCTGAACGATTACGAACTATTCGTAGAAATTGACGCCGATCTCTCCCATGATCCGTCGGCACTTCCAGAACTGTTGTCTGCTGCAAGAGCTGGTGCCGATGTCGTGATCGGGTCTCGTTACGTACCGGGGGGTCGAATTGAGGGATGGCAACGGTCTCGCGTCCGTCTCTCTCGTTGGGGAAATCGGTACGCATCGCTTGTCCTTGGACTTGCCGTGAACGATGCAACCTCAGGACTACGCGTGTATCGAACATCAATACTGCAACGAGTAGGACTCGAGGGCGTTCGATCGAGCGGGTATGGATTCCAGGTCGAAATGACCTACCGCGCAGTCAAACATCAGGCACGAGTTGTTGAGATTCCAATCGTCTTTCGCGAGCGGACCGCTGGTACCTCGAAGATGAATCGGTCCATAGTCTGGGAGGCGTTCGCCTTTGTCACAGCATGGGGGCTACGGGATCTCATTCTGCGGCGTCGGGTGGGACGTATGCGTCGCGATACGGCGTGACGCAAGTGATGAATCAGGCTCACTACCGGTGAGCGATGGCCGCAAGAACGAGCGTGTCGTTCGAGATCTCGCTCTCTCCGACGACGAAGAAATCACTCGCCACCACAACGTCGCTCCCTTTCCGGTTCAGAATGGGATACGCGAGTCGTCTGCCAATTGAGTGCAGCCGGGCAAGAAGTCGATGAGGTAGGCGATGCCTCAAATTGAACACATCAAGGCGGAGAACAGCCCGACCAAAACGACGTCGGCGTTCAAATTCGTTGAGCACCTCGGTTGAACCAGTGAGACCTCTCAACTCGACAGCGGCAAAGTGCTCAGAGAGTGCAGCCAAAAAACGGTCTGGTGTGAATAAGTTGACATGAAATGGGTTCTCAAAATCGGCAGGTTCATTTGGAGTGAGAATTACGGCAACTCCGCCGGGCTTGAGCACTCGGGCGATCTCGGCTGCGTGCGCAGCTGAGTCTTCGAAGTGCTCGATGATGTGTGACGAACAAACCCAATCAAGTGATGCAGATGCGATAGGAAGTGAGCGGGCATCAGAGCAAACTGCGTGGTCGATAACAGACGCGGCAGTGCTGGCAGTTTCGGCGTGATAGTCGATACCAATCACCCTGCGATCCGACCTTGCCAACATCACCGATTCGGTTCCAAGCCCACACCCAATATCGATGCCAGTGCCGCCTCCGACCGTCTCTGAGACGAATACATATCCTGCTTCGTGCAGCGCAATCAGTGACGGCGGCGTGTGGTCTCGTACTGGTCGCTCACCGGTTGGTTGCATGAAGGCCTTAGTCTAAGGCCATGGTCCGAGTGGCTGTTCTCTCATGGCGGTCCCCGGGCGACCCTGACGCCGGCGGATCAGAATTGCATGCCAAAGAGGTGCTCGCACGCTGGCAGGACGAAGGGGTCGACGTAACGATGTTCGCTCGTGACGATGGCGGTTCCGAGCCTCGCCCGGAAGATGTTCCGTTTCGTGTTGAACGAGTGGGTTCGACCTATTCAGTATTTCCAGCTGCCGTGGCAGCAGTGTTGCGGCAACGTCGAAAGTTTGATGCCGTCGTTGAAATCATGAATGGCGTTCCGTTTTGGTCACCGGTGTGGTGGCGTGGCCCGAACATCGTGTGGCTTCACCACCTGCACACCGACATGTGGAAGCAGAGCCTTCCACCAGTGATTGCATCCGTTGGGCGCTGGAATGAACGACGGGTTGTACCGCAGGTGTACCGACGCACACCGGTGGTCACACTCGCTGAAACTGGAAGGACAGCTCTGACGGACATCGGATTTCGGTCGGTTCATGTCGTATCTCCAGGCGTTGACGAATGCTTTGATGGACCTCTCGACGACGAACTACCGACGTCAACACGTCTGATTGTCGTGGGTCGATTAGCTCCGGTAAAACAGATTGAAGAATTGCTTCGAGTTTTGCATCAGGCACGTTCCCAGGGTCTTGTTGTTGACGTCGATCTTGTTGGCGATGGTCCACTACGGTCATCCATTGAGCTCTGGAAGCGCGCAGAATCCGCTGACTGGCTCACTATTCACGGTCGAGTTGGTACCGACTCCCTCGTCGATCTCTATCGAGGTGCTGCGATTTTGGTGTCGGCCTCATCCTCCGAAGGCTGGGGCATGACGATTACTGAAGCGGCCCGCTGCGGGAAACCTGCGGTCGTCACCGATGTCACAGGACACCGCGCCTCAGTGATTGATGGTGTCACCGGCGACCTTGTTTCGCGAGTCGAAGACCTTCCGACAGCTATTTCCCGACTCTTGGCCGACGAACAGCGATGGCGCCGTTATGCCTCTGCCGCACATGCACGTGCGCAACAGATGTCGTGGGACACAGCGGCGAGTGAGCATCTTGCACTGCTGCGAGAGGTCGCTCGATGACCTACTTTCGAGCACTGCGACCATTGCAGTGGACAAAGAATCTTGTTGTGTTTGGAGCACCACTTGCAGCGGGCGTGCTCGACGAACCCTCAGCTTGGCCGTCGTTAGTAATTACTTCATTGGCGTTCTGCATGATGGCGTCTGCTGGTTATCTCATCAACGACGTACATGATCGTGAAGAAGATGAATGTCACCCAGCGAAACAACATCGCCCGGTTGCGAGTGGTGAGATTTCTGTTGCGCGTGCAATTTCAGTTGCAGTCATTCTTGGAGGCGTGGCCGTAGCGCTTGCCGTAGCAACAGGTCGTACAGCGGTTGTTGGCGTCGTTGCGGTGTATGGCTGCACGACCCTGCTCTACACACTTGTCTTTCGTGCGATTGTTGGTGCCGACCTCATCGTTGTGGCATCGGGCTTTGTGTTGCGGGCATACGCAGGTGCATTTGCTGCGAATGTTGAGGTGTCGTTGACGTTCTTACTGTTTATCTTGTGCGGGTCGGTCTATGTCCTTGCGGGAAAGCGTCTGGGCGAGGCAACTGAACTTGAGATGCTTGAAATTTCTGGGAGACCGACCTTGGCGGCCTACTCAGTGGATGTTTTGCGCCTCGTGATGAGAGGTGCTCTTGTTGCATCGATCCTTGCGTATGTCATTTGGGCAGTGACGAAGTCGTTCGGTAACGGCTCAAACTTCTTCATACTGACTGTGGTGATGGTGGTCGGTGCGCTGTTGCGATACCACAGTCTTGCCAAGGGTGGCCTTGGCTCTGCGCCCGAGAAGTTGTTTGCATCAGATCGATTCCTTCAACTTTTTGGAATTGTTTGGCTCATGATCTTTACTTTGGCGGTCTATCGATGAGCGATGTCACCGTCACCGGATGGGGCCGAACAAATCCTGCCCGCGCGTTGTTGGTCGAATGTGACCATCAGAGTGACGTTGAGCTGGTGATCTCCAATGCAAGTCAGCGTGGGGTACTTGTGAGAGGGCTTGGCCGGTCGTACGGTGATGCAGCACAGGTCTCAGGCGGGCAATTAGTGAAGCTCACCGGACGCAATATTTTGTTGGACCCTACATCTGGTGTTGTCATCGTTGATGCCGGCCTATCAATTGATGAGTTGCTTCGCTACATCGTTCCGAAGGGCTGGTTTGTTCCTGTGACCCCGGGAACCCGTTATGTCACGATCGGGGGAGCGATAGCTGCTGATATCCACGGAAAAAACCACCATAGCGATGGCTCGATTGGTCAATGGGTGGAGTCGCTCAACCTCGTCACAGCAGTTGACGGTCTCATCTCTGTCTCACCGGCGAGCGATCCACATTTGTTTTGGGCAACGATTGGAGGAATGGGACTCACGGGCGTCATCATGTCCGCCCAGATCAAGTTAATCCCGATTGAAACTCCGATGATGGAAGTGACCACTCGGCGGTATAACGGCATTGAACGAGTGATGGAGGCGATGATGAGCCATGATGCCGATCACCGGTACTCGGTCGCGTGGGTCGACACAACGGTGTCTGGTGGTCGTCTCGGTCGCGGGGTGGTCACCTGGGGGGATCATGCATCCTCGGAGCGGCTTAGTGTTGGCCGGGGTCGCAGGTTTGAGAAGTACATGGCCTCTCAGCGGCTTTCAGTCCCTGAATTTGCAGGTTCGCGACGCGCTATTCGACGATGGAATGCGGTGGCATTCTCCGAGCTCTGGTTTCGAAGTGCACCGCGTGAACGCACTGACGAATTGCAGTCAATTCCAAAGTTCTTTCATCCCCTTGACGCGGTAGGGAACTGGAATCGCCTCTATGGCCGGCGCGGGTTCGTGCAATACCAGTTCGTCGTACCTGAGGACCGACCAGATGTAGTTGTCGATGCACTTCGCAGAGTTGCAAGCGAGCGTCCTGCCGATTTCTTGAACGTGCTGAAACGATTTGGAGACGCGGGAGATGGGATGCTGTCCTTCCCGATGCGGGGGTGGACATTAACGATGGATCTTCCCGTTACCGATGGGCTCAGCCAACTCGTCCACCGCCTCGACGACCTTGTGATAGAAGCGGGCGGACGGATCTATCTTGCAAAGGACGGTTGTAGCTCGCCTCGAGTGGTGGCAGCGGGTTATCCGCGACTGGATGAATGGCGAAACGTGAGATCGCGAGTTGACCCCAATGGAATTTTTCAGAGTGACCTCTCGCGACGTCTTGAGTTGTAAGGAGT
>JBMTDQ010000025.1:0-24929 GCA_049432165.1 Ilumatobacteraceae bacterium
TCCGAGCTACACCCAGCCGCTCATGTACCGCGCGATCGCCGAGCGCCGTAGTGTCCGAAAGTTGTATGTTGAAACGCTCGTGACCCGAGGCGACATCGGTGTTGACGAAGCAGAGCAGGCGCTCACTGACTTCCAGTCGAAGTTGCAGGTTGCCCTTGATGCCACTCGTTCAAGGGCAGCCGAGCCGTTCAAGGCGCCGCCTCCGCCGAAGCCAATTGGGGTACTTCCTCCGATTCCAACTGGGGTTGACCGTCCGGTGCTTGACCGCGTGTTCACTCGCCTCACCGAGTACCCAGAAGGTTTCACTCCACATCCAAAACTTGCCAAGCAGTTCGAAGGTCGCCAAAAGATGTTCGACGAATCAGGCGAGATTGACTGGGCCACAGGTGAAGCGCTCGCTATTGGATCGCTACTTCTTGAGGGACATTCTGTGCGCCTTGCGGGAGAGGATTCGCGCCGAGGAACATTTAGCCAGCGCCACGCCTCCCTCGTCGACTACGAGACCGGCGATCAATGGGTTCCACTCGACACATTGAGCGATGATGCAACGAAGTTCTGGGTGTACGACTCGCTGTTGAGCGAATATGCAGCACTCGGTTACGAATATGGCTACGCGCAGGCGAACCCATCGGCTCTTGTCATGTGGGAAGCCCAATTTGGTGATTTCATCAACGGCGCTCAAATTGTGATTGACCAATACCTGGTCGCCGCGGAAGATAAGTGGGGTCAGCACAACGGCCTTGTGCTGTTGTTGCCACATGGCTACGAGGGTCAGGGACCTGAGCACTCCTCAGCCCGGATAGAGCGGTTCTTGATTCTTGCGGCTGAGGACAACATTCAGTTGTGCAATGCCACGACGGCGTCGCAGTACTTCCATTTGCTCCGTCGTCAGGTGCACAGTGAACGTCGAACACCGCTCGTGATCTTCACGCCGAAGCAGGGGCTGCGAATGCGGCAGACTCGTTCGCATATCGATGAACTGACATCAGGATCATTCAAAGAAGTAATTGATGATCCATATGTGACCGACCGAAACGCAGTGCAGCGCATCGTGTTCTGCTCAGGCAAAGTGGCGTGGGACGCAATGGCCGAACGGGATCAACGCGAGTCGCCGGTCGCAGTCGTGCGCGTTGAGCAGCTGTACCCAACCCCAACCGAGCAAATGTTTGGAGTGCTGGAGTTCTATCCAAACGCTCGAGAGGTTGTTTGGCTGCAGGAAGAACCCGAAAACATGGGAGCGTGGAAGTTCATTGAACACCGCTTCTGGCGGGTGAAAGAGCGTGGGTACGACTTCCGTCATGTCGCCCGACACGAATCAGGAAGTCCAGCAACCGGATCGAAGACGGTGCACGACCAAGAGCTCGCCGATCTCATGGATGCAGTATTCGTCGGACTGTAAGCAAGTCCGAGGAGCCCTCAACATTGTGGCGGGGCTAGCGTTTCATCATGCGTAAAGGGGTCTTGCGATAACTCACGAGTCCGTCACCACTCGAGGGGACCTCGTCGAACGCGTGCGAGCAGTCGATGCACTTCGGTCAGCTGACGAGGTCATCAATCTGTTGCGGGCAGCGTCGACCGAACTCGTTGACGAACTGCTACATCCCACGATGGAGGGCGTGTCTGACTCGGCGGTCGGGTTGGGAATTGGCGCCTCACCCGGAGCGGCGTCAGGCGAGATCGTGACCTCTGCGGCTATGGCCCTAGAGCGTTCTGACCTAGGGCATTCAGTCATTCTTGTACGACCGGTCACCACGCCAGATGATGTTCTGGGAATGCAGGTAGCAGCAGGCATCGTCACTATGCACGGTGGAATGTCGAGCCATGCAGCAGTCGTTGCTCGTGGTTGGGGAATTCCTGCTGTCGTCGGCTCGGCCGATGTTGACGTGAAGGGCTCATCTGTGACCATAGGTGAGCTGGAGTTCTCTGAAGGAGATTTCATCTCAATCGATGGTCGCTCGGGGAAGATTTATGCCGGTGCTGTGGACACTGATCAACAGCAAGTTCCCTCCGAATTGTGGACCTTGCTTCAGTGGGCCGACCTTGTTTCAGCGGGGGTTGTCTCGATTAGAGCGAATGCCGATGCATCTAGTGATGCCCGACGATCGCTTGAGTTCGGCGCAACAGGAATTGGGCTATGTCGCACGGAGCACATGTTCCTCGCCGACGATCGTCTGCCAATCATGCGTTCGTTTATCTTGACCGATGACGAGAGTGCTCAGCAGCAACTGCTGCACGATCTTGAACAGGTCCAAGAAGCTGACTTCGTTGCGCTTCTTGATGTGATGCGCGAACGGCCTGTGACTATTCGATTGCTTGACCCTCCGTTGCACGAGTTCTTGCCATCTGCTGATGAACTGCTCGCTCGTAGTGGAGCTGGAGAGCTTGATGCCGATGAAATCGAACTTCTCAATGCGGTACTGAGTCTTCGTGAGGTCAACCCGATGCTTGGCACGCGAGGGGTGCGACTAGGAGCGGTACGTCCGGGGCTGTACCAGGCACAGGTTCGCTCATTGTGCCGAGCAACTATTTCCATCATGGAACAAGGTGTGCGACCTCAGGTGGAGATCATGATTCCACTCATCAGCGATGCCTCAGAGTTCCGTGTAGCGCGGCGGTGGGTCGTGAACGCAATGAATGATGTCGATACCGATGGGGTACTCGATGGCGTGGTGTCAATTGGAGCGATGGTCGAGACGCCTCGTGCTGCGCTTATTGCTGACGAAATCGCTCAGGATGCGGATTTCCTCTCGTTTGGAACAAATGACCTTACTCAGATGACGTTTGGACTGAGCCGTGATGATGTTGAAGCGCGGTTGCTCCCTCGGTATCGAGAGCTTGGAATTCTTGACCACAATCCATTTGAGGTAATTGACGAAGCTGGGGTGGGAAGACTCCTGGCGCGAGCGATCTCAGATGCACGTCAACAACAGCCTTCCATCAAGGTCGGAGTTTGTGGCGAGCATGCTGGAGATCCGCGATCGATCTCGTTCTTGATTGGCGCAGGCTGTACGTCGCTGAGTTGCTCACCGTTTAGGGTGCCGGTTGCTCGCCTGGCTGCGGCTCAAGCGGTGCTGGGGTCAGGTTCAGCAATGTTTAATGGTGCCGTTGAGTTTTTCTCGGATGATGTTGTGCCGCCCTCTTCGAATGATGACGAACCGTTTTCTTCAGACTTCGATGCCGAATCCGACCCGGAGTTGACCTCTGACCTTCATGTGCTGCGGGTGTTGCGCATGCGGGGATTCTCAACTCTCGATGGGCTTCGGCACAGCACAGGTGCCGACCTTTCAGCGGTCTTGGACGCCCTGGTCGCCGATCAGCAGGTGAATTACATCGAGGCACGAAAGATGTACATGCTTGCGCCATCTGGTCGGACTCGAATTGATGATCACATTGCTCACGCAGAACCACTACATGGGTTAAGCAGCGCCTATGAGGAGTTCCTCGAACTAAATGTCGAGTTCAAGCAGATTTGTACCGATTGGCAGGTGCGAAATGGCGAGCCGAATGCTCATGACGACGCTGGCTACGACACGCAATGCATTGAGCGACTGACAGAATTTCTCGGCAAATCCGAATCTGTGTTGACGTCGATGGCTTCAGTGAAGTCTCGGCTTGGGGTGTACCAGCGACGACTGCAGGGCGCCTTGACCGCAATTAGTGATGGGGAAGTGAATCGGTTCACGGGGGTCATGTGCGAGTCGTTCCACGACATCTGGATGGAACTTCATGAAGATCTCATTTTGCTGCAACGAATCGATCGAGTCAGCGAAGGCAGTTTCTAATACTGCTGACAACCGTTGCGTTTAGCGCAGCGACATCTCAAGTAGCGCCTCAAGTTCGCTGAGCGCTTGGTCCGCAGAAACAACTTTGATCGTCGACATCCCCATCGCTCGTGCAGGCTTGAGATTGATGCCGAGGTCATCGAGAAAGATGACTCGCTCGGGACTCACTCCGGCTGTGTCGCACGCGAGAGTGTAGAAACCAGGCTCAGGCTTGCGAATTCCGACCTTCGATGACTCGATGACATGATCAAAGATTGTCATCGCCGCCGAGACGTCCGATCGTTCTTCAACGGAACGGTTGACGTTGTTGGTGAGACAGGCTTGCGTGTAACCGCTGTCGTGAATGGTTTTCAGCGCCTTCACCATCTCAGGCCGAACGTTGCCGTATAGACAACCGAGCACATCGGCACCGGGGACTTTGTGTCCAAGCGCTTCCGATTCCGCCGCGAAGAGCTCATTGAACACCTCTGCGGAGATCTCCTGTCGTTCGATCTGGGCCCACGCGTTGGAATCAGGGTTATGGGTGTTGACCCCTCGAATGAAGTCCTTGGGGATGCCATGGGATTCCTCGTAGGCGTTGAACGCTTCAAATGGGCTCGTGGTGACGACTCCACCAAAGTCCCAAAACACTGCGTCGAATGATCGATCTGACATGAAGCCTCCGTGAAAGACGAGGGGATGAACAAACCTGACTCTACGATGGGGAGTGCGCTGCGGTGTAGTCCGCTCCCGATGAATGTCCTCACATGACAGTCACGGAGGGTCTGCATGAAAGTGTTTGCGGGATGCACCCGCTACTGACCCGAATACATCGGGACGAAGAGGATTGACATGACAACAACATCGGCAGCCCACTATGTGGTTGACGGATCAAATATCGCCACCGAGGGACGCTCGCGACCGAGTCTCGAGCAACTCCAAGAGGCGGTCACCACATTTATGGCTGACCATCCAGATTCGATGATCACTGTCGTCGTCGACGCAACATTTGGTCATCGGATCGACCCATCAGAGAAAAACGAATTCGACGAGGCAATTGCGAACAACGAACTTGTGGCCCCACCAGCAGGGGCAATCGGTCGGGGAGATGCATTCGTGCTCACCATCGCCGATCGAGCAGGCGCCTCGGTGCTGTCAAACGACTCCTTTCAGGAATTTCACGGTGATTACGAATGGCTCTTCGATGAGGGTCGACTCGTTGGTGGGAAACCAGTCCCGCATGTCGGCTGGGTATTCGTGGCTCGAACTCCTGTGCGGGGTCCGGTTTCTCGAAAGGCAACTAAGAAGTCATCTTCCACGGCGCCTGCGAAGCCCTCAAGGCGAACGGCAAGCAAGCAGGCGAGTCAGCCAATGCCGGTTCCGACAACTCCGCCTCCAGGTGCCGCTACACGGTCGAACAACACTGCGGCGAAGGCAAAGACCGAGGGTGCAACACCAAAAGGTGGAGATCCGGTCAACGAATTGATGCCGTTCCTCGACTTCGTTGAAACCTCCCCGGTCGGGACGCGTCGTCTCGGCCAAGTCGAGCGTTACTCGTCACACGGCGCATATGTCAGGGTGGGTGACGTCAGCGTGTACGTGTCACTTCGCTTGATGGCAGATCCTCCACCAAAGAGCGCTCGTGCTCAGGTGAAGATTGGCGAAGAAGTTGGTGTCACCATCGTTGGCTTTGTTGCTGAACGAAGGAGCATTGACGGCGCTTTCGATTCGGTTGCCCCCACCGCAGTAGCGGCTGCACCCGAGGAGCAACCTGACGAAACGAATCAAGCATCGTCTGCGACGACACCACGTCGAGTAACGGCAGCGAAGAAGTCGGCCGCAAAGAAAACTCCTTCAAAGGTCTCATCGGCGGCGAAGTCAACTTCCACGAAAAAGACGGCCGCATCGGCGAGCACTAAGAAGACGGCAGCCAAGAAGGCATCAGCGAAAAAGACGTCAGCTAAGAAGGTGGCGACCGCTGTCACTGCAGAGACGAAGAAGCCGCCAGCGAAGAAAGCACCAGTGAAGAAAGCACCGGCAAAGACGTCACCAGCGAAGAAGGTGTCAGCAACGAAAGCTGCGGTCAAAAAGTCCCCGGCACCACAGCCCGCTCGGAAAAAGGTTGCAACAACGTCTCGGACCCGTAAGGCTGAGAGCGCATGATTCGAGTCGCCACCTGGAACGTCAACTCCTTAAAAGCCCGTCTTGAACGGGTAACCGAATGGATCGAGGATGTGCAGCCGGATGTTCTCTGCATTCAAGAAACAAAGATGGCAGATGACGCGTTCCCTGGTCTTCATTTTGAAGCAATGGGCTACGAGTCCGCCCACTACGGGCAAGGCCGCTGGAATGGAGTCGCGATCATCTCAAAAGTGGGGCTGACAGACGTTGTCACGAATTTCGCAGGCGACATTGAGCCCGACCCTGATGCACGAATTATCACTGCAACGTGCGCAGATATCAGGGTGTCATCTGTCTATGTTCCAAATGGACGAGCAGTCGACGATCCCCACTACGAATACAAGTTGTCGTGGCTCGACCGACTTCAGCAACATCTTGCAATTGATACGTCGTCTGATGGCAACGTCATTGTCACAGGTGATTTCAACATTGCACCGACTGATGCTGATGTGCACGACCCGCAGAAACTCGCAATGTCAACCCATGTGACCGACGCAGAACGCGCCCGCCTGCGGTCACTCGAGGAGTGGGGACTGTCAGACCTCTTCCGCCACCACCACAACGAAGAACGGTTGTTCTCTTGGTGGGACTATAGGTCAGGTGACTTTCACATGGGTCGTGGACTTCGCATTGACCTCATCTTGGGCTCGCGCTCGATGGTTGAACGCAGCGAGTTCGTTGTCGTCGACCGCAATGCAAGAAAAGGCCCTTCGCCGAGCGATCATGCTCCGGTGCTGGTCGATCTGAAATAGTTGCGCAACTGAGCCCGTCACGAGCGGTCGGCAAGGGCGGTGTGTAGATCGTTGAACAGCCGAGCCGAGGTGAGTTGTCCCCAACCGGTCAGATCCTCAAGTTGCTCTGCGCTTTGTGGCGGCTGTTCGGCAATCTGACGAAGTACGCGATCACTGCATAGTTCTTCCGGAAGGATTCCAGATCGTTGGGCAGCAGTTGCGCGCCAGTTCTTCAATCGCTCTAATGAGGTTCTGATCGTCGAATCTGCAGCTTCGCGCATCGCGTTGGAGAGGTCCTCTGTTGGGCCAGAAGCACTTGGGCGAGTGAGGTCGAGCTCGGCAATAAATGGGCTTACAGAGCGCCGGTATCCACCACGCCGTTCTGCCCACGACAGGTGGCACTCAGAGGTTGCTCGAGTGATCGCGACATAGAGCAATCTGGCTTCCTCAAGGGATTCTTCCCTTGTTGTTGCACTTCGATGAGGAACCGAGCCAGTCTCGACCGCTGCAACCCAGACATGATCCCATTCGCGGCCTTTCGCAGCATGGAAGGTGAGCACCTCCACCCCGCCTTGTTGTTGGAATCCAAAGGGGTCAGCAGTGGTGATCCACGATGCAAAACTGGTGCCATTTCCGTCGGGGTGCTCACGAAGGTGTTCAAGGGCAACTGAGGCGACTTGCTGAGCCGACACGGTTCCGCTTGGGGCGGTATCTGCAAGCGGGGTGGGCGACCCATCGTTGCCGTCAAGGATGTCATGGGCCCACGCTCGCAACGCCGACGATGATGTGAGACGTCTCGCCTGGTCGAGCGCTCGTCGCCCCGACGAGTCGCCTCGGAATCCGCGGGCACGAACTTCGATGCCGGCCTGCTTGAGGGATTGTTCTATCCGAGAACAGAGCTGATGCGTTCGCGCTAGGACTGCGACTTGGCCATTGCGCATTGCGTGGTCGCCAGTTCGAATGATCGCATTCGCAACTCCTCGTGCTTCGGCTTCTTCATCGGAGAAGGCCGTCAGGCTGGGGAGAGGACCATCTGGCCTGCTCGATTGAAGATCAGCAGAGAGTTCAGCGTGCTGGAGAACGTGAACCCCGGTGGAAACAATTTGTGGGGTGCAACGGTGGTTGACCGGCAACCTGATGACTTCCACACCAGGGAATCGATCAGACACATGTACGAGGACGTCAGGATCGCTGCCATTGAATCCATAAATCG
This sequence comes from Ilumatobacteraceae bacterium, assembly GCA_049432165.1. Lineage (GTDB taxonomy): Bacteria > Actinomycetota > Acidimicrobiia > Acidimicrobiales > Ilumatobacteraceae > Casp-actino5. The sequence goes on from JBMTDQ010000025.1 coordinate 7,887, forward strand.
ACTGAGCTGGATCGCCAACGACGAAGAGATCATCAGCATCCGGCGATCGTAGAGCCGACAGCAACCGCTGCTGGATTGGCGTCAGGTCTTGTGCCTCATCGACATGAATGTGCCGGAATCGCCATTGAATTGCTGCAGCGAATGCTCGATCGCGTTCGAGTTCGATGGCGCACCGAACGAGAAGATCGTCGAGGTCGAACACGCCTCGTGCAGATTTTTCGCGTTCGTATGCAGCCATTGCCTCGACGATCCGAGCCGCCTTCGAAGGTTGCTGACGTCGAGAGCGGGCCACTGTCGAATAGGTGTCAGCGGTGATTCCGCGAGCACTTGCCCATGACAATTCGTTGACAATCTCATCAAGTTGTTCTTGCGGCGACTTAAGTGCAGCGGACAGTAGGCGTTGACGATCGTCCACAATCGTTGGAAAGCGTTTCCCAAGGTCTGACCATCTTTGTCGAAGGAGACCAAGTGCAACCGAGTGAAAGGTCCCGGCTTCGATTCGTTGGCCGAGCCCATTCTGGCGAAGGCGACGACGAAGTTCCCCCGCAGCTTCTCGGGTGAAGGTGAGGGCAAGGGTGTGCCGTGGATCAGCAGTTTCAGTCGCAATTCGATACGCGATTCGTCGTGTAAGAACCCGGGTTTTGCCTGACCCTGCTCCAGCGATCACCGCCACAAGACGCGACTCTGTCGTGACCGCTTGACGCTGGTCTGCGTCTAAATCGGCGAGCAGGTCTCTTGGGTCCACCCCGTCACGGTACTGTCATCAGCATGCCGTACCCGCAGAAACTGCTAAATCCAGGTGAAGAAACAATCGTCGATCTTCATCCACACTGGTGGTACTTCGCCAAGCAAGTGTTGCGCCTGGCCGTGTTCTTTGTTCTCGCAATCGTTGTTGCCGCGTTTACCGGTGAAGGATCGATCTCAGGAGCGTTGCGGTGGATTTCGATTGTGCTTGTTGTCATCTCAGGTTTTGGTGTGGCGTTGCGGTGGTTGTCATGGGTGACGACGTATTTCGTGGTGACCACAGACCGAGTCATCTTTCGAAGCGGGATCATTTCTCGGCGTGGCGTTGAAATTCCGCTCGGTCGTGTGAACAACGTGCTGTTTAACCAATCCCTTCTCGAGCGCGTCATTGGCGCAGGTGACCTTCTCATCGAGTCTGGGGGCGAAAGCGGTCAGCAAACATTCACTGACGTTCGAAACCCTGACCGGGTTCAAAATGCGATTCATGCTGCAATTGACAGGTTGCGCGACTGACTTTCCCAACTTCATCAATCACTCGGCCGGATGACACACTCGGCTAATGGCACGAGTCTCACTCCCGACCGGTATCGATATCGAATACGAGGAGTTTGGGACGCGAGATGATCCAACGGTGTTGCTCGTCTCAGGATTCACCTCACAGCTACTTGGGTGGGATGAAGGATTTTGCCGAGAGCTCGCATCACGTGGTCGTCACGTCGTTCGTTACGACAATCGAGATGTTGGGTTGTCAACCCACCTAGATGGGCAACTCGTTGACGTCAAAGCAGCACGAGATGCAGCGTTTTTTGGTGGCGACCCGATTGAGCCGCCGTACACCCTTTCCGATATGGCCGCAGATGGGCTCGGTCTTGTTGATGCACTCGGGTGTGATGTCGTTGATGTCGTTGGTATGTCAATGGGAGGAATGATCGTGCAGACGATGGCGATCGATCGCCCCGAAAGAATCCGGTCGGTTGTGTCAGTGATGAGCACAACGGGGTCAAGAGATGTTGGTCAACCAACTCCAGAGGCACTCGAGCGGCTGCTGACGCCTCCACCGGCAAATCGTGACGAATATATCGAAGCGTCTTTGGGTGCGGAAATTTGGTCGTCAAAGCGTTACTTCGATCCGCAGCGGGCCCGCGAAAAAGCAGCGGCGAGCTTTGACCGGATGTTTTATCCAGAGGGACCGACGCGCCAGTACGCGGCCATCATGGCCTCGGGAGATCGAACCGAGGCTCTGAAGTCGGTCAACGTCCCGATGCTCGTGATCCACGGAAATGATGACACCTTGATTCACCCCTCGGGAGGAGAAGCCACTGCAGCAGTTGTCCCCGGAGCAAAGTTGTTGATGCTTGACGACATGGGGCACGACATCCCTAAACCGCTGTGGCCAGAAATCGCAGGTGCGATAGTCGACTTCGGCGATTCGCTCTAAACGAACTCACTATCAATCACACAAGGAGTAGAAGACATGTCAGGACCACTCAGCGGATACCGGATTCTTGAAATTGCAGGAATTGGGCCAGGACCATTTGCCGCAATGATGTTGGCAGACATGGGTGCCGAGGTCATTCGAGTCGATCGCGCCCAAGCTGTGAAGCCAGGAGCAACCGGGCCCGTTCGCGATGTGCTGCAACGAAGCCGGAAGAACATTGCGCTCGACCTCAAAGATCCAGAGGGAGTTGCGATTCTGCTTGACCTTGTCGAATCGGCTGATGCCCTGATTGAAGGCTTTCGCCCAGGAGTGATGGAGCGGCTCGGTATCGGACCTGACGTGTGCCTTGAGCGCAATCCGAAACTTGTATTCGGTCGAATGACTGGATGGGGTCAAACCGGGCCGTATTCGCAGGCCGCCGGTCACGACATCAACTACATCGCGCTTGGTGGCGCACTTGCGCATATCAGTCGGGGCGGCTCCGGGCCGGTTCCGCCGTTAAATCTCGTTGGAGATTTTGGTGGCGGTGGCATGTTCCTCGCCTATGGCGTTGTGTGTGCGTTGTTGGAGGCGCAGCGGTCAGGCCAGGGTCAAGTGATCGATACGGCGATGGTCGATGGCACTGCCTCGTTGATGTCGATGTTCTGGGGTATGGCATCAATGGGTGCGTTTGATACCGAGAACCCAGGCACAAACCTGCTCGACACCGGTGCCCATTTTTATGACACCTACGAATGTTCCGATGGTAAGTGGATCTCTCTTGGTTCGATCGAACCGCAGTTCTACGCGCTGCTGCTGGAGCACACGGGGCTCACCGATGACCCAGATTTCCAGCGTCAAATGGATAAGAGCAAGTGGCCGGAGTTGAAATCTCGGCTGACGGAACTATTTCTCACGAAGAGCCGCGATGAATGGTGTGCGATCATGGAGCACACTGATATTTGTTTCGCTCCGGTGCTGACAATGCCTGAGGCTGCACAGCATCCGCACAATGTCTCACGAGGGACATTCTGCGAGGTCGATGGCCTCACCCAGGCCGCGCCGGCACCGAGGTTCTCCAGAACGGTCCCTGACACTCCAACCCCCGCAGCGCGTCCAGGAGAGAACACGAAAGAGGTGCTGCTGAGCTGGGGACTTGATGCCGAGCGAATCGATGCGGCACTCGCTGGTGGTGCAGCAGCTCAAGTCTGATGGCGATTGTTCGTCTCGTACGACATGGCCAAGCGTCTGCGGGTTGGGGGACCGATCCTGACCCAGACCTTGATGACCTCGGAAGGGCACAGGCCAACAACGTTGCGGAACTGTTGCACACACATGTGGGCGACACCCCGATTGAGGTGTGGACTTCACCTCTTCTGAGATGCCAAAGCACGGCGCGTCCATTTGTTGAAGCCCGAAGTGCCGATGTCCTCATCGTTGATGCTGTTCGCGAAATTCCATCACCAAGAAATATCTCTACGGATGAGCGGATCGAGTGGCTGCAAGGGGCAATGGAGGGAACCTGGTCAGAACTAGGCGGCGAATTTGTTTCATATCGCGACAACCTCATCGACGTGATCCGATCTGTGGGCCATGACACGGTGGTGTTCTCTCACTTCATCGCGATCAACGCAGCAATCGGGGCATGTCTTGGCGATGACCGACTCGTCATCAGGCATCTCGACAACACGTCAGTGACCACTATTGACGTCACTGACGGTGTGCTCACCCTGATCGAGGGTGGCGACGAAGCCGAGACAGTTATTCGCTGATCGTGACGTCATAGCCCGCTGCGCCAATGGCACACTACAGGGGTGAAGTTGACGACTCGGCGGTGCGCAGTTCTGGTGTTTGGTGCCGTCGCCCTCGTCGGTTGCGCGTACCTCACGCCGCAGAGCGATTCCACCGCCGATAACGGTGAATCGACGTCATGGCCGTTCGACACAGAGTCATCGGGAAGTACCCCGCAATCATCGGTGATCGATGAAGTGGCAGAGACCGACGTCGCAGAAACGACAGCAGATGACGCGACAGAATCATCAACATCGACCCCGGCAACGTCGACGACCACCATTCCGGAGCCCTTAGGGGTGAACGAGCTTGTCTTGACGTCAGGTGGTCTCGGTGGAGCCCGCTTTGGAACAGAGCCCAACGAGGTCGTCAACTACGTGTCGTCGATCCTTGGTTCGCCAACAGAAGATTCAGATTGGGTGTCTCCTGATGCACTTTCGTGTCCGGGTAGCACTGTCCGCCGTGTGAAGTGGGGAGTACTGTCGCTGATGTTCGGCGATGAGTCATCAATTGCAAGCGGGCGGGCACACTTCATGTCATACACGTACGGTGTGGTCGACAAGGTCGGTGAAGAACCAACTGGGCTGATGACGAGTGATGGCATCACCGTCACCGATTCGGTTGGTTCTCTGCTTGAGGGAATCGATGCTCAACTAAACGAAGGTGATGAATCGCTCGACATTCCGCCATCGTTCTTCTACGACCGCGAGCCGTTCCCTATCACCGGCTTGCTTTCTGGCACGACCAATGATGATGTCGTCCTCGTGATTTCGTCTGGTTCAGGATGTTTTGGGTGACATTGAGATGTTGAGAGAAGCACACCAGGCAGTTGCATGGATTGTGATTTGTTCGAATGGCTTGCTCGGGATTTGGTTCGTTGTTGCCCAGCGTTGGTCCCTCGCCCGCATGCGGTGGATGTGGTGGTCAGTGATTCCTGCCCAAGTTGCAGTGGTTATTCAGGCAGTGATCGGAGCGGGTCTCGCAAGTCAGCCCGGCATTGTGCTTGACGACATGCATGCCCTATACGGATTCTCTGCGATTGTCGCTGTGGGAATTCTGTACAGCTACCGGTCGAGCCCATTTATTCGCGACCGTCAATACATGCTGTACGGCGTCGGCAGCCTGTTCATCATGGGGCTCGGCCTGCGCAACCTGTTTCTTGGGCAGGGTTAACTCTGCACCGGAGCTGCGGCCTCTGGGTCTGGAATGAGTTCTGCCAAGAACTCGATGAGAAACTCTGATGGGATTCTTCCACGTGGAATTGGCACAACAAGTTGGCGTTGTGATTCCTTATGCATCGCTTGACGGCTCAATCGTTTTAATCGCATTGACTCGCTCGCTTTGAGGTCAAGCGGTGAAAGCTTTGCGGTTCTGCCCGAGGTTGGGCTTCCGGTGACGCTGAGATCGGTGACACCAAGACGCATACATTCAATACGTAGGCGAGTAACCACCAGCAACGCCGACGCAGGATCGGGGATTGCTCCATAGCGGTCGGTCCATTCAGATGCAATGTCATCAACCTCTGAGAACGATGATGCCGCTGCAATCCGTCGGTACGCCTCAAGTCTGAGGTCTTCTCGACCGATGTATTCCGACGGCAGAAAGGCGTCTGCTGGGACATCGAGATTGAGCTCGACAACGGGCTCAGGCTTCTCACCCTTCATTTCAGCCACTGCTTCGGTGACCATTTGGCAGTAGAGGTCATAACCGACTGCTGCGATATGTCCAGACTGAGCGGCACCGAGTAGGTTGCCCGCTCCTCGAATTTCGAGGTCGCGCATCGCGATCCGAAATCCAGACCCGAGCTCTGTTGATTCACCGATGGTTCTCAGCCGCTCATACGCCTCTTCAGACAGCGTGCGGTCCTGCGGGTGGAAGAGGTATGCGTAGGCGCGCTGGCCACTCCGACCGACTCGTCCTCTCAACTGATGGAGTTGTCCAAGGCCGAGGAGGTCAGATCGTTCGACAACAAGCGTGTTGACGGTCGGCATATCGATTCCTGATTCGATAATCGTCGTGCAGACCAACACGTCGTATCGGCCCTCCCAGAAATCAACCACAACCTGTTCAAGAGATGCTTCATCCATTCGTCCATGCGCAATTGCAATACGGGCTTCAGGAACCAACTCTCTCAAACGGGCAGCAGATTGCTCAATTGATTTCACGCGGTTATGAACCCAGAACACCTGGCCCTCGCGGAGTAATTCTCGGCGGATTGCCTCCACTGCTACTCGCTCGTCATATTCGCCAACATGGGTGAGAATTGGCTGCCGATCTGCAGGAGGGGTCTGCAGAAGGGAAAGGTCGCGTATTCCGACGAGTGACATTTCAAGTGTTCGAGGAATCGGTGTTGCACTCATCGTTAGGACATCGACATCGGTCGCAAGCGACTTGATGAGTTCTTTGTGTTGAACACCAAATCTCTGCTCCTCATCGATGACGAGCAGTCCGAGGTCTTTGAACGCAACCTGTGACGACAGCAGACGGTGTGTCCCGATGACACAGTCGATATCGCCTGAGGCAAGATCGGCAATCACCGATGCAGCTTGTTTGTCGGTGAGAAATCGTGAGAGAACCTCAACACGAACGGGAAACCCCGCAAAACGATCACTAAAGGTTGTGCCGTGTTGAGTCGCAAGAAGTGTGGTTGGGGCAAGTACCGCTACCTGCTTTCCTCCCTGAATTGCCTTGAACGCAGCACGAATTGCAACTTCTGTTTTACCGAAACCAACATCACCGCAGATGAGTCGATCCATTGGGATATCGCGCTCCATGTCAGCCTTGACATCAATGATGGCGGTGCGCTGATCGGGTGTTTCAACAAAACCGAATGCATCCTCCATCTCCGACTGCCAGGGTGTGTCTGGAGCAAATGCATGTCCGGGAGTGTTGATGCGCTGCTGGTAGAGCACGACCAGCTCTTGAGCAATTTCTTGTACCGCAGAACGAACCCGAGATTTTGCCGATGCAAAATCGCTACCACCGAGACGATGGAGCGACGGGGCTTCACCACCTGAATAGGGGCGGAGCACATGTATCTGGTCTGATGGGATGTAGAGCCGATCCTCACCGCGGTATGCAACAAGTAGGTAGTCGCGTTCGGCTCCACCGATCGATCGTTTGACCATGCCCTCATAGCGGCCAACACCATGATGGACATGAACCACATAGCTGCCCGGCTTGAGGTCATCGAACCCCGCGGTGCCTTGACGAGGCCGAACGCGACGACGCGACCTGCGGCGACCGGTGAGGTCCGCTTCAGCCAGCACACTCAGACGGGCGTTTGGGAGATGGAATCCTCGGTGGAGTGGGGCGACCGCGATGTAGGCACCCGGTCGTGTGAGATCTGCACCACTATCTGCGATGGTGAATTCAAGTTCGTGATCGAGCATGAGTGCACGCAGCCGCTCAGCGGAACCCGTGCCGTCTGCGGCGATGATGACTCGTTCACCATCGCTAAGAAGTTCTCGAATTCGAGATACGTGACCTGCGCCATCGCCGACGATTGGTCCCCAGCCTGTGCTTTCGACGAACGGAGTCTCGGGGCTCTCTGGCGTTGCATCGATTGTCCAGAACGAACCGGAGGATGCGAGTAGCCGGTCGGGTTCTGCGTGCAGATGAGGAAACTGTAGATCCGGATCGCGGGCCCACGTTCCAGCGAGGGCTTTGGCAAGGTCAGCTTCTTCTGCGAGGAGATCATGTGCGCGATCTCGCATACGACGTGGCTCGACGAGAACAACTTTTGCCCGGTCATCGGCGAGATCGGTAAGGAGAAGGTCTTCGTCGGTGAGCCAGGGCAACCAAGATTCCATTCCATCAAAATGGGCGCCCTCAGCGAGCCGCTCCCAGTGTTCTCTGCCCCACGATTCTGTTGCGACGAGGCGGGCTGCTCGGGCGCGCACGTCATCGTCTGGGGTGATCTCTCGAGCAGGAAAGATAAGAGCTTCACGAAGGTCATCGGTCGAGCGTTGATCGTTGACCGAGAACTGCGTGAGTCGATCTACGTCATCTCCCCACAAATCGATTCTGATTGGTGAATCGGCGGTTGAAGGAAAGATGTCGATGATCGCGCCTCTCCGAGCGAACTCGCCGCGATGTTCCACCAGTTCTTCCCTGCGGTAGCCACAATTGACGAGTTGCTGGGTGAGCTCATCGGCATCAACTTGACCACCTGCAACGATGTGAATCGGCTGTGTTGTTCGTGCGCCCGGCCCAAGACGCTGCAGGAGTGCGCGAATGCCGGCAATGATGATCTTTGGGCGCTCGCTGGCAGCGGTGAGTCGCCAGAGGACTTCCATTCTGCGCCCCATGGTCTCAACGGCAGGGCTCACTCGCTCGAATGGAAGGGTTTCCCAGGCTGGGAACAGCAGACAATCATCACGTCCAAGAAATTGGACAAGGTCATCGTGCAACCGAGCGGCGTCGGTGCCGGTTGGGCACGCGACGATGAGCGGTGCTCGTTCTGAGAGATGTGACAGCGCAGCGATACTGATCGGCCTTGCAACCTCGGTAATTGCAAGCCGAGCCGATGTTGAGCCAAGAGCGGCGGTGAGGGCGGGCTCATCGCGCAGCAGTGGGGGAAGCCCGTGTAGCGCTGGGGGAAGTGAGCCGATCACCGACGGTTCACAGACTGCATAGCGTTGTCAACTCCGTGGGAGACCACAAGTTCAACGGCATCAGCGGCGCTTACGATTCCGATGTCAAGCTCAGGTCTGCTTCGTTTTGGCACCTTTGACAGCACCCAGTCGGCCCCGCGATCAGCTGAGGGTGGTCGACCAACCCCGATACGAACCCTCAGAAAATCCTTTGTTCCGAGATGTTGAGCGATGCTTCGCAGGCCGTTATGGCCGGCAAGGCCGCCACCCATTTTGAGTCGCGTGTCACCTGGTTCGAGGTCAAGCTCATCATGAACGACAATCAGTTTGCTTGGATCGGTGAGACCAAATCGTTTGATGAGTGATGCCGCTGCCCGTCCCGATTCGTTCATGAAGGTGACCGGAATGGCGAGGACGCACCGTTGGTCTGAAAGCCGTGTTTCAGCCACAAATGCATCGTTCTTTCCTGCTTTGAACGAGGCAGACACTCGTTGGCCAATGAGGCGAACGGCATCATCGCCAACGTTGTGGCGCGTATTGGCATACCGGTCGCCAGGGTTTCCAAGGCCGAGGACAATCCACTCTGGCGGAGTGTCACCGGATCGGCGACCTGAGAACAGGCCCACGAAGTCGCTCAGTCGGCGTCTGAATCGCCAGAATCGTCAGAGCCGCTATCAACTGACTCTTCTGATGCCTCTGCGGCACCCGCTTCGCCCTCGGCGTCCCCTGCGGCAGGTTCTTCAGCAGCGACACGGAGAGTCACGACAGTGACGACAGTTTGGTCTTGAGCGCTCATCGCAACGACCCCACTTGGAAGAGCGACATCTGCGACGGTGATGACCGTGTCAACGGTCATTTCGTTGATGTCGATCACGAGCTCGTCTGGGATGTTCCGAGGGGTGGTGCGAACTTGGATCTCCATCATCTGCTGATCGACGAGACCATTGTTCATCGAAACTTGCTTCGCTTCGCCCTCGAGGCGAACCGGAACACTCACGGTGATTTCCTGATTGAGGTCAATCTGGATGAAGTCGACATGGGCGACGGTGCGGCGAACTGGGTGCCGCTGCATTTCCTTGACGATTGACGGGTACACGGTGCCATCGACAGTGAGGTCAAGGATTGTGTTCATTCCAGCTGTACCGGAAAGGGCGACTCGAAGATCACGACGGTTCACTGAAATGCTGATGGGCTCCATGCCCTTGCCATACACAACAGCAGGAATACGATCCTCGCGGCGAATGCGGCGGGATTCGGCACTGCCGGTCGTACGACCGGCTTCGGCGATGAGAACAGAATCTGACATGGTGAGCCTCGAGTTACCTAGACCTCAGGATGAACTGGTGTGGCGACAGGATTACCGCCACAGCGTCATCTAAGGCTATCGGGGACTTGCCGAGGCCACACCTGTGATATTTGGTTCTTCTCGACCTGGACGGAGGAGCGCTGGCGGGTTAGGCATCGCTCAGAGGGACAACCTTGAGACAGACCGATGTTGCCGGTGTGATGGCGGAGCCCGGTAAATCGTTGGAATGGTTTAGGCGTAGTTCTCGCCGCTGAAGATTTCACTCACGCTGGTGTCGTCAAAGACGGCGGAAAGCGCTTGAGCGATGAGAGGAGCGATCGACAGCACCTCGACCTGGGGGAGTCGCTTGTCCTCAGGTAATGGCAACGTGTTGGTGAGAACGAGGCGTTCGAGCGGTGAGGATCCGAGCCGTTCAACAGCTGGTCCTGAGAGTACGCCGTGGGTAGCCATTGCCCAGACCTCGGTGGCGCCGCGCTCCAGAAGAATTTCTGCAGCAGAAACAATCGTTCCGCCTGTATCGATCATGTCGTCGGTCAAGATGCAGAGACGGCCCTTGACGTCGCCGATGACCTCTTTCGCTTCGACGACATTCGCTTGGCCCTTTGGCCGACGCTTGTAGATAAAGGCGATATCGGCTTCGCAGTCATGGAGGTGCTGGGCCATGCGCTCTGCAACTTTGATGCGCCCTGAGTCAGGCGAAACGATGACCGGCGAGTCGGGTGCTTGCTGGCGAATGTAGGTCTCGAGAACGGGTGCTGCTGTCAGGTGGTCGACCGGGCCGTCGAAGAATCCTTGGATCTGGCCAGAGTGCAGGTCGATCGAGATGAGCCTGTTCGCACCCGCAAGTTTGAACATGTCAGCGATGAGTCGGGCGGTGATTGGTTCGCGACCCTCCGATTTACGGTCCTGGCGGGCGTAACCATAAAACGGACATACTGCAGTGATTCGTTTTGCTGAAGCGCGAGCTGCAGCGTCGATCATGGAGAGTTGCTCCATGATCGAGTCGTTCACCGAGCTTCCATCGATGCCGTAGTGGCTTTGCATAATGAAAACGTCAGTTCCACGAACGCTTTCAGCGAATCGTGGACGAATCTCTCCGTTGGAGAACTGGGTGATGCTGACATCACCGAGAGGGAGTCCGAGGTGTTGAGCTACCTCGCCCGCAAGGTCAGGATGCGTGCGCCCTGAATACACCGCAAGCTTCTTTGTTGTTACCTTCTCGAGTGACTCCACCTCGCTCCCCTCCGCGCCGAACGTCGTCGCTCTTCGCATTGTAGAACGCTGACCTACTGATCACCTAGGCCACTAGGTCAAACAGTGAAGATTTGCCTACGGAAAACGAAATCGGGTGGTCATCCATCGCGGGCGATCATCATTTGCTCGACCGCAGCGAGCTGCTCACGGTCATTAACCCCCACGGTTTCGTCGGCGTGTGTGGTGACAGCGCCAACCTTCCCGCCTTGGGCGAGAGAGGCAATGACATCAGTGAGGTAGTACTCACCCTGGGAGTTGTTCGTCCCAAGCTGATCCAATGCTGGGGAAAGCAGTGCGTGTTCAAATACGTACACCCCAGCATTCCATTCTTTGATGAGCAACTCCTCCGGTGAAGCATCACGCTGTTCGACAATGCCTTGGACCGAATCGTCAGCCGCTCGAACAATGCGTCCGTAGCCAGTTGGATCATCGAGTTCGCTAGTGAGGATCGTTGCTGAACGCGAATTCGTCACATGGTCTTCCACGAGGCGGTGAATTGTTGCACCGGTCAGTAACGGGGTGTCACCGGCAAGGACGATCACCGCATCTCCTTCGGCTGGGTGGGTAAGGCCAGTCAAACCGACTTGCGTTGCGTGACCAGTGCCGTGCTGTTGATGTTGGGTTGCGAACGTCACGTTCGCCCATGACGGTGCAAGAGCCGAAACGACCGCAGCAACCTGATCGCCACCGTGTCCAACCACTACACAAATCTCAAGTGGCTGAGAGATTTCGAGTGCATCAATCACGTGAAGCACCATTGCTTTGCCGCAGACCTCATGAAGTGGTTTCGGCAAATCAGATTTCATCCTGGTGCCCGCCCCTGCGGCAAGGATGACGGCACGAAGAGCCATGGTTCCGGGGAGAGGACTCGAACCCCTACAAACGGCACCAAAAACCGCTGTCCTGCCAATTAGACGACCCCGGATCGCTACCCATACGGTACCGCCAGAATCGCTGGTCTCTGCGACAGTCGCAAGATCTCGAGAAAGTTTGGGACAGAAATCAACTGGTCTGAGAGAGCGTGATCATGCGTTTACGGCGGTAGCGTCTGGAGCCCTATGGGTTCGCTCGTCAAGAAGCGCCGCAAGCGCATGCGTAAGAAGAAGCACAAGAAGATGTTGCGCCGTACGCGGCACCAGCGTCGCAAATAGCGCCGCGTTTTACATCTGTTCGACTGTGCGTGCAACGCGCACAACAGCGCCCTCGCCGATGAGATCGACGAGGGCGTCGTCGCGCTCGCCCTCAACGAACCAAGTGGCGCCGCTGCCAGCGAGCGTTGGCGTAATGCCGGTTCGATCTGCGATCGCATCTCTCCACCGCTCAAGTTGAGGCTCAACGAGCAGCGCAGCGGGTTCAAGGTCGTTTGGACCGCTGCTTTCGGGCCCTCCTAGTTGGTCCCATGCCTTGTACACAGCTGGCGTGCTGACGTGTAGCGGAGGAGCGATAAGGGTGAATGTCCGATCGATGTGAGGTAACTCATCGATGATCTCGCCGATCCCTCGCACGCGTGCGCGACCTCCGTGTACGCAGAACGGTATGTCTGCACCGATCGAAACCGTCGACGCCACATCGGTGATACCAGCCCACCTCAGAACAGCTGCTGCATCGGCGGAACCGCCACCCAGACCCCCACCATGAGGAATGTGCTTCTCAAGGTGAATATTCACTGATCGACCTGCGAATTCTGCGGCCTGCAAGCAGAGATTGCTCGCATCTGTTGGTACACCTTCTGCAAATGGACCACCTACGGTCATCGAAGACTGTTCAGAGGGTTGAATCGTCAACACGTCGTGCAAATCAAGCGTGACCATTTCTGCATCAATCAGGTGGTAGCCGTCATTTCGTATTCCGGTCACTTTCAGCGAGAGAGTGAGTTTCGCCGGCGCAATAATTCGGTTAGTCATCTCGACACCACCTCGGTGAGCGAGTACCACTCGGCGAGAGACAAGGTCTCGGGTCGGCGTTGGGGGTCGATATTGGCTTCTGAGAATTGTTCGCTGGTGACAACCGAACTGAGTGAACGCCGAAGCATTTTGCGGCGCTGACCGAATGCGGTTTTGACGAGAGAGAACATCGTGTCGGTTGAGACGTCGGCAATGACATCTCGTCGTCGAATGTCGACGAGAGCCGACTCGACGTTTGGTTGCGGCAGAAAGACCGTGCGTGGAATGTGAGCGATTTTCTTTGCATGCGCATAGTGAGCAACCTTGATGCTGACCGCCCCATATTGCTTGGATCCAGGCGGCGCAACAAAGCGATCGGCTGCTTCATCTTGAACAAGAATGACCATGCGAGAAATGTTCGGGACATCGTCGAGAAGGTCACAAACGAGTGGTGTCGCAATGTTGTAGGGCAAGTTCGCGACGAGCACCCAATTCTGGCCATCTACGAGTTCGTCCCAATTCACGCGCATGGCGTCGGCTTGCACAACTGAGATGTTGTCGAAATCCGACACGATGTGTTGTAGTGCCGATGCCATTCCAGCGTCGTACTCAACCGCAACGATTCGAGGTCCGTACTCGTTGAGCGCAAGGGTGAGCGAGCCAAGTCCTGGTCCAATTTCAATCACGCTGTCGTCTGGGCCAATGTCTGCAAGCCCGGCGATTCGACGAACCGTGTTTGCATCGACCATAAAATTTTGTCCGAGGTCGCGACGCAGATGAAGGTTGTGCTCTTCTAACAGGGCGTTGATTTGGCTTCTGCTATGAGTCACCAGCGGTACTCCACGGTGAGCGGTGCGTCGGTCGGATCACCAATGGCAGCAAATCGGTCCGGATGCATCACGACATCGGGCGAGTTGTCATCAAGTGTGAAGGCTGCAATGCACGTCGTTGACCGACTGTTATCGAGATTGATGATGCTGACAAACATGCCAATCGGTGCGCCCCGAGCAAAGCAAAGGTCGTTGGCCTCAATGTCGTAATCGAACGAGGCGGTTCCTCGGAAAGCGCTGTTTGAATCGGGAACAGCGATGACCGCTCCACCAGTTGGGGGTGTCGTGACCGTTCGGTCGAATTGAGCAAGTCCAGGGTCCCCGAGAGGATCTTCGCTCGGGCGTGTTGTGGTTGGAGTATCGGAGTTGACGGTCACCACAGACGTGTTGGCATCGGGGGTGCCTTCACTCCCAAAAAGAAATGCGAGTGGTACTGCAACGATGGTGATTGCGGCAGCGATAGCGATGCGACGAGCCTGAGCGCCACCGGTCTCAATCATGTGAGACCAAACACGCTGCGAGTATTTGCAGAGGTCGCCGTGGCTACTGCGATGACCGACTCATTACGCAGATCGGCGATCGCTGTGCCGACGGTCGCTACATGAGCCGGCTGGTTTGGCTTTCCTCGAAATGGGACAGGTGCGAGATACGGGCTATCCGTTTCCACCAGCATTCGGTCAAGCGGGCAGGCGAGTGCGGCTGCCCGCAGGTCGACTGCAGAAGGGAAGGTGACAATGCCTGAGAAGCTCACATAGGTGTCTCGCTCAAGGCAGCGTTCCAGTTCGTTAGGTCCGCCAGTGAAACAGTGAAACACCGTTCTGCGTGGAACCCCAACCGCATCGAGAATGTCGAATGTGTCATCCCATGCGTCTCTCGTATGGATGACAAGTGGCAAGTCGCGCTCGTTTGCGATGGCAATTTGCTCTTCGAACGCAGCACGCTGTTCGTCTCGAGGTGAGTTGTCGTAGTGATAATCAAGTCCTGCTTCACCAATCGCAACAATGTTGGCTTCATCGATGAGATCTCGAATCGAGTCGACCCCATGTCGAGCATCGTGCGGGTGCAGACCGACTGTTGCGACAACGTCATCGTGTGACTGAGCAGCTGCAATTGCTGACAAGCTGCTGGCTCGGTCACATCCGACAACAACAAACCCTTCGACACCAGCTTGGCGAGCCGCATCAAGTGCAGCATTTGCTCCGCCAGGAGTCCGATCGTCATAGATGTGGCAATGGGAATCAATCCAGCGCGGTTCGAGTCGCCCAGTCATGTCAACTCGCAATGCGTGGAAATAGCGGAGAGCCCTTCTCGATTGGCGTACCACCGGAGTATCCACCCCACTCCACATCGCGTGGAATGCGTTGGTCAGCAACTGATCCGTGAAGCCCGAGGCGCTGCCAAATCATTTCGCTCGTTTGGGGAACTGCAGGGCTCGCAAGAATTGTGATAACCCGAAGTGCTTCGAGGGCGTCTCCCATGACGGCATCGACCTCGGGGCCTGGATCTAACTTCCAGGGTTCATTGTTCTCGAGGTACGCATTTGTCGCTCGAATGAGGCTCCACGTTGCGTCGAGGGCTCGCGATGGTGCGACCGCATCCCACCCGGCTGTCGCTCCGGCCACGGCGAGAGCGGCTGCTTCAGCGAGGGGCGAGTCAGAACGTGGTGCAGGCCCGACACCGTCACATTTCTTGCCGACAACCGTTGCGACACGTGCCGCTAGGTTGCCGAGATTATTTGCGAGGTCAGAGTTGTATCGACTGACCAGGCCATCAAATGAGAAGTCGCCATCTGAACCGTAAGCAGTTTCTGCGAGCACGTAGTACCGGAACCCATCGACCCCGACGACATCGATGAGGTCGAGAGGATTGACGACGTTGCCCGTGCTCTTGGCCATCTTCTCGCCATCGACGAGAAGCCAGCCACCGACAGCCCAACCCTTAGGAAGCTCAACTCCGGCACTCATCAACATGGCGGGCCAGTACACGCAGTGGTGACGAATGATGTCTTTGCCAATGAGGTGGTAGTCGACAGGCCAACGGCTGGTGTAGTCAGCTGATGGGTCTCCAAAGCCTGTGGCCGAGAGGTAATTGGTGAGAGCGTCGAACCATACATATGCGACATGACGCTCGTCCCAAGGAAGTGGGATGCCCCAATCGAGACTTGTACGGCTTACCGAGAAGTCTCGGAGTCCGCCCTTGATTAGGCCGAGGGCTTCATTACCGCGGAACTCGGGCTTGATTGAGCCCGGATGCTCGTCGTACCACTTCAACAATCGGTCTTGGAAACGGCTGAGCCGGAAGAAATAGTTCTCTTCTTCAAAGTGATCGACGGGACGTTTGTGAATAGGGCACAGGCCGCCATCGAGCAGTTCATCATCGGTGAAGTACTCTTCACAAGCCACGCAGTACTTGCCTGAGTACGTGTCAAGTTCAATGTCGCCAGCGTCGTAGCAGCGTTGTAGAAGTTCTTTCACCGCCGCGTAATGGCGAGGTTCAGTCGTTCGAATGAAGTCGTCGTTCGAGATATTGAGGCGGGTCCACGCGTCGGCAAATTTTGGCGCGATCGTGTCACAGAATTCTTTGGGCGTTTGGCCGGCAGCATCCGCAGCCTGGCGAATTTTGAGCCCGTGTTCATCGGTACCGGTTAGGTACATGACGTCGTCACCAAGCAACCGGTGCCAGCGACTGAGGGCATCGCCAACGATGGTTGTATACGCGTGGCCGAGGTGTGGCTCGGCGTTCACGTAATAGATCGGGGTAGTGACGTAGAAACCGCTCACATCACAGACGCTACCGGTGCAGCGATGTTGCGGCTCGGCATGTACTGCCATGTCGACTTGGCGGTAGGTTCGACTGCCATGTCGCATAACTTCGCTGAAGCAACCGCGGTTCAAAAAAGCAGCGCATTAAGTGAGGCCGGTGCTCTCGTCTATGACGGGATGGTGCATGAGGGTTGGGACATTCTTGGCAATACCAATGGCGGTTATCTCATGGCAATGGCTGCGAGGGCAATGGCCGATGCTGCTGGTCGGCCACCGCTGACGATGACGGCTCACTTTCTTTCGCCAGGTGCTGTAGGGCCACATGTTGTTGAAGTGAATGAAGTTCGGTCTGGTCGACGATTCGCAACAATGACCGGATCGGTCGTGAACGTTGAGACAGGCCGAGAGGTGATTCGGGTGCTCGGCACCTTTGGCCACCATGACACCGATGGAGTTGTGAG
>JBMTDQ010000026.1:0-24503 GCA_049432165.1 Ilumatobacteraceae bacterium
GTGAATGGTGCGGCGGTCGGAGCTGGCATGAACCTTGCCCTCGGTTGTGACCTGCGGATTGCTGCTCGCCGGGCGAAGTTTGACACACGTTTCTTGCAGATTGGGCTTCACCCCGGTGGTGGCCACACCTGGATGCAACGACAGATCGTTGGGGTGCAAGCCGCGTTTGCAACAGTGATTTTTTCTGAGGTTGTCGATGGCACTGAAGCGGAGCGCATAGGTCTCGTCCATCGCTGTGTGGAAGATGATGCGTTGATGGAAGCGGCTCGCGGTCTTGCAGCGGGAGCGGCGTCTGCGCCGCGCGAATTGGTCATGATCACGAAGCAAACCATCCGCGATATGGCGGATATCGGTGAACACGCCGATGCGGTTGCTCGCGAACTTGACCCACAGGTGTGGACTGCGAAACAGCCGTGGTTCGAAGAGCGCATCGCTGCATTGAAGGCCAAGATTTCCTCGAAATCTTGAGTTTCGCCGGTTCGGCAAAAACTGAAAGGTCGCCCTTCGGAATGTAGTAAGTTTTCCTGCAGGGGGAGGATTACCACCACTTCAACAAGGAGGTATCCGATGAGTCAGCGTCATAGGAATTCAGAATTCCAGTTGCCGCCGAAGCAGGAGTTGCGTGCGCACGCCCACGGCGAGCGGCATCGCATTCATGTTGAACTTGATCAACTTGCGCTCGTAGTGAGTGCAGGAATTGATCCAGAGGATGTCCATGAGCCAGGCGAGGCATGGAAGCCGTTACGTCATCACGATTCGGAACGGGCGAAAACAAAACTTGCCAAGGCAAAACGGAATCGTCGTCATTGGAAGACAAAGATGTGGAAGAGGCGAACGGTGCTTCGCCAGCAGCGCATCGCTGCAATTCAACGACTCGCCTAAATCAGCGAGGCCATGATCACGGCCTGTCGTCGTGCAGGTCGTTGGTGACCCACTCACTGATGAGCGCGTCTGCGCGTTCTTTCCATTCTTCAGAGGTGATCGCATAGCGGAGGTGGTCCTCCCACACGCCTGCAATTTGTAGGTATCGCTCCGCTGTTCCTTCGTATCGAAGTCCGATTTTTTCGACCACGCGCTTGCTGTTGGTGTTACGTGGAACGATGCAAATCTCAACACGGTGGAGGTCAAGGCGATCGAATGCGAAGCTCAGCATGGTGACGACCGCCTCAGACATGTACGAGTTGCCCGCTTGGGCCTGGTCGATCCAATAACCCAAGGTTGCTGACTGGAGTGCTCCACGAACGACGTTGTTGAGGTTGATCTCCCCAGCAAATGTTCCGTTGACGAAGATGCCGAATGGGTATGCCTGATCGGCTGCGGTTTCTCGCTCTCTCGCTCGACAACGGTTGACGTAGGCCGAGCGCTCGACGGCAGGGTCCGGGGCGTAGGCAGGGCGCAGCGGCTCCCATTTCAGCAGCCAATCGGCGTTGCGAAGCCGGACCTCGCTCCATGCCGTGAAGTCATCGTCATTGAGCGGGCGTAGTTGAAGACGTTTGCTGAACAGTGTTGGAGGGTTCCAGCGGTGGTGGCGAGAACGAATCATGACGAAACGGGGGAGCCAAGGGTGATCATGGTCGGGTTAAGAAGTCGTCCGACTGCAACAACAACACAGATTGCGCCAAGTAGGTCGCCGTCTGATTCGAGAAGGCCAGGGTGGTCGAGTCGATCAGATGCCGCATCGGTGGCAAGGAGCCGGAACAACTCCTCAGCGATATCTCGGTCAATCGAGCTTGAACGACAGGTTGAGCTTCCGCTTTCAAGTCGGGCGAGAGCTGCGCCAATTTCTCCGGCAATGAGGAGTTCAACGCCAGTTGGGCGAACGATGTCGTGGCGCCGCAGCGTGTCATCAAATGAGTCCGTGATTTCACCAATGATGTTGGTGAGTTCAGCCGGATCGGCATACGACCCGTGTTCGAGCCGGTGGTTGATGGCGTTGAGTGGGGTCTGAATCGTGACGACGGACGCGTCGACGGTGGCAGAGGTAGATGGATCGTCGATAACCAATCTGCAGATGCCAAAGCCAAGTTCTTTATGAACCCAACTTCCTACAGGGTCGTCTTCGCCTGCGAGAAAACATGCGTAATGGGCGTGGAGACATTTCACTCCGCGTCGTGTGCCACCGATCCCTCCTGAGGGAGTCGGGCCTTCATAGTCGGCTGGAATTCGAGCCTCTCGAGCGGCTTGATGGCGTTCGTGCGCTGCGGCAATGAGATCGCCATTGATCTCGCTCTCTGCGCGGCGGACACCCCCATCTGCTTCGAGCACCGCTACCGCATAGGACTCTTTCGTTCCGATCAACCAGTAGCGGGTTGGCATCGGAGTTCCATCATCGAGAAATGGGGCGTTCTCAATCACGACCGGGTCACCTAAGTGATTTCGATGTACAACGCTAAAGGGACCCATTGGCGGGCGACCGAGAAGTTCGGTTACTCGCTCGCGATCATTTGGATGTGAGTAGGTCACCGCCGGGCGCGAAGAAGCAGGATGATGCCGACAACGCCGAGAGCAACAGGAATGAATCGTTTCAGGACGGCCGGACCTGCGAGACCGGCGACATCGATTGGTTCGGCGGCCGGGCCTTCAATCTTGCGAACCCGAGGGCGATCGGCGCCTCCGGTGTTGTCGGCATCTGAGGCTTCGGCTGCCTGTGCCGTTGCCGCCGGTGCTTCTGCTGCTGGCCCTTCTGGCTCATCTGCCGGCTGTTCGTCGAGCATGGTATTCAAGTTGTTGGAGAACTGATCCATGAGTTTCTTGGAGACGTCGCCCATGATGCCTCGGCCGAATTGAGCAACTTTTCCGCTGATGTGAAGTTCTGCGGTGACGGTGCAACGGGTGCTGGTTGGTGAGAGAGCAGTTGCTTCTGCTGTCACATCAGCGCTTGCGTTTCCGCGGCCACCGGTGTCTCGTCCCGATGCGGAAAGAACTGCTTTGTGATTCTCGTCGTCTCGTTCAACAAACTTGGCTTCACCCTTGAAGTTGGCATTCACCGCACCCAGCTTGATTTTGACGACTCCACGGAATGTTTCATCTTCGATTTCTTGGAGTTGGGCACCCGGGAGGCATGGAGCGATTCGCTCAACGTCGCACAGCACCGCCCACGCCTCGTCGATTGGGCGATTTACGGTGAACTCGTTGGTGATTGTTTCAGCCATTCGTCTAAGTCCTTGGTTGTGTCGATGTCGAAAGGAGACCCTGAGCAGGGTATCCGCTCCACGTGATGCTCGTACTTACGGAGCAACGCTCTTGCGCCAAAATCTCCTGAATTTGGGAGTTCACTCCAGAGTTCTGCGGCAATTCGTACCGGGTGGCCTGGGTTGCCGTTATACGTGGCGGTTGCGAGCGGTGATGATGATTTGGCGAGGTTTCTCCACGCCTCAGTGGTAATGCCTGGCTGGTCTGCGAGTCCGATGATCGCGGCATCTGCGCCGAGTTCTTCTGCGAAGCGAATGCCAGCATGCAGCGAGGTTGATTGGCCCTCGGCCCAGCTTGGGTTATTGACTTCGTGAACGTTGTCGATTTCAACGTGTAGCGGGGCTGCGCCGGTGACGATGATCGTTGGTCCAATTTCGGCCGTAACGAGCTGTCCGAGCGAGTGTTTCCAGATGGGTGTGCCATCAATTTCAGACAGGAGCTTGTGGTGATTTCCAGTGAACCGAGACCCAGCGCCTGCGGCGAGGAGAATTCCCACGGTGCGTTTCGCAGATGTCATTAGCCCCATTCTCGCGTGTTTTGCCGTCGGTCAGTTGGCGGGAGCGAAGGGCCCCGACAAATATTACGAAAAGATGACGATAAGGTGTCATATTGACATCATCTGGTGTCATCATCCATTTGGATACTGCTATGACCCCCCAATCGACACGACTTCTACGCCGAGTGGCCCTGGTAGCTCTTGCGGTGCTTGGGCTCACCTCTCTCGGTAACCCGGGGACTGCATCTGCTGGTGAGTACGTCGGCGACGATCAAGCTGTAGTGGCCGATGCCGAACGCGCCCTCGCTGCGTTTGACCGGTGGGAGCGGTTCGGTGACACGCTTGCCTACATCGAATACGTCGATGCAAGAGATGACACGGCAGAACACGTGGCCCTCGGCAGTGGCATCTCCCCAGATGAATTGAAATCGGCCTGGGCTGTCGGAGACCTACATGGGCAACGAGCTGCTCTGGCAGCTCTCAGCCAGGTTGGCGTGCCGTACAAGCGCTACACGGCAGAAGAAGGCGTGTCGTTTGACTGTTCAGGTCTCACTGGATACGCCTGGGAGCGAGCTGGAATTGAACTACCTCGCTCGAGCCGCATTCAATATCGATCAGCCACACGTGTGGACCGAGATCATGCCTTGATCGGCGACCTGATGTGGTACCCCGGTCATGTCATGCTGTACCTCGGGATCGGCGACCTTGTCGTTCACAGCCCAACTCGAGGGCGAACGGTCGAATATGGCGTCCTTTCAGGTGACCGGGCGTCGTGGGTGAGATTCGCCGACCCGGTCAACGCTGATGTAGTTCAGGGGTGAATCGGTCCTGAACCACCGCGTAGCTGCGAGGCGTTGCGGCCTGTGCGATTCGCGATGATTTCACTGCAGATGGAGATGGCAGTTTCTTCTGGAGTGCGCGCGCCGAGGTCAAGTCCGATCGGCGACATCAATCGATTGAGATCTTGTGACTCATCAATTCCCGCCTCGGCCAAACGCTCAAGACGGCGCTCATGGGTTGTGCGGCTTCCCATGACGCCGATGTAACCAACTCGGGTTGCAAGCGCACCGGCAATAGCCGGGACATCAAATTTCGGGTCATGAGTCAGAATGCAGACCGCGTCACGGGGGCCAAGTGTCTCCCCACGTTCATCAAATACGGGGGTTGGCCATGTGACCCGAACCTCGTCAGCCATCGGAAATCGACGACCGGTCGCAAAAATTTCACGTGCATCACATACGAGAACTCGGTATCCGAGAATCTTTGCAACCCGCGCAAGGGCAGCGGTGAAATCAACCGCTCCGAAGATCCACATCTGGGGTGGCGGAGCCCAACTCTCAACGAACACCCGAACGGTAGGTGTTCCTTCAAGGTCTTCAGGAGTTGTTTGACCCTGTGGGCCGTAGGTGCGAATTCCTGAGCGACCGGCTTCGAGTTCAGCAAGCCCGTCACGATGAACAACCCGATCTAGATCGGGATCACCAAGCGAACCCTCTGCATCTACCCCGGGAATGATGAGAAGGTGATTTCCAACACCTTCGCCCTCAATCACAGTGGCGAGAGCGACTGGATCTCCCGAACGTACCCTCGCTGCCAAATTGTCTGACAGTGTCACCAGTTGAACTCCTCGATAAACAGGCGAATCGTGCCACCGCAGGTGAGGCCGACAGCAAACGCCTCATCATCGCTGTAGCCGAAGGTGACCATGCCTGCCTCCCGTTCGCCGTGCAACAGCGACAGAGCCTCGGTCACAACTGCCCCTTCAACACATCCGCCGCTCACGCTCCCTACGACTTCACCTTCGAGGCTTACTGCCATTGCGGCGCCGGGCCCCCGTGGCCCTGACCCCTCAACATCAACGACGCGTGCGAGTGCAACCCTCGTACCAGCAGACCGCCAGCGATCAAGGTCATCAAGTAGTTCTTTCACGGTGTCACTCCTTCCTCGAAGTGTGGTGCTCTTCCAGTGTGGCTGATGTTGCGAACTTGCGCCCCACTGATGATCGCTGCAAGTTCTTCCAACGCATTCAGGCTATGGCCTTCGACAAACTCGTCGACGAAGGGGAGGGCGGCAGCCATTCCTCGAGCGAGCGGT
Organism: Ilumatobacteraceae bacterium; assembly: GCA_049432165.1. GTDB lineage: Bacteria > Actinomycetota > Acidimicrobiia > Acidimicrobiales > Ilumatobacteraceae > Casp-actino5. The sequence continues at coordinate 5,783 of JBMTDQ010000026.1, forward strand.
GCGTATCCGGGCGTGACTTTGAGTGGATTCACCCAGACCAGTCGGTGGGTGAATCGCTGCAGACGTTGCATCTGCTCACCGAGTGCCTCAGGGTCCCCGCGATCCCAACCGTCAGAGAGAATGACGACAATTGCCCCACGAGCCATTCCTCGCTGTCCCCAGTCGCGGTTGAAGCGGCGAAGTCCTTCGCCAAGACGTGTGCCACCACTCCAGTCGGTCACCGCAACCGCAGCGCGACTGATTGCTTCGTCAACATCTCGACGCGCAAGTTCGCGGGTGATTCGCGTAAGGCGGGTTCCGAGGGCGAACACCTCAACTCGCTGCCGGCCCGCAACGGCTGCATGGGCAAACCTGATGAGTGCCCGCGCATACGGTTCCATTGAGCCGCTGACATCGAGCAGGAGGACGAGGCGGCGTGGGCGAGTCGAGCGTCGGCGAAAATGTCGACGAATTGGTTCGCCATCGGCTGCGAGCGCCGATCGCACTGTACGGCGCAGGTCGAGCCGGGTTCCTGCACGATTCGACGACGTCAGGCGAAGGGAACGGCGCGGTGAACCAGCAACGCGCAGCTGACGCATGAGCCGATGTGATTCCGCGAGCTCCTCTTCAGTCCAATCAGCGAAGTCTTTGTCTCTCAATATTTCAGCTGCCGAGAATCGAAGTTCGACGGGAGGCGGGAGATCAGAACGCTCAGTGTCGTCCTCATCAGAACCACCCTCGCCGTCATCATCAGCATCCATCGCAAGCGTGAACTCTTCGGTAATCGCAGAGGTGAGTTCACCAGCGCCCGCAGCAAACCAGAACTGTTGAAAGACCTCGTCATATGTCTCGATGTCCTCGGGTCGAGTGACGAGACACGCTCGTCCGCTCCAGTAAACGTCTGACTCTCGTTCGATACCGAGTGCAGATAACGCATCGACATAACCAATTGTGCTGCTCGTTGGCACAACAAGTCCTGCTGTTCTCAGTGCATCGATGAACGCAACCGCCAGCCCAGCGGAGAGTCGGGCTGGTGCTGGTGTAGACATTTACGACCTACTTGCGTGCTCGACGACGGCCGTGAGGCCAGCGGCATTCACCCGGTCGGCATCTTCGCGGTACTTCACCACAGTTCCAAGAGTCGACGTAATGGCATCGGTGGTCAGATTGATCGCACCCAGACGCTGAAGGGCGGTTGCCCAATCGATGGTCTCAGCGATCCCAGGAGGTTTGTAAAGGTCAAGACTGCGGATGAATTCGACTGCTTGCGCTACCTCGGTCGCAAGAGTTGGCGCGATTTCGGGCACCCGAAGGCGGACAATTTCAACTTCGCGGTCGACTTCTGGGTGTTCGACCCAGTGGTAGAGACAGCGACGTTTCAACGCATCGTGCACATCTCGCGTTCGGTTTGAGGTGAGGATGACGAGTGGTGGCCGTTCGGCCCGGAAGGTTCCGATCTCAGGAACGGTGATTTGGTAATCGGACAGGATTTCCAGAAGGTATGCCTCGAACTCGTCATCTGCGCGGTCGATTTCGTCGATGAGCAGCACTGGGGGAGTGCCGCCATCGCCAGCGATTGCCTGCAGCAGTGGTCTCCTGATGAGGAATCGCTCGTCATACAGTTCAGCTTCCAACGCGTCGGTGGTTTGGCGAGATGACTCACCCGTTGCCTCGGCTGCTCGAAGGTGCAGCAACTGTCGTGCGTAGTCCCAGTCGTAGACGGCCTGCGCAGCGTCGATTCCCTCGTAGCACTGCAATCTGATGAGGTTTCCGCCAGTCCAGGATGCGAGGGCCTTGGCAAGCTCGGTTTTACCAACTCCAGCGTCGCCCTCAAGCATGAGTGGACGCTTGAGTTCGATTGCGAGAAAGACAGCAGTCGCTAATCCTTCGTCGGCGAGATAGCCGACAGATGAAAGAGCGCCACGGACGTCGTCTGGAGTCACAGTCTCAGGCTAGTTGGACGAATTCGTGCCGGCATCTTGTGGGCTTACGAGTCGAAGCCGAGACCGACCTTATCGAGGGCTCGAAGCCACAAATTTCGGCGTCCAGTCTTATCTTCGCGGTCGAGCGACCACCGGGTGGCTTGAATACCCATGAACCTGAATGGCTCTGGTGGGAATGGCCATGGTTTCTCTCTTACCAGTGAGGTTTGCGTGGCGAGTGAACGTCGACCGTAGAGCTGGTCAAGCATGGTGGCAGCCCCAAAACGTGCGGCTGCGACGCCGAGACCGGTGTATCCAAGGGCGTATCCGACACGTCCACCCATTGCTCGGCCCCAGAACACGGTGAATCGGCTTGAGGTGTCAATGGCCCCGCCCCACATGTGGCTGAATTGAACCCCTTCAAGTTGGGGAAAGGTTTCAAAAAAGTGAGCACTGAGCTTTGCCCACGATTCGGGCCGGCTTTCAAGCTCTGACGACACCTTGCCACGCCAGTAATAGATCGCATCAAACCCGCCCCACAGGATTCGATTGTCAGAGGTGAGTCGGTAGTAGTGAAATTGGTTCGCGTTGTCTGACAGGCCTTGACGGTCGTGCCATCCGATGCTCGCGAGTTGCTCATCGGTGAGAGGCTCAGTCGTCATGCAGTAGTCGTAGACCGGCGCGATGTAATTCGAGATTCTCCGAAGCAGCGGTTTGAACGCATTCGTTGCAAGTGCAACACGTCCCGCACGAATTTGCCCGAGCTGAGTGGTGACGAGCACGCCGACACCGTCTCGTTCAAGATTCGTTGCTTTCGTATCTTCGTAAATGCGAACTCCGAGGCGCTCAGCGACAGATTTCAGTCCCCAGACGAGCCGAGCGGGATCAACAAGGGCGGAGCCATTCTTGTCCCAAAGTCCGCTTGTGTAGGTTGGCGAATTGACGGCCGCCCGCATTTGTTCTTGGTCAAGCCAGTCAACGTCATGTCCAAGACGTTTGAGCAGATCAAACTCTTGATGAAGTTCGGTTTCGTATGAGGGTGGGTGCTGCTGGGCAACTACCTCAATCACACCGTTTCGGTGGTAGTCGCACTCGATGCCGTATCGCTGCAACGCAAGTTCGATGTCATCGAGATTCCGCATCCCTAGTTCTTCGAGAACCTCTACATCATCGGGAAAATGTCTGAATGCATTGGAGATTCCATGGGTGAGGCTTGCGTCCATGAAACCGCCATTTCGACCGGATGCGGCACTCCCGACCGCTGCCGAATCGATGAGCACAATATCTCGTGATGCATCTCGCTCTTTCGCGATGATCGCAGTCCACAGCCCGGTGTATCCACCACCGATCACACAGAGATCACAACTTTCTGTGCGAACAAGAGTCGGGTTGGTATCGGGGCTATGAGCGCCGTCTAGCCAAAATGGGACGTGTTCAGCGTCTGCAATCGCGTCGAGGTGCCGCTGGTCAATAGGGTTGTCGTCAATCGACATGTTTCACTCTCCGGAAGAGAGTGTAGGTCAGAAGATGTGCTCAGGCAGATGCTTCTTCGAGGGCTCGCCTGGTGAGGACGCGAGCAAGGTGCTGGCGGTATTCGACCGATGCGTTGAGGTCTGCTTGAGGATCAGCTTCGACTGCGGCTTGGGCTGCAGCATCTTCGATGGATGCTCCGGATGCAATTGCCGCTCCGACGCTCGTTGCAAGAACCGGAACCGATGCCATGTTGACAAGTGCAACACCGGCGTCAGAACCGTTGCGCCATGCGGCGACGCCGACGATGGCCCAATCTTGGGCGCGACGATTGAACTTTTGGAAGCTCCAACCGGCACCGTTCATTTTCGGAACGCGAATCTCGGTGAGCATTTCGTCAGCAGCAAGCACTGAAGTGAGGTAACCCTCGTAGAACGATCCGGCAGGAATCTCACGGGTTCCACCTGGGCCCTGAACGACGTATGTTGCGCCGAGTGCAAGGGTGGTTGCTGGGAGGTCTGAAGCTGGGTCGGCGTGGGCGAGTGATCCTCCGATCGTGCCGCGGTGACGAACCTGTGGGTCACCAACATGCGAAGTTGCGTGGGCGAGAAGCGGCGCATGTTCGAGAACGATTGGAGATGTCTCCACATCACGGTGGCGTGTGAGCGCACCAATCGCGATGTGATCTCCGGCGTCAGTGACGTAAGAAAGGTCTGAGACCCGGCCGATGTCAATGAGCACACTCGGCTGAGCCAATCGAAGTTTCATCAGTGGAACGAGGCTGTGTCCACCAGCCAAGAACTTTGCTTCATCGCCGTGTTGCGCAATGAGGCTGATCGCTTCTTCAGCTGATCCTGCTCGGACGTATTCGAATGCTGCTGGAATCACTGAGAGTCTCCTTGGGCTGGGTTAACGGCGAACGATGGTGTCAAGAGGGTGAACGGGATACTTGTAGGCGTCACGACTTCGTGCACGAAAGAACAGCTTGCACAATGTTGTGGTACCCGGTGCAGCGGCAAAGGTTGCCTTCAAGGCCAATGCGAATTTCTTCTTCGGTGGCTGAAGGGTTCTCGTTGAGGAGACTGGTTGCGGCCATCACCATGCCGGGGGTGCAGTAGCCGCACTGAAGACCATGATGTTCCATGAATGCTTGCTGCATCGGGTGAAGAGTGCCATCGGCAGAGGCCATTCCTTCGATCGTTGTGACCGCACCTCCGTCGGCTTGGGCGGCGAGCACCGTGCAACTTTTCACTGCTTCGCCATCGAGGTGGATCGAACATGCGCCACATGATGACGTGTCGCAACCGATGTTTGTGCCGGTTAAGCCAGCGTTGTCGCGGATGAACTGCACAAGCAAGGTGCGCGGTTCGACATCTGCGCTCACCACTTGGCCGTTGACTGTGATGCTGATCTCCACGGATCCCCCTCTAGGTAATGATCTTGTTGTCGACTGGCGTCGATCTGTATCTCTACATCATGCCTTATTGGGGTCGCTCGTGTCGATAGCGAGCAACGGGGGAGCGAACTATGCGATGAGATCGAGGAAATCGCGCACGACGAGCACGCTGAGGAAGACAATGACGAGTGCACCAATAACTGTGTAATGCCAGCGTTTTGAATGATCTGCTCTCCAGAATCGCCGAACGCTCATCGTGATCGCAACGATGGCAGCAAGTCCGATGGGAAGCCCAATCGCCGGGCCGACTCCAGCGGCAAGACCCAGTGCAGGAAGCACAAACGGGAACACGATGTACATCAGCAGGCAGCGGACCGTGGCGACCAAAATTGAAGTCTGGAACGCTTTGCGAGCCTCGTCAGGCGTTGCTCTTGCTGCATTGACATCAAGACGAAGAAGTCGACGCATCGCCGTGTCGGCAGCTGAGCGGGGAGGCTCAGTTCGAGCATCAGGAGGGGTGTTGGTCATGTTCATCACCAGTGGTTGAGACGGTACGTCTCGTGAACGAGGTCAACAACCTCGTGAGGCGAATCTGCCAATGCCACCGCGCCACTGCCAAGTAGTTCTGGCGGCTCGCCATAGCCCCAGGTCACCCCGATGCACGGAATTCGGTGTCGTTTTGCGCCGAGAACGTCATGGTCGCGGTCTCCAACCATGATGACGTGGTCTCCAATATCTGGGTCGCCCGAAATGCCGAGTTCTGAGAGAGCGAATTCAATCACTTCGGCTTTTGCGCGTCGCTCTGGGGTGAGCGTTGCCCCGGCACGAACTTTGAACCAGTGTGAGATCTCGAAGTAATCGAGAATCGGGTGAGCTGTCACTTCAGGTTTTGCGGTTGCAACTGAAAGGCTGAGGCCATCGTTGGTGAGGGCTTCAAGCATCTCAATAATTCCGGGGTAGAGCGTGTTCTCAAATGCTCCGATGGTTGCGTAACGCTCGCGGTAGCGGTCGATGACTCGCTCAAGGGCATCATCTGGAATGCCAATCTGTGGGAGGCCAATTTCGAATGGTGGGCCGATCACTGATCGAACTTGCTCTTCGGTCGGAATCGGGAAGCCCTCCTGTTCAAACGCCCACTGCAATGAGCGCAGAATGCCGGGTTCTGAGTCGCTCAACGTGCCGTCAAGGTCGAGCAGAACATGGGTGCGTTCGCTTCTCATGCAAGTGCCTCCTGCAGCCCGAACAGGCCTGCTTGAGTGCCGACGACAATGAGAATGTCACCCTCTGCCAGCGTGACATCAGGACGGGGGTTGGTCACGAATGACCCGTCATGGGTTCGAATGGCCAATACGAGTGCCTCTGTGCTGTCCCGTAAACGAGCATTTCCCATCTGTTGACCAATCAGCCAACATCCCGGCTGGAGCTGAAATTCACGGATCCGAAATTCTTGGGATCGTTCGTGCATCACAACATCAACGAACTCGGCAACGTTGGGTTGCACGACAAATGATGCCATTCGGCTTGCGCCGAGGTCTTGAGGGTTGACCACCCGATCGGCGCCAGCGCGCGAGAGTTTCGCAATGCTCTCAGCGGCGCGTGCTCTGGCAACGATGAACAGATCAGGACTGATCGTGCGCGCTGAGAGCGTGACAAAGAGATTTTCGGCGTCGCCTTCAAGCGCTGCGACAAGTGCTTTTGCGCGCTCGATACCGGCTGCGCGCAGCGTGGAGTCGATGGTTGCATCACCGATGACGACGGCATGATCAACGTCTTTCACACGGTCCGGGTTTTCGTCAATGATGACAACTGTCTCGCCATGCTCGACAAGGTCGCCAATGACGGTTCTTCCGACTCGTCCAAATCCGCAAACGATGGTGTGACCCTGAAATCCTTCAATCACTTTGTTCATTCTTCGCCTTCCGACAAACTCACGCAACTGGCCTTCAACCACCGTTTGTACTCCCAATGTGAACGTGTAGAGCACCGTCGAAACACCGGTGGTGATGATGACGATGGTGAATATCTGTTCACTAGTCGATGGTTGTCCGCCGACTTCTCGATAGCCGACCGTGGTGACGGTGATCACCGTCATGTACACCGCTTGCATCCAGGTCATACCGGTGATGCGATAGCCGATAACTCCTGCGATAGCGACTGTGCCAACGAGACCGAGGGCGATGCGTAGTCGCTTCATTGCCGATGACACGCCCTCACCGTACCGGCGACCACTGAGCATCACGGAATTTTCAGTCGTCGAGTCGGCCGAGGCCGGTGAACGCGAACGCCCAAGCACCAATTGATGCAAGAACTATGACCACGATTCCGATGAGAAGATCAGCCCCGCCGATTCCGTCAACAAATCCGATGCGCGCCACGTGCAGAACTCTGGTGAGTGGATTCCAGCGAGCAACAAATTCGAGCCAACCGTCCATCACTTCAATAGGTGTTTGCGCATCGGTGAGGAACAGACCCAGAAAGAGCGTCAGCTGCATGATCGCAGCGGCTCTCATGTCACGGAATCGATAGGCAAGGCCAAGCCCCCACCCAGTGCCGATAGTTGCCATGCCGAGTCCAGCAATGAACAAGCTGAATGTTCCGAGTCCGTTTCCAACTGGCCGGGCGCCGAGTGCAAAGCCAACGAGCGTGACAAGCACAACTGCGATACATGCCCGTACCCACGCTGCGATATACGGGCCAAGAAGAAGCTGGCGGCGTGAGGTTGGTGCCATTCTGAGCCGATCGTAAAACCCGGTCTGAAGGTCTCTAATCATTGAGAAGCCGGTTCCGAGACCAGCGAATGAGGCCCCCATCGTGACGGCCATCGGCAGGTACCAGTTGACAGACCGATCGGTAGGGAAGCCCGGCATCTGGGTGACTCCCGAGTAGGTGCCTGAGAACGACACCACCTGGAAGACCGGCATGAGCAGCGCGGGGATAAACGCCGAGGGTAGCCGCCGGATGTTGCGGAGGCTGCGGGTTGCAATACCGAGTGCTGCGCTCATGATGCTGCCAATCGGTTTCGAAGGGTTCGGAGAGATAACGCTATTCCGATGACCGAAATTGCGGCTGGAATGAGAATGGTTTGCAACACTGCGGTCACTGTGAGTGCCTCAATGGTGAGCGACCGAAACCCTTCAACCAGATACGACAGTGGATTGAGGTCGGCGATGCGCCGGTAGATGCCGTCCATTGTCTCTCGGGGAAAAAACGCCGATGAGAAAAAGAGCAGGATGAAGATCAGTGGGAACGAACCTTGCACTGCCTCACTTGACCCGGTTTTGATGGCCATCGCTGACATAAGTGCGCCGACCGCAAGGGCGGTGAAGAGCCCTCCAATCATCATTGCGATGAGCCCAAAGATGCCAGACCTAATGCTGAGACCGAATGGGAACAGTACAAGGGTGAAGAACAGGGTTTGGGCGAGGCCGTAAATCATTGCTCCGGCAAGTCGGCCAATCAGAATTGCCGTGCGACTGCTCGGAGACACCAAGAGACGATCAAAGAAACCGGTTTCGATATCTGTCGCAAGGGCAGCGGCACTCGTTACCGATCCGAATAGCACTCCCTGAACAACGGAGCCCGCAAGTGCGAAGTCAAGGAACGAGTCGACTTTTGGGAACCCCGGAATGTTGATCGCCCGAGCGAAGGCTGAGGTGCCGAGTGCAACGAAGAACAGCGGGAAGATGAGTGAGGGCACAACCAGACTCGGCTGGCGTACCAGCGACATCACTGAACGTGATGAGAGAGCGCCAATCTGGTCGCGGCGGCTAAGGGCCATAGTGCTCATGACGCACCTTCAAGTCGGTGACCAGTTGCTTCTGCGAACACGTCGTCGAGGCTCGGGGCGCGAAGTTCGAGATGGTCGACGGTGATGCCTTTTGCATCGAGTGCCCTCACAACATTTGATACGTCGCCCGCGCCCTGGGTGAGACCCACGCCGAGTGTTCCTTCAGCGGTTGGCCGAGCATCACCGAACTCAGCAAGCACCTCGCGCGCCGCGGCAGTGTGGTCGTCACTCACGGAGATGAGCAGTGTGGGGGCACCAACATCGGCTTTCAGGGTCTCAGGGCGACCTTCACGAACGATTTTTCCGTTATCGATGATCGCAACACGGTCAGCAAGTTGGTCGGCCTCTTCAAGGTATTGCGTGGTGAGCAACACTGTCGTTCCATCGTTGTTGAGGCGACGGATCTCTTCCCACAGCGACATGCGGCTCATTGGGTCGAGCCCAGTTGTCGGTTCGTCAAGAAACAGCACGGTGGGCTCGTGGATGAGAGCGAGAGCGAGATCAAGTCGACGCCTCATTCCACCTGAATAGGTGCCGACTCGTCGGTCGCCTGCAGCAGAAAGTCCGACGCGTTCGAGAAGTTCGCCGGCTCGCTCAGCCTGAGATTGACGGGGAATGCCGTAGAGGACAGCCTGAAGGCGAAGCAGCTCAGTGCCAGTCATGAGGGGGTCGATGGCGGCGTCTTGCAGGGCGACGCCGATACTGCGACGAACGGCATCGGCTTCAGTGGTGATGTCAAAGCCCGCAACTGAAGCGGTGCCACCACTTGCCTTGAGCAACGTGGTGAGAATACGAACTGTGGTGCTTTTTCCTGCGCCGTTTGGCCCGAGGAAACCGAACACTTCACCGGCGGCAACCTCAAGGTTGACGCCGTCGACGGCGCGAACTTCATCGTCACCGCTGCCAAACGTGCGAACGAGGTCTCGGGCAACTATGGGGGATTGCGTGCTTGACGGCATGGCGCTCAGGCTACGCCGGAACTGAACGTTGTATGGGTTTCAGCGCAGAGAAGGTGTGGGAGTTGCTCGTAGTGACGCCGATCCAAATGATTGCTGGTGTTCATTGATTGCGACGGCACACCTTCTGAAGCAAGTGATGCCGGTCGAACTCACGCTGAGGAGCGAGGGTTCAACCGGCATCAAGTACCAGATGTTCTTAGGGCTGATTACGAAGCAGCGTTCATCGCCTGCCACACCTTTTCTGGTGTGCACGGCATGTCGATGTGGCGTACTCCAAGGTGTGAGAGCGCATCGATAACAGCTGAATGAACCGCTGGTGTCGATCCGATCGTTCCTGATTCACCGATGCCCTTCGCGCCAAGCGGGTTCACGAATGTCGGCGTCTCCATCGGGATGCGCTCAATCGTCGGCATGAGATCCGCCGAAATCATCGTGTAATCAGCAAGGTTTGACGTCACTGGGTTGCCGTCTTCGTCGTAGCGAACCTCTTCGTACAAGGCCTGCGCAGTTCCCTGAGCGACACCGCCGTGTACCTGACCGGCAAGCAGCATCGGGTTCACCATGGTGCCAGCGTCATCGCAAGCGATGTGGCGAAGATGCTTCACCAAGCCTGTATCGCGATCGACTTCAACAACTGCGACGTGAGCACCAAATGGGTACGTTGCGCCTGGAGCTTGGAACGTGGTCTGCTCAATGAGTCCAGCTTCACCAGCGGCTGAAGCGATATCTGCCCATGAGGTGGTAACTGCGGGTGTTCCGGCAACGTGGAAGTCTCCAGTCTCGGTGTTCAAGACCACATCTGCAGCGTCAGCTTCGAGCAAACGAGCAGCGATTTCCTTCGCCTGTTCGACGACCCCTTGAGCGGCTTGGTTAACCGCGAGGCCGCCCTGCTGAAGTGAGCGTGAGCCCATTGTTCCGCCGCCAACGGGGGTGAGGTCAGTGTCGCCCCAGACGAGTGTGAACTTGTCGATGTCAATGCCGGTCTGGGCACTCGCAATCATTGACCAGGCAGTGTCGTGACCCTGGCCGTGCGGTGAAGTACCGGTGTAGATCGTTCCGGTTCCATCTGGATGGATGACGATCTTTGCGTCTTCTTGAGGAGCGCCAGCGCCACCGGTGATCTCGACGTACGTGCACACACCGATACCGAGTAGCTTCGACGAGCCATCTGCCCGTCGCTGAGCCTGTTCAGCCCGAAGGTTCTCGTACCCGGCGTGCTCAAGTGCCCGATCAAGGCTGCCAACAAAGTCACCAACGTCGTAGGCCTCGCCGATCGCGGTGGTGTGTGGCTCATTAAACGGAGCGATGAGGTTCTTCCGGCGAACCTCGGCAGGATCCATCCCGATCTCAAGCGCGAACAGGTCCATCGCTCGTTCGGTTGCTGCTGTTGCTTCTGGTCGCCCTGCACCGCGGTAGGCAACAACTGGAGTTGTGTTGGTAACGACGGATGCGCAATGGGCCTCGACATTGTCGAAGGCGTACACACCTGCAGCCATGCGGCGTGTGAACAGTGCGCCAAGGATGGTTCCGACTTCGCAGAAGGCACCTGAGTCTTGGATCATCTCAAGCTGGAAGTGGGTGATCTTGCCATCGCGACTACCGCCAACCTTGATGGTCTGATGCTGGGCCCGGCCATGACCAAGGTTCATCATCGACTCGCTGCGGGTCTCAGCAAACTTGATTGGCCGGCCGGTTTCTTTTGACAAACGGCCGAGAAGAAGTTCTTCAGAGAAGCATCCGATCTTCGCACCAAATCCACCACCGACATCTGGTGTGATCACTCGGACCTGAGCGGCTTCGACACCGTTTGCGCCAGCGATTGGACCGACTGCGCCCTGCGCATGCTGAGTCGACAGCCATTCGTAGAGGCGACCTTCGTGCCATGTTGCGGCAGCTGCACGTGGCTCGAGTGGACATGGAGCAACCCGCTGGTTGAGCGCCTCTGTTGAGACAACAACCTCACAACCTTCAAAAAATGCGTCCCCTGTTGTCGGCTGACCACCAAATGCGGCCGAATCAAAAACAGCGTTTGAGCCCGCACCCTCGTAGAGATGGGTTGATGAGGTGAGCGCCTCTTTCATGTCAATCACGGCCGGAAGTGGGTCGATATCGACGAACACCATTTGAGCGGCGTCGGTGGCTTGAGCGTATGTCTCAGCAACAACTGCGACGATTGGTTCTCCGACCCAGCGGACCTTGTCACTCGCAAGCAATGTGCGGGCAACGCCCGGGTTGAAATTTGACTTAGTTGGTTCAAGTCCAAGCGAATCTGCGGTGTAGACACCGATGACGCCTGGCATTGACTCTGCCTCAGAGGTATCGATTGATTCGATCGTTCCGTGGGCGAGTGGAGACCGCGCAAATACCACGTGGGCTGCGCCTTCCAGCAGCGGTTCTTTGATATCGGCGAGATACTCGCCACCAGTAGTTAAGAATTTTGGGTCCTCTTTGCGGAGAACCTGCTCGCCAAGAATGCTGCCTGCCATCGTCACTCCCTCGGTGTGAATGTCCCGTTCTGTATGGACAACTCAAACTGTAGTCGTGTTGCGCAAGCCTCGTGAATGCGAGCGGTGAGAGCCCGCCTACGGGTTTGAGGTTCTGAACGACATCACGGCTTCGATCGTGCCGTACGGCCAGCCAATTGGGAGATCGGATGGCAAGTCAGGGAATGGCAAAATCGTTTCGCGAACGTCGCCTTCTGAGACATAACCGAGTTGATCTCGTGCTGCCTCTTCGATGCCAGCATCGGTTCGTAGCCGGTTGACTTCTGCCTGAAGGTCATCGTTAATTGAGGACATTCGTTCAAGTTCTGTTTCGAGGCGGGCGATTTCATCGCCTTGCCCGAAATAACTTTGGAGCGGCAACACAACGACCGAGAAGACGGCTGTGCCAACGACGATGAGGCTGACCGACCCGATGAGAATCGTGGTTCGTGACGCCGATGAGGCCGCTCCTTGAATTTTCTTTCGCGTTGAGATTGCACTCGAACCTCGATCGGCTGCCGGTCGTGTTGTCCGACGAAGGCGCGTGCGGCGAGAGCGCGATGAAGATGATGGACCTGAGCGCTTCGCCATGTGCCTATGTTCGCACGGTGATGCAGGTTGTGGATGTCACCCGCCTGCTGGGTGATCAGTGAGGAGCCAGGGCTGCGCGGCCGAGGAACTCCGCGGTGTCGCCAAGTTCTGATTCGATGCGAAGCAGTTGGTTGTATTTGGCGACCCGGTCAGAGCGGCATGGAGCACCAGTTTTGATCTGGCCACAGTTCGTCGCAACAGCCAGATCCGCAATGGTTGCGTCCTCTGTTTCGCCACTGCGATGACTCATTACTGAGGAATACGAATGCGCCGTAGCCAGTTCGACGGTGGTGAGTGTCTCGGTGAGCGAGCCAATTTGGTTGACCTTAACCAAAATGCTGTTTGCAACCTGTTGGTCGATTCCCATCTGGAGCCGCTTGCTATTGGTGACAAATAAATCATCGCCAACCAGCTGGCACTGGTTGCCAACCGCCGTTGTCAGAGCGGACCAACCGTCCCAGTCGTCCTCAGCCATTCCGTCCTCAATGGAAACCACCGGATAGCTACCAACGATTCGCGCCCAGTAATCGGCGAGTTCACCTGCCGACAGCACCTTGCCTTCACCATCTAGGTGATACGCGCCATCGCGATAAATCTCGCTGACTGCCGGGTCGAGAGCGATGGCGATGTCATCACCGGGCGTGTACCCCGCTTTTTCAATAGCTTCCAGAAGCAGCACGATTGCTTCTTCATTAGATGAAAGGTCTGGGGCAAACCCGCCCTCGTCGCCAACTGCGGTTGAGAGACCACGATCGTGCAAGACGCCCTTGAGCACGTGGTAGGTCTGAGTGCCCCATCGGAGAGCTTCGCTAAAGGTGGGGGCACCGACTGGCATGATCATGAATTCCTGAAAGTCAACGCTGTTATCTGCGTGGGCTCCACCATTTAGTACGTTCATCATCGGCACAGGGAGCACGTGCGCATTTGCCCCACCGACATAGCGGTACAGCGGAACCTGCAGATCTGCAGCTGCTGCTTTTGCCACTGCGAGGCTGGTTCCAAGAATCGCATTTGCACCGAGTCGTCCTTTGTTGTCGGTGCCATCGAGTGCGAGCAACTCAAGATCGATCGCCCGTTGATCAATCGGATCCCAGCCTGTGAGGCAGTCAGCGATTTCAGTGTTGACGTAGTTCACCGCGGTCATGACGCCTTTACCGAGGTATCTGTCGCCTCCATCACGCAACTCGACAGCTTCGTGCTCGCCGGTCGACGCTCCGCTCGGTACTGCCGCACGACCAACAGCACCCGATGCAAGGGCGACCTCAACTTCCACGGTTGGATTCCCGCGAGAATCCAGAATTTCACGGCCGTGAACGTGGATGATTTCACTCATTCTGATGTCCTTTGTGCTGTCGAATTGGCCTGCAGTTCCCAACGTATCTGATCAAATTTGGTGACACTGAATGTGGTTGAGATCAGCAGGATCTGTGGTCTGTTGTTATGCCTTCAAGTTTTGCTTTGCTGTGATCCAGAGAGCATCGAGCCCAGCAAGATCAAGGTCTCGCAGGTGCTGGTTGCTTGCGTCGGCAAGACGTTCAACCTCGCGAAAACGCGCTGCGAACCGCTCCGTTGCTCCTCGAAGGGCAGACTCGGGTTCAACGCCGAGGTGGCGGGCAAAGTTGACGACTGCAAACAGTAGATCGCCAACTTCGGATCGCACATGCGATTCGTCGCCCGACGCCTGTGCTTCGACAGTTTCAGCTGTTTCCTCAGCGATCTTGTCGAGTGGTCCGCTTGTATCAGGCCAGTCGAAGCCAACTTTTGCGGCTTTGCGCTGAACGGTTGCGGCGTGCGACAGCGCAGGGAGCGAGTTGGGTACGCCATCGAGTACCGATGCTCGTTCCTCTGACTCGCCGCTTCGCTCATCGCGTTTGATGTTTTCCCAGTTGTTGATGACCGTCGCAGCATCGGAGGCTTCGACGTTGCCAAACACATGCGGATGACGCCGAACCAACTTGTCGTGAATCGCCGAGGTGACATCAGCGATCGTAAAACGACCCTCTTGTTCGGCAATCGTTGCATGGAATTCGATTTGATAGAGCAGGTCACCAAGTTCTTCAATCAAGTGCTCGTCAGATGTTGGGTCATCGGTGAGAGCGTTGATTGCGTCAACCACTTCGTATGTTTCCTCGATGAGGTAGGGGAGCAGTGACGTATGAGTTTGTTCCACGTCCCATGGACATTGCTCGCGGAGGGTGCGCGCAAGGGCGTGGAATGCGACATATCCCTGGCCCACCGGCACAGCAAGGTCGGGGATGTATAAAGAGGTCAGATGGTTGGGGGAGATATCTCGCTCCATCGACCCCCATGTGGTTTCAACAACGCGTTCATTCTCGGTGCCGATGCCTGTGAGGCCGATGACGATCGAGCCATCGAGTGCGGTTTGTGCGTCGTCGTTCGGGCCGGCATCGATGGAGTGTCGGATATCTGAGAGCACCCAGTCGGCGTGGACGTGGGCGACAAGGAGTGGCCCACGCTCGCCGGCCGCCTCTGTTGTAAACCGGTGCCCATCGATGAGCCGAACCCCGGCATCAACAGGGTCGATACCAAGGCGTGACCAAAGCTCGTCAAGAAACGAAATTGCGGGGAGCACGGTGCATCGAACCTCTGGGTTCGTCCGGAGAATCTCCACGGTTCGTTCAAGAATGAGTGGCGAACCCGGAACTGCGTAGAGCACGTTGCCCAGATCGTGAGCTGCGGCAATGAGTGACTCGGCAATTGATTCGTAGACGTCGCTAAATCGTTCAGCAGAGTCGTAGACCTCGTCAAACGTTATTGCGTCAGCAACAAGCGATGCACTTGGATGACGGGCGGTGCGAAGAAAACGGTGACTCGCTGCCTCAATTGCCGTTTTGGTTTGCTCAGTGACGAGTGATGGGTCACCGGGTCCGAGCCCGACAACGGTGATCGTCGGCAGATTCTCAGAATCGGTTGAACTCGGTGTGATCGTCATCCGAGTTGAGTTCATCCGAGCGGAACGATGCGCCCTGTTGATGGATTCCAGCGCCCAAATCGTGAGTCGACGCTCACATCAGCCGTGTTGAGAATGGCATCGACGTAGAGGAGAGCGCCATCAGGAGCGGCGTAGGCGGCGACGACATCTTGACCAATTTCTGACCAAGGCCGATTAAGAATGAC
Source organism: Ilumatobacteraceae bacterium (assembly GCA_049432165.1). Lineage (GTDB taxonomy): Bacteria > Actinomycetota > Acidimicrobiia > Acidimicrobiales > Ilumatobacteraceae > Casp-actino5. Next base: position 21,508 of record JBMTDQ010000026.1, read on the forward strand.
ATGCCACCCGAACTGTGTCTCTACTGGCTGAGACCACGTTGTCGGTGGGGCTGCAAACGCTGCCGCAACAAAATCTGGGTCAAAACTCGAGATGTATTGGGCGGTTGGAAGGCATTCAGATTCAGTCCCGGTCAACGCTCCGCCGGTGAGCGAAGCAGATCCCTCCATTGAGAGGGTTGCGGCAAGGGCAGCAAAGTCCTCACCCGCAGCAAGTAAAGCGATAACCCCATCAGCCTCGGCTTTGGAGGCAACAAGAATGTGTCGTAGGCACAGCAAGCCGGTCGACGCCGGTTCTGCTGCATACATGGCCTCGAGCGCTGATTCGCTCGGCAGATCAGCACGCGCGAGAGCAGACAGCACCACATCGGCACTTGTCATAGCGATAAGGCGGCGCATTTCGTCGCTCAACTCATTCAGTGGGCTGTCTGCCGGAACGGTTGCGAGGTACAGTTCGAGGTCGCTGTCGGTCACGGATGATTCCGCATGAGCGAGAATCGATTCAACCGCGCTCGTGCGGACCATAGCGTTGAGTAGCAGGCGGGCTCGGTCAGCGTCGCCGAAGCCACCCGCATCGAGAGGCGTCGTCCCGAAAATGTCTGACTCGGTGAAATACTCCGCTAGCAAGTCGTCTGTTTCCGAGGTGGTGTAACCCTCACCCTCCACACTGACCGAAAGATCGCTACCGGTGAGTGTTGAGCAACTGCTCGCAACGACAGCGATGAGAGCAACGGCGATGAGAGAACGGAATCGTGAACGCACGACCACGACGCTATCGGGAGGACAGGGCCTCAAGTAAGTTCTCGTTGTGCTCAGGCGAGCGCTGATTCGAGACGATCAACAGCAGCTGGAAGAGCGGCAGGAATCCGCGGCTCAAAGCGGCCGAGGTGTTCGCGGATTTCAGGAATCGCGCTCTTCCAACCCTCAATATCAACGCTGAGAATTGCCTCAAGATCAGCTGCATCAATGTCGAGCCCCGACGTGTCGAGAGCGCCTTCGGCAGGAAGCAATCCAATCGGCGTCTCCACGACATCGCTCTTGCCGTCGACCCGGTCGAATACCCACTTGAGTACGCGTGAGTTCTCGCCGAATCCAGGCCACAAGAACCTGCCATCTTCGTCACGACGGAACCAGTTGACGAAGAAGATCTTCGGAAGATTGCTCGGGTCGGCCTTCTCTCCGATGCTCAGCCAATGGGCGAAATAGTCACCGTAGTTGTAGCCACAGAACGGCAACATCGCCATTGGATCAAAACGTAGTTTTCCAACTGCACCTTGCTGAGCAGCGGTCGTCTCTGATGCCATGATCGCACCGAGGAACACGCCGTGCTCCCAGTCGAAGGCTTCAGTGACGAGAGGCACTGTTGAGCGACGGCGGCCACCAAACAAGATTGCTGAAATTGGGACGCCAGCCGGGTCCTCCCATTCGGGAGCGATCGATGGGCACTGAGAGGCTGGAGCAGTGAAGCGAGCATTCGGGTGGGCAGCAGGACCTTCGGATTCTGGAGTCCACGTGTTGCCGCGCCAGTCGGTTGCGCGGGCAGGCTGATCGTCGCTCATGCCTTCCCACCAGACGTCGCCGTCTGAAGTGAGGGCTGTGTTGGTGTAGATGCAGTTGCCCCACAGTGTTTCCATTGCATTGGCGTTCGTGTCGAACCCTGTTCCTGGTGCAACTCCGAAGAAGCCGGCCTCTGGGTTGATCGCATAGAGACGACCGTCGTCGCCAAATTTCATCCAGCAGATGTCATCGCCAATGGTTTCGGCTGTCCAACCGGGGATGGTGGGGACAAGCATGGCCAGGTTGGTCTTGCCGCAGGCGGATGGGAACGCCGCCGCAATGTACTTTGACTGACCTTCAGGATTCGTAAGTTTCAGAATCAACATGTGCTCGGCGAGCCATCCGGCGTCACGAGCCATCACCGAGGCGATACGCAGGGCGAAGCACTTCTTGCCGAGAAGGGCGTTGCCGCCGTAGCCCGACCCGTATGACCAGATCTCGCGGGTCTCAGGGAAATGCACGATGTATTTGTTCTCGGCGTCGCATGGCCAAGCGACATCAGCTTCGCCTTCGGCGAGGGGTGCACCAACTGAGTGCAAACACGGCACCCAGTCGCTGTTGCCAAGAACATCGAGGGCTGCCTGGCCCATGCGGGTCATGATGCGCATCGAAACTGCGACGTACGCTGAGTCGGTGAGTTGTACTCCGATGTGGGCGATTGGTGATCCGAGTGGTCCCATTGAGAACGGCACCACATACATCGTGCGGCCCTTCATGCAGCCGGTGTAGAGGTTGGTGAGCTCAGTTCGCATCTCGGCTGGGTCTCGCCAGTTGTTGTTCGGGCCGGCCTCTTCGGCGGTGGGGGAGCAGATGTAGGTGCGGTCCTCGACGCGTGCGACGTCACCTGGGTCAGAGTGTGCCCAGTATGAATTTGGACGTTTTGCTTCGTCGAGTTTGGTGAATGTGCCAGCTTCGACGAGTTCGTTACAGAGCCGGTCGTATTCTTCTGCGGTGCCGTCACACCAGTAGATGCCGTCGGGCTGCATGATCTCCGCCCACTCTGAGACCCATTGTTGGAGACGTTCGTTGGTGCTCTGTCCGCTCATTGTCGTCAACTCCTATTTCTAGGGCTGGGGAACCCTTGAGAACTTGTGTTGACAGTCTTACGCAGACCAGCGGGATGTCAAGAGCCGCGGGGCCTTCTATTCGTGCGTTTGTGACGATGACCTATCGCTTAAAAAGATGGCTCCCAACTCAGAGCCATCGTCATTAGAGATGATTCATGGCGACGTTGTCCAATCCCCGTAGCCAAATTGCGGTTCGACGAAGACGCCTTCAGTGAAGTGAGATTCGAAGTGACGGCTGAGCGTGGCTAGTGGCCAGGAGTACCCATGTCAACTTCGCTACCGAGGCGAAGTGCAGTCGCGTAGCCCGTTTCATCGAGATCAAAGACAACACGCTGTCCTTGACGGAGCATCCGAAAAATTGAGCCGTCAAGAGCG
>JBMTDQ010000027.1:0-24305 GCA_049432165.1 Ilumatobacteraceae bacterium
TTCGGGGAGAGCTTCTGACGAGTATTCGACCATCTCAGCGATAACTCGCAGGCGTTCTTCGAGGTCTTTTGGAGCGAGTTGAAAGTTTCGATAAATCCAATCACGGAACATGTCGGCGTCAGACTCCGGCACACCCAGCATTGAGCAAATTCCATGGACCGGAATGTGCTGGCTGTACTGCTCTGCCGCATCCGCTGTCGGAGCGTGACCAATCTCGGAGATGAGGTTCCGGCAAAAATCTCGCAGGTCCTGCTCCATGAGAGCAATCGCCTTCGGATTGAACGATGGCAATAACAAGCGACGATGTCCATGATGATCTGGGGGATCCGAAGTGATTGGTGGTGCAGCACGAGGTGGGGCATCCGGCCGCGCAACTGAAACCCGCCACGATGAGAAATGCTCAGTGTCTTGAGCGATGGCCTGAACGCTTTCCATTGTCACCGGAAGGAACGCTCGTCCATACCTCTCGGTACTTGCGATTGGGCACTGGTCGCGAATCTGATTCCAAATCGAGATTGCGTGTTCTCCCCACGCAGGATCAAGCCAATCCCAATCGCGCAACCAGTCTGTTACTGGTTTGTCATCAAGTTGCGCATTCTCGTATGCCATAGATACCCCGAATCTGTGGTGGCGATTCACCCGAAGTTTGGGATATTTATAGCCCATTGTTCACCGCAGGTAAATGGTCGTGGTTGGCAGATAAGTATCAACTAGGTCGATCACGACTCATAAGATTGAAGCCGTGCCAATCGCGCATCCGGATTCCATCGAAGACTTGAAAGCGGTACTTCGCAACAACAGTGACGCCGTGCTGCTAGCAGGTGGAACAGATTTCATGGTCGGCCTTAACCATGGCTCGAGCCGACTTGAGAACGAGCACCTCATCGTCGATCTCCGAGGCGTAGCAGAACTATCCACAGTTGAACTTGACTACCACGATCAAGTCTTGCGACTTGGTGCTGGCGTGCGTTGGAACGACCTACTGGGAGGCCCCGTTGAAGCGGCTGCACCTTGTTTAAGCCAAGCTGCACGCACAGTTGGAAGCCATCAAATACGCACCGCCGGAACTATCGGCGGCAATATCGCCACTGCAAGTCCGGCTGGAGATGGTGTATGTGCGTTGGTAGCACTCGAGGCGACCGTGGTGCTCACCTCACACCGAGGACAGCGAGTGGTGGCGGTTCGGGACTTCGCTACTGGACCGAAAAAATCGGTTCTCGAAAATGATGAGTTCATTGAGCGCGTTGACATTCCAATAGTTCGCGGCTGGCAGGGTTACTCAAAAATTGGTACGAGAAACGCGATGGTCATTTCTGTGGCCGGTGCAGCGGTCGTTCTTTCATCGGATACACAGTCCTGCCAAATATCGTTGGGATCTGTTGGGCCAACCATCATTGCGGCAGAAGCGGCTTCATTATTTGCGAAAACTGCGATCGATTGGGAAACGTCCTCAATATCACCAGACGACCTCAACCAGATCGTGGAACTTGTCAGAGACGCCGCGTCACCAATTGATGATCACCGTTCTACAGCGGCATATCGCACCCACGCGGTTGGAATTCTTGTGAAGCGACTCATCGAGCAAGGGCTACGTGCAATTAAGGAGCCGTCATGACCTACATCAGCGATGAAAAACACTTCGAGCTGACAGTGAATAGCTCGAAATATCAAGTGAAGGACAGTTTCCTCGGCGCCAGCCTCCTCTCAGTACTGCGAGACCACATCGGACTGACCGGTTCAAAAGGGGCGTGTGAGGAGGGTGAGTGCGGATCGTGCTCGGTGCTCCTCGATGGCAACCTTGTTTGCTCGTGTTTGGTGCTTGCAGCGTCAGTCACTCGATCATCGATCGTGACCGTCGAAGGACTTGGTGGTGCAACCGATGTACAACAAGCCTTCGTTGAATGCGGAGCGATCCAGTGTGGCTTCTGCTCACCGGGTCTCATCATGGCTGCAACTAACTTGCTCGACCGCAATCCAGAACCAGCTCCAGATGACGTGCGCGAAGCCCTTGCAGGCAACCTTTGTCGCTGCACCGGCTACGGACGAATCCTTGAGGCTGTTCAAGTAGCGGTCGATGGGAGAAAGCGGGATAACTCGTGAGCGATCTCGGAGTTCGCGAGAGTGTCGTCCGTGGTGGTATCGGACAGTCACCGTTGAGGCCTGATGGCGTAGCCAAGTCAGAAGGTTCATACGCATTTTCGTCAGATCTCTCTGCTGACAACATGCTGATCGGGAAAACCCTTCGATCACCACATCAGCATGCCCGTATTCTCCGTATTGATACGTCCAAGGCGCTCGCGATGAATGGTGTGCACACCATTATCACTGCGGATGACGTCCCCGGAAAGCCGACTTACGGATTGATTTCATCAGATCAGCCCGTATTTGCGAACGACGTGGTTCGCTATATCGGAGAGCCAATAGCGGCTGTCGTCGCAGATGATGAAGATATCTGTGCTCGGGCGCTCGCCGCCATCGAAGTGGAGTACGAGGTACTTCCTGCACTCACCGACGCCCGGCTTGCCGCTGACCCCACCACGACTCAGATTCATCCTGAAGGGAATGTGATTCGCGAGCAAAATGTGATCTGCGGCGACCTCTCAATCGTCGGAGACGTCATCGTCGAGGACCGGTACACGATTGGCATGCAAGACCAGGCATTTCTTGGGCTTGAGGCTGCACTCGCCATTCCCGACGCCGACGGATTGGGAGTTGAGTGCCACGTTGCAACGCAATGGCTACATGAGGACCTGGGTCAAATCGCTGCTTGTCTTAACCTTCCTGAAACCTCAATTCGTTTGGTCCTCGGAGGGGTTGGCGGCGCGTTTGGAGGTCGAGAGGACATCTCGTTACAGGTTCATGTGTGTCTCCTCGCCCTCGCCACTGGACGACCAGTCAAGATGCATTACTCGAGGAGTGAAAGCTTCTTAGGTCACGTTCATCGCCACCCAGCCGAAATCTGGATGAGACATCATGCAACGAACGACGGCAGAATCGTCAAAATTGAGGCTGAATACATCTTTGATGGCGGAGCCTACGCATCAACGTCCTCAGCCGTTCTCGTGAATGCAGTCACCCATACTCAGGGTCCATACAAATGCGAGAACGCCCACGTGAGGGGAGTGGCGGTACGCACAAACAATCTCCCGTGTGGGGCGATGCGTGGATTTGGAGTAGTCCAAGCATGTTTTGCTCATGAACGACAGATGGATCTACTTGCCGAACAGTGCAATTTGGACCCACTTGAAATCCGACGCCTAAATGCGATGACCACAGGCGATCGACTGATTACCGGACAAGTCGTGGAAAGCGTTGCTCCGGTCAGCGAGATCATCTCGGGCCTCGCTGCGATGCCAGAACCTCCAGCGCAAGCGCCATCGCTCCATCACCCTTATGAGCTTCCCGGTGGTGCCGGCAACACCACGCGCACGAGCGATGTCATTCGAGGAGTTGGCTATGGCTTAGCCATCAAGAATTTGATGTACTCCGAGGCTTTTGACGATTACAGCACGGCCCGATGCATGCTCAGCAATGGCATCGTCACTCTCAAGTTCGCAACCGCCGAGGTTGGGCAGGGATTTATCACGATTGCACCGCAGATTGCGCGAACCACTCTTGGTCTTGAAGATGTTCGTCTCGACCCGATCGACACCGGCGTGGGCTCAGCGGGCTCAACCTCCGCTTCACGGCAAACCTGGATGAGTGGCGGAGCTGTGGAAGCAGCGTGCCTAAAGGTTCGGCAACTCATTTTTGAACATGTCGCAGCGAGCACCGGTTGCGACGCGTTCGCGCTTGTCATCGAGGGTCAAACATTGGTCGACACGACCAACGAGAAGCGTTGGCCGATGACAGAGATCGTGTCTGGACTCGAATTTGACGAAGAAGTTGAATTCAGGCACCGACCTACGGTTCCGTTGGACGAAAATGGCCAAGGAGACTGCCATACCGCATTTGCTTTCGTCGGCCACCGAGCGGTTGTCGATGTCGATGTTGAACTCGGGCTGGTGCGCGTGGTTGAAATCGCGACCGTTCAAGATGTTGGAAGAGCGCTCAATCCGCTTTCGGTGATTGGTCAGATCGAGGGCGGTATTGCGCAGGGTTTAGGACTCGCTCTAATGGAGGAAATCATTCAACGGGATGGGCGGATCATGAACCCGTCGTTTACCGATTACCTCATTCCAACGATTGCAGATATGCCGCCGGTCACCGCCAAATTGATCGAGATTCCTGATCCTCAGGCTCCGATGGGTGCAAAAGGGGTTGGAGAGCCACCAACAATTAGTTCAACCCCAGCGATCATTGCCGCAATTCAGGATGCCATGGGCCGTAGCGGAGCCTCCACTACGCATCTGACCAGAGTTCCAATTCGACCCTCTGACATCGCCAGAGCGGTGAACTCGACCCTGCGCGACTAATCTCCCCGTTATGGCCGAAGAGCGTGAAATTCTAAGTTGGGAGTTGTTTGGAACGGCGTCTCGTGAGTTAGCGACGATGATTGCTGACGACGGTTACGAACCAGAAATGATTCTCTCCATCGCACGGGGTGGCCTGTTGATCGGAGGAGCGCTCGGCTATGCACTTGCGGTCAAGAACACGTACACAATGAACGTTGAGTTCTACACCGGTGTTGATGAACGTCTCGAGGTGCCCCGAATTCTTCCTCCCGCCCCAGACTTTGTCGATCTAGCCGATGCCAAGTTACTCATCGTTGATGACGTCGCTGACACAGGTCATACGCTCAAGAGCGTGCACGAATTCTGCGCCGGAAAGGTTGGCGAGGTTCGCACTGCGGTGATCTATGAGAAGCCGCATTCAGTGGTGCAATGCGATTATGTATGGCGGAGAACCGACCTGTGGATCAACTTCCCGTGGAGTGACAAGCCGCCGGTCGTTGAGCGCGAAGGAATAGTTGCCGACGCGTAGCACCGGTTTCTAAATACCGAGCAAAGTTCTAAGCCTTGACGGTGGGATCAATCCTTCAACCTTGCCGTTATTGATCAACAGAATAACTGGGTCAATCGGATCAAGATTCGACAGGAAATCTGACACATTCTCTTCTGAGCTTGCCTGAGGGAATGCCGAAAATGGTCGGACAAGGTCGGTGAGAAGCGTTGAGTCACGTTCCTCCTCGGGAATGCGAAATGCGTGCTCAAGGAGAACAAGACCAACAGGTTGGCCTTCGCTAGTAGCCGCCAAGGCTTCAGCTTCACCCAGTCGCGAAACGTCGTTCAGCATGGCCGCAACTGTTGTCAGTTCATCAAACTCAGCGAGAAATCGCCAAGCAAGCGAACCCACCTGAGTTGATTTTGAACGCTGTTGCATTTCCGCAAAAGCGACTTCAGCTCGCGCGTTACCAAGTACAAAGAACCCAACCAGCAGAAGTGATAGTTGCGACTGCCCACGGATGCTCAATGCAACTGCAATAAGGACAATAAGCGATCCAACAACAACTCCCGACCGACCGGCTTCCCGCGAGGCGCGCAGTCGATCTCCGTGAACTTTCCACCTCGCAGCTCGAAGCACCCGACCGCCGTCAAGCGGTGAACCGGGCAACATATTGAAGACAGCGAGCGCAGCATTGAGGTAGGCCAGCCACAGCAGCACTCGGCCAATTTCGCCAGGCACTCCTTGTACAGGTAGAACCCACCAGGCAATTCCACAGATGAAAGAAGACAAGGCGCTTGCTGACGGTCCAGCGGCAGCGATCATCGCTTCTTCTTTTGGCGCAGGAGCCTCAGAGGCCAACCTAGCGACACCCCCCAATGCCCAGAGATCGATCGAAGTTGTTGCTACCCCGCAACGTGATGCGACAAGCGCATGCCCAAGTTCGTGAAACAAAATTGAGAGACCGAAACACACGACACCAACAGCCACAGCCACTAGGGAGACGATCGACCCCAACGAATACGCGAGGTAGGCGGCAACTAACAGAGCGCTCCAATGAAGTCGCACGGGTATTCCTGCAATACGACCGAGCGACAATGTCATGACGGACAAACCTCTGACTCGCCTGGTTGATCACCGTGAATGTGGGCTCGTTGGTAGATGCCTTCTCGCTCGAGGATCGACGACCACCGCGGGGTGCCGAATTCAAAGTGCCACCACTCGCCGCTGTAGACCACAAAGTCTTGAGCCCACATCGCTTCACAAAGCATTCGTCGCAGTCTTCTTACTGGGCTGTCAATCTGCTCAAATGCCGCAGTTGCAGCATCTTCTGTGAAGGCGTCAAAGGGTGTGCCGAGACCTAGCGCCACCCCGTCGAACGACAGTGTGAGATCAACCGTTCCCCCGCTCATATGGGGGGAGGGGAGTTGATCATCCTCCGACGGAGGCGCCAAATATCCGGGCGGGAGAAGTGGGTCGCTGTATGCCGCATGGAAGAGTTCGGATTGCAACTCAAGAGAGCGCCAACCGTCGAATATCACGAGAGCAAAACCATTTGGCAACGACGCTTCAACCGCCCGCAGGCGGGCCTCAACTCCTGCCCTTACGAAGGTGCCCTTTTGACTATGAGTCCACCCTGCCATTCTGTAAGCCTCAAGACAGACAAAGGCTTCAGTCACGTCTACGAGTGGCTCATCACAGTCGCCAGAGACAAACGACATGGCAGATGGCTCAATCAGTTGGGGCATCTGTTTGCCGACAGGAAGCACGCGCATCCAGTCGACCTGAAGGTCAGATGGCGTCACTGTCAGATGACTTTGATCGAAACTGGGCACACTCGAACGCTACCTTTGTGGTGTGAGTAGTGCCGAACACCAAAACGATGACATAGCGGTCGATGCGGTGGTCGTTGGAGGTGGTCATAATGGCCTCATCGCAGCTGCCTACTTAGCGAGGGCGGGCGTTGAGACGTTGCTCGTTGAAGCTCGAGATCATGTCGGAGGCTGTGCCTCTACCGTGACAGACCTCGGTGCCCGATTCAACATCTGCAACTGCGACCACACCATGATTCGCGCCCTGCCAATCATTGATGACCTGGAGCTCGAGCGTCATGGACTCCGTTATCTGGAGTCGGAGTTCTCATCAATTCACTCAACCTATTCAGGCGATGACACTTGGGTCTTTCGCCACCAGGTAGACGAACATCTCGACACGATGGCAAGAACACATCCTGAGTGGGTCAAGCCATATCAGCGATACCTGGCTGATGCGATTCCGGTCGCCAAACTTGTCATCGAGATGGCACGTTCGACTCCCTCGGGGTCACATTTCTTGCAACGTCTCGCCTCGGTAAAGGGGAGAGGTGCTCGTCGGCTTCTCGCGTGGAGCCAGAAGAGCGCAATGGATGTGTATCAAGCCTATTTTGACGATTGGCGTTCATGGATGCCCGCTGTGGTGACTGGACCTACGGTGTGGGGTGTTCATCCAGCGACCCCCGGCACAGGACTTGCCGGAGCGCTTTACGCCACAAAGCATCTCATTCGTACCGCACGACCAGAGGGCGGTAGCGGTGCCCTCACCGACGCGATTGAACAATCTTTTAATGCAGCGGGCGGTCGAACCATCACCGCTTCACGGGTCACGAAACTCGTCACAAAACACCAACGCGTTCATGGCGTTCAGTTAGCTGACGGCCGAGTCATTACAGCGCCTCATGTGTTGGTTTCCAGCGACCCACACCAAATTTTCACGCAATGGCTGGACGACTCAGCAGTATCCACTTCTCCGCATATCGAGCAATGGCAGCAGCAGGAAGCTCACGACGGTTACGAGTCGAAGTTGGATGTGGTTCTCGAGGGCCTACCCGTCTATAAATTCGAACGACGTCTGCGAGATGTTGTTGGAGATGCCGACCTACACACGCCCACCACAGTTGTTTCGCCATCTCCCAGCGATCTGGAGGAGGCACATCAGCGGCGGTTTGAGGCCAGAGTTGCTGACCGTCCAAGCCTGCTGATCAATATTCCAACCAACCTCGACCAATCAATGCAACTCGATCCAGAAGAGCACGTGCTGAGTTTGGAAGTGCTCTTCACCCCATACCAGCACGACTGGGGAAATTCGGCCGAGCCAGAACGCTGGTTGCAGATTCTTGACTCTCTTTGTGAGCCCGGGACGCTTCGAGTGAAGCGCTGGCGGGCAATGACCCCTGACCGCTATGAGAACGAATTCTTCATGCCCCGGGGCCACACCCCAGCATTTGCTGGTTCACCCTTGTCGACCCTGAGAGGTAGACCAAAAGACCTCACTCGTCATATTGGCCCCATCGATGGCTTGCATATCGCTGGCGCCGCTGCATTTCCCGGGGCAGGAATTTTTGGGGGAGCGGGACGCAATGCTGCTCATCGAGTTCTGAATGAACTGAGGCGATAAACGTAGGTCGCTCTCTTCCGCCGTCGCGACGACATCATGAAAAGTAAAAGGGGGTGGGGGGGGGGCCGTATGGCACCCACCCCCTTTTCAGTACATCAATCAGAAACCAATTGAGGTATCGATGTATTCGTTGGTCACGAGATCAGCTGGCGTCAGCGTCTCGTCATGCTCCAATCCAGCCAATGCAATGGCATCGAGCATTTCTTGGATGCGATCGGTATCCATATTGCCGACAGTTGAGTCTGGGCCGTTACCAACAAGCCCGTACTCCGCCATCGCTCCAGCGGCGAACTCTGCGTTACCTGCGGTGTACACCCAACCGTCATCGAATTGCTCGTTGATATCAACGATCATTGCATTCGTACGGGCGGGATCTCCGTGGTAACTCACCACTGACTGCTGGATGATCGGCACGATTTGCTGCAAACACGCATCCATCTCTTCCTTCATCGAAGGCTTGATGGCAATCGTCTGGCTGTAAATCGGGAAACCATTGTCATTCAACAGTGTGAAGGCGACATCCTTGCCCCACTCTTCGTAAGTGTTCTTGTAGGCGTAAGGCTCTGATGAAGCGAAGCCCTGCTGAGCGATCGCTCCCTGCTCTGCGATGAAGCGGGATGGAGTTGCATCGTAAGAGGGGTCAATCTGCTCTGCGTTCAACACACCTTGCGCAACAAACACGTCTGCATATGTCTGACCGGCGAAGATGTTGATCGTGACTCCAAGATCTCTCAAGTCTTCAAGATTTTCTGCCTCTGGGTAGGTCTCTGGGTCCCACATGATCATCTGTGGGTTCTTCTCGAGCGGAGCAACAACCGACAACAGTGGTGTGTCCTGATAGCTCAGAATCTGGAAGTCGGTGTTGGCATAAGCCAAGTGCACCGAATCATCGCTGTACAAAATTGCGCCAGGTGATGAGAACCCAATCGCTGGGCCGCCCTCACGAATTTCGAAGTTGATGCCGAGCTCAACGCCATCAAGCGTCATCGGGCCAACAGTTGCGCCTCTATCTTTTTCAACGGTGTAGTCATCACCGAGCAAGTTGTAGAGCGCACCGTGCTCAGCCTCTGTGTGCCAGTCGGTCTGGATGACCAGTGTTTCAGGGCAGACGTCCGCAAGTGACGCGGTGTCGGATGCAGCTTCTTCAGCAGGAGCTTCTGCTGACTCTTCAGCTGGTGCCTCTGCCTCTTCTTCGACAGGTGCCTCCTCTGCAGCATCATCTCCGCCGCCACAGGCAGCGATTAACGATGCAGATGCAGCAAGAACTAACAGCGTCCTCACTGATTTCTTTCGGGTTGATGGTGACATCAAGGTTCTCCTCATGGGTGTTTGTTGGGTGGGTTGGTGGGTAGGGACTTGTTGTTATTTCTACGACTCTGCGCCGGATGATTCGTGCCACTTTCCAATGGCAACGTTCTGAAGCCAGCCAAAGAACAAAAACACGACGACTCCGAGAGCAGATGACATGATGACTGCGGCCAGAAGTTCTTCACCTTCAAGACGGCTGGAGTAACGCTTGAGAAGCTGGCCAATACCGACGGCGCCCTGCCCGAAGAAGTAATCACCAACAATTGCGCCAATGACCGAGAGGCCAGCTGAAATGCGAAGTCCGGCAAAAATCGCTGGCCGAGCAGCTGGGAACATTAATTTGCGCAGACGTGTTCGCCTCGAGGCGTGGTGCAAGGTGAAGAGGTCATGAAGACCACGTTCAGCAGACTGCAGTCCGAAGAGAGTGTTCACAATAATGGGAAACAGCGAGATGATGACGCATACGGCAATTCTGGAGGTTGTTCCATAGCCCCACCAAAAACCGATGAGCGGCACGATGGCCAGAATCGGCACGGCCTGAAGCATCACCATGTAGGGAAAAATTGCTCGTTCGACAATTTTTGTCTGGCTCATGACCGTCGCAAGGAAGAATCCAATAGCGATTGAAATCGCTAGCCCGATCAGAGCCACCCGAGTTGAACTCCAGAGCGCAAGCAGAATCTCAGAGAAGTGATCCCAGTCGAAGAAGCCGACTTGGAGAATCTCGTGTGGAGGACGGAGCAAAAACCGGCGCTCTTCAGCAAGAAGCGCATAGGAGATGTAATACCAGGCACTGACAATCACAGCTCCAAGAAAAAGCGGGGGAAGGAACTGGCGGGCGAGATCACTCACGCCACGCTTTCGATTCTTGCCACCTGCGACAGGTGATCGAGACGTCGAATCAGCACCTAACTCAACTGAAAGCTCTTGATCTTCATTTTGTGTGATGGTCATTGGTGTGAACCTCTCAATTCACGGGAAATCTCACCGCTCAACGCAGCAAATTCGGGGTCAAAACGGAGTTCGGGCTTACGTGGGTATTCGAACGGCACATCGAATTCAGCAACAATTCGTCCAGGTCGGGCGCTCATGACCAACACCCTTGTTGACATGAAGACTGCCTCGGCAATTGAGTGCGTGATGAAAAGACCAGCGAATCCCTCAGATTGGAATAGCCGTTGAGTCTCATCATTGAGATGCTCGCGGGTAATTTCGTCAACCGCACCGAATGGCTCGTCGAAAAGAAAGACTGGCGGCTTCAAGGTGAGCGTGCGAGCGAGAGAGGCACGCATCTTCATTCCACCTGAAAGTGATTTCGGATAGTGGTTGACAAAACCGCTCAGCCCGACTGTCTCAATCGCCTCAAGAGCTAATTGGCGTCGTTCTGCTTTGGGGATGTCATGCAACTCGGCGAGCAACTCAACATTGCCAAGAACCGTTCTCCACGGGAGCAAGGTTGCATCTTGAAACACATAGCCAAGACGGTCTCTGTCAACCGCAACCTCTCCACCTGTCGCTTCCAGCAGGCCTGAGGCGATCTTTAACAAGGTCGACTTACCGCAACCAGATGGACCAACGATCGTGACGAATTCTCCACGGGAGATCTCGAGACTGACATCTCGAACGGCTTCAGTGCCGTCAGGAAAGGTCATTTGAGTGTGATTGAACGAGAGCACCGAGGCTTTCGATGATGTCACGCCTGGGGAGGTGTCAATTGACGTCATTGTGTAAGAACCCTTGCTTTCATCACTTAGCCGAACATAGCCGGTCAAGAAACACCATCTGTAAATTTCGGACGTTTCTCAGCCTGTTTTTACTTTACTTTCCATAAAGAGGGGTTGAAGTCGCGAAGCGCCAGATCTGCCGGGCACGCTCACTGAGCCCATGCAGGCACCCATCTGCCGGGTCCATCGATTGGATGAAGGTGTGTAACGAGTCCTGCGTTCGTCCAGTAATGCAACGAGAACATCCCTGACTCTTCGGTGTAAGAAGTGGTCTCGCCGCCGAACGAAGGGGACACTTGCGCTGCAGTGGATGGAGATGCAAACGCGACTGTTCCTCCAAACGCGGATGAGGCTGGTCGATGAAGGTGTCCACAAAGGACTGCATCAACATTTGTGAACTGTTTAATGACATGAGCTTCAGCCTCGGACCCACTCAATCCGAAGTGATCCATGAATCCGATACCACTCTTAAACGGTGGATGATGTTGAACAATGACCACTCGACGATCGCGCCGGCTTTCGAGCTGCTGGGCCAGCCACGTCAATTGTTGGCCGTTCAAAGAACCTCCGTGCTCACCTGGCACAGTGGTATCGAGCACAACAATTGATGCCGCAAAGCCATCACAATCCCGGTCAATTGCGTAATTGAGTTCGTCTCCACCTGAACCGACATCAGCCAGCTGTGGAAAGCATCGACGCAGTCCCTCACGGTCATCGTGATTTCCAGCGACAACGATCATTTTGGAGAGGTCATCGCCCAACACATTCCGAAGGTGCTCGTACTGCTCTGCTAATCCATCGTTTACGAGGTCACCGGTGAGCAACACAAATTCAGGTGGAGTGCGCAGATCCTTCAACGTCGCCAATGCACGCCCGAGATGTTCAGCCGTATCAATGCGACCTTCCATCAATTGGCCAGCGCCAAAGATGTGTGGGTCACTGATCTGGGCAATCAACATGTGGATGATGTTAAGCGAGAAGACCGGCGACTCGGGACAGCCAGCCAGCGCGAGTGCGCATCACTTACCAAAATTAAAGGCAGCAATTTCCGCCATCTGATCACCGAGCCGCGTCACAGCATGCTCAAACAGTTCGGCCCCGCGTTCAGCATTTGCACCTGTTGGGTCCCCGATATATCCGGCTTCATCAAAGTCATTCGACAACCATCCAAAGGAAACTGATCCGCCGAACTTGACATGTTCATTTTGAGCCAATGCTTCAGGAACCTTGCGTTCTGCCCGACTGAGGTCAACGAGTTCTGGACGCAGATGCATGAAGACCGAAGTTTCGTTCAGGCCTCCATGAATGCCCATCCCTAACTCGTCTTCTGTTGAAGAGCCGCCGTAAGCAGGAGGAAGTGAAGGGTGCACCAAGAATGTCTTCAACCCGTATGCCAAGCGAAGCTCCCGCAGGGCGGTCACTAACAAGGTGGTATTACCGCCATGACCATTGAGTAGCACCAACCGATCGGCACGGGTGGTTGAAACTGAGCGACCGATGTCGCGGAGCACCGACATCATGGTCTCCGCCGAGTACCAGAGCGTCCCGGGACTCCAGGCATGCTCGTTCGATTTCGACACGGATAGCGACGGCAACTGCCACAGATCAAGATCAGATCCAAACCGCCGAACAACCTCGGTCGTCGTCTCAGTGGCAATCACATCATCGACCGACATTGGCAGGTGCGGACCATGTTGTTCCACTGCGCCCACGGGCAGGATCAAGGTCGAACCCTCCGAAATCACATCACCGATGTCCGGACCGATGATGTCTGCATACCGTCGACTCTGCTCTGCGCTCATGACAACGAATCTACGCTCCCGCGTAGGATGCTGCTATGACCCAACCTCAGACTCTCATCTCTGGTGGAATTCTGGAGAACGGCTCTCGGCCACACATCCTTGTCGACGATGCCGGAACGATTGTCGCAATGTCAGAACGACTCGCCGACGTATCCAGCGATCACGCCAACATTGTTGACCTTGACGGCCGCCTCCTCGTACCCTCACTCGTTGAGCCACACGCACATCTCGACAAATCGCTCACAGCCGACATTGTTCCTAACCCGAAAGGCGACCTCATGGGAGCGATCCTTGGTTGGAGGGATGCTGAAGCGTCAGGCCTGATTGCACACGACGAAATGGTGGTCAGAATCACTCGCTCACTTGAGATGCTGCTCGCTAGCGGCGTCACACTTGTTCGTAGCCATGTGAACGTTGGCGGCCCAGTTTCAACCAGGTACCTGATCTCAGCAATCGAAGCAGCGAAAGCATTCGAAGGCCGCATGGATATCGAATTTGTTGCCCTGACCTACATGCCCATGAGCGGAGACGGATCTGACATCAACCTCGCAGCACTCACGGAAGCAATTGAGCTTGGCGTCGACGTCATCGGTGGATGTCCTCACTTGGAACCTGACCCAGACGCCTGTGTGTCTATCGCATTCGAGCTCGCAGAGCGCCACCAACGAAAGATCGACCTTCACGTCGATGAAACCCTCGATCCGACAGCGCTCACGATTAGCGACGTCATCCGCTATTCACGAGGATCTGACATTCACACCACGGCTAGTCACTGTGTCAGCCTCGGAATGCTTCCGCAGGAGCAAATCAAACCGCTTGCATCCGCAATCGCAGAGGCGGGTATCTCAATCATTGCTCTCCCTCAAACCAACCTGTTCTTGCAGGGTCGCGATGACCCTGTGGCAACACCTCGTGGTCTCACGGCAATTCATGAACTCCGTCAGGCGGGCGTCAACGTTGTCGCAGGTGCCGACAACGCTCAGGATCCCTTCAACTTCGTTGGCCGCAACGATCCACTGGAAACTGCTGCGCTGATGGTCATGGCAGGCCACATGCTCCCAGCAGACGCCTTTTCGACGATCACATCAAACGCTCGTCAAGCAATCGGAGCGCCAGATGTCTCGATTGAGGTCGGTCAGCAAGCAGACTTACTGGCCATCCGATCAGAAACTACTCGTCAGGCGATAGCAGAAGCGCCAGCTGATCGCATCGTTCTAAAAGGTGGACGAGTAGTTGCCCGAACTTCAGTAATTACTGAGTTACCACCGGCAATCCCGTAGTCTCGGCGCCATGGCGCAACGCATGGCCCTCTACCTCCAGGACAAACACCCAATCGCCTACGAAATTGAAATGGCGAAATATGCGGAGTCCAAGGGTTTCTCTGAAATATGGCAAGCCGACACCCGACTCGCTCGCGACTGCGTCGTGCTCATGAGCGCGTTACTGACTGAAACTAAACGGCTACGTATTGGTTCTGGCGTGTTACCAATCTGGACACGAAACCCCGCTGTCATTGCTGCAACCTGGAGCACGATGTGGGAGCTCGGCGGACTCGTCGACGGCCAAAGTCGTGTTATGTGTGGCATCGGTGCTTGGTGGGAGCCCATTACGACGAGAGTTGGGGAGCATCGACGCACGCCGTTACTAGCAATGCGTGAGCACGTTGAGGCATTACGAGCGCTCTTCACAATGGAGGAGGTCACCTACGAAGGTGAGATCGTCAAACTCGACCGCGTGAAGCTTGACGTGGCGTACGGAGATACGTCACCAAGGGATATCCCGATTTATATCGGTGCAACAGGACCCAAGATGCTGGAGTTAACAGGTGAAATTTGTGATGGGGTAGTACTCAACTATGTGGTTTCGACGGACTACATCACCTCAGCGGTTGAACGAGTCAATACAGGTGCTCAGCGAGCCGGTAAGACAATTGAACAAGTCGATCGTCCTGAGCTACTTGTGTGCTCGCTTTCAGATGATGACCCAAAAGAAGCCTTGCTCACCGGAAAGTCCCTCGTTGCGTACTACCTGGGCACCGAACCTCACATCATGGAGGCAAGCGGAGCCGACCCAGAGCTTGTGGAGCGTGTGAAGGAGGTTGTTGGGTGGCCTGCAACCGAAGCCGACTACCGAAAGGCAGCGCACCTCATCCCAGATGATTTGGTTCGCTCGCTGATGGCAGTCGGAACCACTCGCGAATGCCAAGAAAAAGTTGCTGAGTACATCGACGCTGGGGTGACCTGCCCGATTCTGTATCCAATGATGGACGACATCAAGCCGGTCATTGATGCCTTCGCTCACTGGACACCACATGAGTAGCACGAGGCTGATCCACGGTGGAGCAATTGTCACCGTCAACGAGAGTCATGACGTACTCGATCCAGGCTGGATCGTGATCCGTGATGAAACCATCGTTGATATCGGTAGCGGTGAACCGCCGTCAGAACTCGAGGCTTCGGTTGATGAAGTGATCTCAGCCGCTGGCTGCGCCGTGATGCCAGGTATGACAAATGCTCACACCCATCTCTTCCAGTCGTTTTTTAGAGGCCTTGCCGACGACCGGCCACTTCTCGATTGGTTACGGGAGTGCATCTGGCCTGCTGCCGAGCACATCACTCCTGAAATCGCATATCACGCTGCACGTATAGGCCTTCTCGAGAATTTAATGACCGGATGCACGAGCGTCATCGATCACCAATACGTCCATCCTGGGGTCGACGGCGACCTCATCGATGACGCAGTCTGCCGAGCAGCAGATGAACTCGGTATACGACTCCTTCTTGCTCACGGTTGGGCGGACCGCAACTATCACGAACCACTCGCGGAGGATGCCGCGACTGCAATTCGTAGAGCGAAGCAGGCATACGACCGTTGGGATGGTCACGAGGGCCGAATCAAAATCGAACTTGGTCCGCTCATCCCATGGGGTTGCTCTGACGAAGCCATGACCGAGACCATCGCTGCTGCTCGGTCATGGGGCCGGGGCACCCACGTTCACTGCGCAGAGACTGCTGTCGAAGTCGAAATGAGTGTCTCCGAAAGAGGCATGCGGCATGTCCCATGGCTGGCCAGTGTCGGCTCACTCGCCTCAGATGTTCAACTCGCCCACGCGGTATGGCTCGACGACGATGAATTGCAGTCAATTGCCAACGCCGATGCTGTCGTTGTGCACTGCCCGGTTTCAAATATGTACTTGGCATCGGGCGTCGCTCGAATTCTTGATATGCGTGAACTCGGCATCACGGTTGCTCTCGCAAGCGACGGTTCAGGGTCAAATAACCGACAGGATCTTTTTGAGGCAATGAAAGTTTCTGTGTTACTTCAGAAGGTTCACCACCTCAACGCCATGGCCCTTCAACCTGAAGACGCAATCGAAATGGCATGCGTTGGTGGAGCACGAGCATTTGGAGAGCCTGACCGGCTTGGGCGAATAGAGGTTGGACGCGACGCTGACATTGTCATCGTCAACCTTGACCACCCAACCGTTGCTCCAGTTCACCGGGTACCGAGCGCTCTCGTCTTTAACTGCTCACCGCAACAGGTTCGCGATGTGTTTGTTCAGGGTGAGCCCGTCATTCGAAATGGGCATCATCGAGCGGTCGACACTTCTGAAGTCGTTAGCTCTGCCAAGACAGCAGCGGCGGCGCTGTTCCAGCAGGCAGGGATTCAGTCTCGGCTCGGCTAACTTCGGTTTTGTGCCGCTACTAGTTGATTACCT
This sequence comes from Ilumatobacteraceae bacterium, assembly GCA_049432165.1. Taxonomy (GTDB): domain Bacteria; phylum Actinomycetota; class Acidimicrobiia; order Acidimicrobiales; family Ilumatobacteraceae; genus Casp-actino5. The sequence goes on from JBMTDQ010000027.1 coordinate 16,869, forward strand.
TCGACCTGAATCCTTAGACGAGGCAGTATCGCTGCTGAGTCGACCCCATCACATCCCACTTGCGGGTGGAACAGTTATCAACGCCGATCGCCACCGATCGCAATACGTGGGTGTCGATCTTCAGTCACTCGGCCTGGACACCATTACAACCGAAGGTGACACATCGACAGTTGGAGCGATGGTTCGAGTTGCAGACATCGAACGCAGGTTTTCAGGCGACTTACTCGGTGTGGCAGCACGTCGAGAACTGCCATCAACTCTGCGAACGATCGGCACTATTGGTGGAGCAGTTGCGTCAGCGGATGGAGAAAGCCTGTTGGTCGCTGCGCTCCTTGCGTCATCAGCAACTGTGACAACAGCCGATGGCGTATCGACTCCTCTTCATGTTTTTTTGCAATCGCCAAGCGGACTGATTACATCGGTTGAACTACACACGTCGACAGACTGGGCGCTCGAACACACCGGCCGAACTCCGATGGACACTCCGATCGTGGCGGTTGCTGGTCGGCGTTCTAGCAGCGGACTCATATTCGCCATTACTGGAGTTTCTCGCGTTCCTGTGTTAGCCCGGTCTTCAGACGAGGTGGAGCAACTCATCCCGTTCAGCGATTTTCGGGGCAGCAGCGAATACCGCCACCACCTGGCAGTAAAACTTTGCCAACGAGTGATTGGAGCGTTGTCATGATTCCAATCACCGTCACTCTCAATGGCCGCAACGTCACTGGGCAATGCGAACCGCATGAGACGCTGAGAACATTCCTTCGCTCTCAAGGAATGTTTAGTGTCCACTATGGATCAGATAGCGGAGAGACTGGGGCAGGTGCGGTGCTCTATGACGGGCGACTCACCAGTAGTGACGTCATCCTCGCTGCTCAGGCAAATGGGCACACCATCACAACGGTTGAGTCGTTAAACACCAGCCCAGAACTGCACCCAATTCAGGCGGCGTTTGTTGCTACGGGAGCGTTCCAATCTGGATATTCGGCTGGCGCAATGGTGCTTGGGACCCTTGCGCTACTCGAGGAACATCCATCACCTACCGATGATCAAATTCGCGACATGCTGTCGGGAATTCTCGATCGGGAAACGGCGTACGTAAAGCCGGTTGAGGCGATTCGGCGAGCAGCAGCAGTTCTACGAGGTGAACCGACTGCTCCATTTACGCCCGTCATTCTTCCTCCACTCACCGATCAAGGTGAACCCGCTGTATACGACCCACACGACAACCCGCCGTCAGCGCCAGCGGCTGTGCCGCGACTTATTCCGTCGAAAGATGTTCCAGAGATGGCAGTTGTCGGAAAGCCTGAGGTCAAAGTTGACGCCGTTCGACTCGCAAAGGGCAATCCTGCCTTCACCGATGACATTGAACTTCGCAACATGCTCTATGCAAAGGTTCTTCGAAGCCCTCACGCGCATGCACGAATTCTTGACATTGATGACTCGGTAGCACGTCAACTTCCCGGGGTGCACGAGGTATTGCATTACAAGAACACACCCCGCATCAAATACGCCTCGGGTGGGCAATCGTGGCCAAATCCTCATCCTCACGACCAGGTGAGTTTCGACGACAAAGTTCGTCATGTCGGAGATCGTGTAGCGGTGGTTGCAGCCGAAACTCCAGAAATCGCTGCACATGCGTGTTCGCTTATCGATGTGAGTTACGAAGTTCTTCCGGCGATTTTTGATGAGCGCGATTCAATGGTTGACGGCGCAGTCGTCATCCACGATGAGCAAGACACACTCGAAATCCATGACCGGGAAAGAAACATCGTTCACCACATCGCTGCTCGTCGAAACGACCCCGATGCGGCTGTTGAGCATGCCGCGAAAAATGGTCACCACGTCTTTACGCAGACGTTCCGGGTGCATCAGGTTCAGCAATGCCCAATTGAGCCCCATATTTCGATCGCATGGCTTGATGAGGACGAGCGTCTCGTCATTCGAACAGCAACCCAAGTGCCATTCCATGCTCGGCGGATGGTCGCACCGCTCCTCGATCGCGACATCAAAGACATCAGGGTGGTAAAGCCTCGTATCGGTGGAGGATTCGGCGCCAAACAGGAGATGTTGATTGAGGACATTGTTGGACACCTCGCTCAAGCAACACGTCGCCCGGTTCGGCTTGAACTCGACCGGTCAGAGGAGTTCATTGGCAGTAGAACTCGCCACCCGCAAACCCTCACTTTCACCACGGTGGTTGACAACGACGGCAAACTCGTCTCGCAGGATCTCTACATCATTGGAAACACCGGCCCATACGGCACTCACGGGTATACCGTGCAGACAGTTGCTGGGTTGCGTGGACTGACCCAGTACAACGCCCCAAACAAACGCTTCCGTTGCGATGTTGTGTACACGAACATTCCCGTTCCGGGTGCATACAGGGGGTATGGAGCACCCCAAGCAGAATTCGCGCTTGAAGCCCATATGGACGACATCGCTGCAGAACTCGGATACGACTCGATTGAGTTCAAGCGAAAGAACTGGTTGCGTCTTGGTGATGAGCTCAATATCGCTCCGCATCTCGGTGAACGTGTTGCAAGCGACGAAGAGCTTGATGAGTACCCACGTGTGCTGTCAACTGGCCTAGAGGAGTGCGTCGCTCAAGCGCTTCGTGAGATCGGTTGGCACCGCCGTGATGATGCCGAGTGGCGGCAGCCCGCCGACCGACCCAATATTCGACGAGGTCTCGGGTTTGCGTACTGCATGCATGGCACGGCAATTCCGTTTCTTGATATGGGTGGATGCTCAATCAAGCTGAATGATGATGGCTCATTCAACATGCTTGTCGGCGCCACCGATCTCGGCACCGGTGCCGACACGGTTCTCGGGCAGATTGCAGCAGAAGTCCTTGGTGTCCCGCTTGAAGACATCAAGGTGTATTCGAGTGATACCGACATGACGCCATTCGACACCGGGGCATACGCATCTTCGACCACCTACATTTCTGGTACTGCAGCACTTCGGGCCGCCGAAGTTGCTCGCGAACGAATTAAAGAACGTGCAGCAATGTTGCTCGGGGTAGAGCAGCCATGTTCGATCGAATTGCGGGATCGTCGTGCGTACGCTCCTGATGGCCGATCAGTTTCGATGGAGGATATTGCGCTCGACTCACTTCACACCCAGGAACAAGAGCAAATCATGGGCACGGCTTCGTACGTGTCGCCTGAGTGCCCACCACCCTTTGCGGCACAAGTAGTCGAGATCGAAGTCGACGTTGATACCGGCCAGGTCACCATTGTAAAGATGGCAATGGCAGTCGATTGCGGTGTTGCAATTAACCCTGTGACGGCGTCCGGTCAGGTCGAAGGTGGCATGCTGCAGGCCCTTGGTTACGCCCATTGCGAAGAATACGCATTCGACGAAAACGGCAAGATGCTCAACGACTCCTTTGGGCCGTATCACATCTATCGAGCGGATGAAATGCCTGAAACAGCCGTCTATCTTGTCCAGACCATGGAAGACAGCGGACCATTTGGAGCCAAAGCGGTTGCAGAAATCCCGAAGGATGGAGTTGCGCCTGCGCTGCGCCACGCCATTCAGAACGCCGTCGGAGTCTCGATAAATGAGCTTCCTTTCACTCCTGAACGAGTGTGGCGGGCAATGAATTCGGCCAACAGTCAGTCATAGCGATGATTATTTGTCCCGACTGGCTATTGATCTCGGCTGACCGGGTTGAGCGGTCGACGGCAATTCGCATTTATGACGGACAGGTGCACTCGATTGGCATTGCGGCCGATCTCATCACCGAGTACCCCGATGATGAAGTGGTCGACGCTGCGGGGTGTGCCGTATTGCCAGGGTTCGTCAATTCGCACGTCCACCTATACGGAACGCTTGCGCACGGAATTGTTATCGAATCACCACCCACCGGATTCGCAAGCTTTCTTGATGACTTCTGGTGGCCCCAGGTAGAAGACAGGCTCGACCGCCAGATGATCTCCGCGGCCTCATCTTGGGTGTGTGCCGAAATGTTGCGAAGCGGAACAACGACATTCTTTGACATCTGCGAAGCACCTGGATCGCTCAGTGGCGTACTCGAAGCCGAAGCCGAGCAGTCTCGTTCCGTCGGGATTCGCGGCATGTTTAGCTTTGAGGCGACCGAGCGTGCTGGAGACGCGATTGCTGAACTCTCTCTTCAAGAGAACCTTGACTTCATCGATCAGCACCAACACGACGCGTTGATCTCTGGAGCAATGTCATGGCACACCGTGTTCACATGCTCACGTTCGTTTATCGAACGGGCGGCAAGCGAAGCGCTCGCTCGAAACACGTGGTTTCACGCACATTGCAATGAAGGGATACACGAAGGAAACTGGGCCCGCGAGAACCTTGGTGTCGACACAATGGCCTTCTACAACGACATCGGGATAGCGAGTTCATCATTTCTCGCAAGTCAGTGCGTGCAAATGACGGACGCTGAACTTGACATCATCGCAACCAGCGGCACGCGAGTAAGCCACATGCCACTGTCAAACTGTGAGGTTGGAGGAGGAATTGCTCCTATTGCCGATCTCCTCGAAAGAGGTGTCACTGTCGGACTCGGATCAGATGGGTATGTCAATGACATGTACGAGGTGATGCGCGGGGCATTCTGGCTGCAGAAGGCACGCCGGCTTGATCCATCGACGACCCCGGCGCATCAAGTCCTTCACATGGCAACTGAAGGCGGAGCGGTAGCTCTGGGAATGAAGAACCTGGGTCGTCTCGAACCCGGCTGGATTGCCGACCTTCAAGTGGTCAACCTTGACCTGCCCACGCCGATTGACGTTTCTACCATCGCCGACCAACTGGTGTTGTGGAGAAGTGGCCACCATGTTCGCGATGTCATGGTCGACGGACAATGGCGCGTTCGAAACGGTGAGGTGCTCGGAATCGATGTCGAGCGAGCACGTGCTCGAGTCAATGAGGAAGCGGGCCGGTTGTGGGGTCGTTAGATCTTCTTAAAGCCGCCCTTCAAGCAGTGGAGGACGGCCACAAGGCAGCAATTGCGACGGTGGTTAGAACGGACCGGTCGGTCCCTCGTCGAGTGGGTGCTGCAATGCTCATCATCGACGACGGCACCCAAATTGGAACAGTCGGCGGCGGGGAAATGGAATCTCGAGTGATTGCAGAGGCGCACCAGTCTATGAACGATGGAAAACCCCGGCTCATCAACTATCGACTGGTCGACCCTTCAACTGGCGACCCCGGTGTGTGCGGAGGAGAGATGGACGTCTACGTTGAACCCTATATGGATACTGCGACCTTGCTCGTGATCGGCGCTGGCCACGTTGGCAAGGCGGTGGCTGAACTCGCTCAATGGAGCGGGTGGAGTGTTCACCTCTGGGATGACCGTCCCGAACAGCTTGAACAGGCGCCAGATGCTGCAACCTGCCATGTCGGCGATCTTCACGAAGCGTTGAAGAAGATTCCACTTGATTCCCGGTCCGCCATCGTGATGGTAACTCGCAATGTTGCCCTTGACGTCGAGCTGTTGCCGTTGGTGATCAAACAGCAAGTGGGGTACATCGGCTTAATGGGTAGCGCTCGTCGATGGCACACGACCAGGGACCTGCTCATTGCAAACGGTTGTGCCGAGGCTGATATTGATCGAATTACAACTCCAATCGGTCTTGAGATTGGTGCAGAAACTCCTGCCGAAATTGCAATCAGCATCATCGCGGAGGTTGTAGGTGCAACCAGAACACGATGACGTCATCGTTATTCGAGGCGGTGGAGATATTGCGACAGGTGTTGCGTGGCGCCTTCATCACAGCGGCTTCCGAGTGGTGATTCTCGAACTGGCGTCACCACTCACTATTCGACGAAGCGTCTCGCTGTCATCGGCAGTGACTAACGGTACCCAAAACGTCGAGGGCCTAGTTGGTCGTTTGTGTATCGATCGTGAAGGTATTGAGAAGTGCTGGCAGTCGAACGAAATTCCCGTCGTCGTGGCACCGGCGCTTTGTGACCTCCAGATAACTCGACCGATTGCTGCAGTCGTGGACTGTCGGCTGGCAAAAACGCCACTTGACACGACCATTTCGGATGCCAACATCGTGATTGGTCTTGGGCCGGGGTTCACAGTTGGGGAACATTGCCACGCCGTCGTTGAGACGATGCGTGGACATCGGTTAGGACGTGCACTGTTCGATGGGTCGGCTGAACCAAATACGGGCAGCCCCGGAATGATCGAGGGTAGGTCAACTGAGCGCGTCATCCGAGCCTCAACCCACGGGGACATCAAATGGTCTGCAGCGCTCGGAGACTGGGTGGAACAGGGCGATGCTTTTGGAACGATCCACAGTGCTTCGAACACCACGGTGACCGCCCCATTTAGCGGAATGATTCGGGGCTTGATACTGGACGGATCAACGGTGTCTGAAGGACTGAAGATCGCTGATCTCGACCCGAGGAATGACCCATCAGCGTGTTCTCAGATTTCAGATAAAGCTCTTGCGATTGGCGGGGGAGTGGTTGAGGCCGTTTGCCGCCTGAGCAAATTGAAATGATTCCAATTCCGAGTAGTCATCTCGCACGATCTTTACGTCTTGAGTCACGCGAACTCATCTCACTGGTCGGCGGTGGGGGTAAGTCGACACTTCTTTTTCAGATAGCCCGATCTGCACCCGGATCGACGATCGCCACTACCACGACCAAGATGGGCGAACGTCAAAGCGGCGGCTTCCCAATCATTGAAGGACCGGACTTCTTCGGCCTTCCAGAGCGCTTTCGAAATGAGCCCGTCTTCGTTCGTCAATCGGTGAAGAACGGCAAATCATTAGGTGTCTCCAGCGACCAGTGTGATCATTGGTTTGCAGACAAGTCACTATGCGATTACATGGTCGTCGAAGCCGACGGCGCACGCCATCGACCATTTAAGGCGCCCGCAAATTTTGAACCAGTAGTTCCGTCATCAACGTCAGTCCTGCTGTCGGTGATCGGAGCAGATGCATTGGGACGGGTGATTGCCGATCAGTGCCATAGACCTTTACGCGTTGCCGCAATTGCCGGGTGCAGTCCGTACCAGCGTCTTACCCCACCACGAGCTGCGGCGGTGCTGATTTCTCCCTCTGGTCCTTTTAAAAACACTCCACAGAATGCTCGACGAATAGTGGTTGTCACGAAAGTGCCCAGCGAACGCGATGACCGCACAACATCAAGACTTGTCAGCGAGTTATGTGACGAGTTGGCGGGAGATCTAGAGATCATTCTCGTTGAACACGAGCGCTTGCGCTAAGGGCTATATCCGCTCAGACCTAGATCTGTGTACAGCTGAAGTCTCGTTTGCACAGCTCCTCTACGGCCTGCCAGTACACATTTGCCGGTCAGCGCAGCGCTACCACTGTCCTCTTTGTTGCAGGACATCTTTCAACACTTCAGGTCGATCGGTCATGATTCCGTCGACTCCGAGATCGAGTAGCCGATTCATTTCCTCAGGATCGTCGATCGTCC
>JBMTDQ010000028.1:0-23853 GCA_049432165.1 Ilumatobacteraceae bacterium
GGTCTCGTGGTGGCGGGAATCGGAGTGTGGTTCTTGCTTTCGGCAGGAAAGAGTGTCCGCCGATAGACTGAGAAATCCTTCCGGGGTAGCTCAGTTGGCAGAGCGACGGACTGTTAATCCGTTGGCCGTGGGTTCGAGCCCCACCCCCGGAGCTTGAAGGTTCGCCGAACTAGGCTGACATTCCGGTCGGTTCAGCGCCTGAGGATGTTTATGCCAACGGTTCAGCTCCGCCCACGGGGCGGTAGCTCAGTGGTTAGAGCAGGGGACTCATAATCCCTTGGTCGTGGGTTCGATCCCCACCCGCCCTACAGGGCAGAAAGTCTGTACGTCCCTTTTGGCGGCGAACTAGTTCGGGCTTCAATGTGACAATTGCCACCAATGATTTCTTTTTCGCGTGCGCCGTTGTCTATGATCTCCAGAACGCCTGAAGTCGTCAGAGACCTTGGGCCTGATAGAGGGGGAGTACAGATTTCATGTCGCAGTTGTCTGTTCGTGACGTCACGGTGAAGTTCGGGGGTATTACTGCTCTCGACTCCGCATCGTTCGATGTCGAGAAAGGCCAGATCTGTGGTTTGATCGGCCCAAACGGGGCTGGTAAGACGACGTTGTTCAACGTCGTGAGCCGCATTTATGACCCGACCGAAGGTTCGGTGGAATTTGAGGGTCAAGATCTTCTGGCTCTGCAAGCACACGAGATCTGCAAGGTTGGCGCATATCGCACCTTTCAGAACTTGGCGTTGTGGAAGGGCCTGACCGTTCTTGAAAACGTGATGGTTGGCGCCCACACCAGCACCACTGCTGGTTACTGGCGCTCGATGTTCAAGATCAACACAAAGAAGGAAGAATCTGAACTTCGTGAGAGGGCGTATGCCGTTCTCGCCGAGTTGAACCTCGAAGATGTTGCATTCAATCCAGCCGATGGCCTTCCGTTCGGAACCTTGAAGCGCATTGAGATCGCTCGTGCTCTGATTGGTTCACCAAAGTTGCTGATGCTCGACGAGCCAGCGTCAGGTCTGACCCATGCTGAGGTCGAGGAGCTTGGTCAGGTGATTCGTGAGATTCGTGATCGCTACCAATTGACGGTTCTTCTTGTTGAGCACCACATGAAAATGGTTATGGCACTCACCGAAAAGATCGTGGTACTCAACCTTGGTCGAAAGATTGCCGAAGGCACTCCGGCTGAGGTTCGTGAGAACCCTGCGGTTGTCGAGGCTTACCTGGGGAGTAGCAAATAATGAGTAATCAAGTTCTTTCCTGTCAAAATGTCACGGCCAACTATGGCGCCATCCAGGCATTGCACGGCATCAATCTCGAGGTGAACGAGGGCGAGATCGTCGTTGTGCTCGGTGCAAACGGTGCTGGCAAGACCACCACTCTCCGAGCGATCTGCAACATGGTTGCCGGTGAGGGGACGGTGATGTTCAACGGCCAAGACATCTCGAAGACCGATACCGCGACAATTGTCAATGCCGGTATCGCCCACGTTCCACAGGGTCGCGGTACGTTCGCCGCTCTCACTGTGCGTGAGAACCTTGAAGTCGGTGCGTATACCCGTAATGACGACGAGGTCGAGTCAGACATCCAGATGTGGCTGGAGAAGTATCCAGTTCTTGGAGAACGTCAAAAGCAGGCAGCGGGCTCGCTGTCTGGTGGTGAGCAGCAGATGCTTGCTGTGGCTCGTGCGGCGATGAGCCGTCCGAAGATGATGTTGCTTGACGAGCCGTCATTGGGTCTTGCTCCGTTGATCATCGAAGACCTTTTCCAGGTCTTTGCTCAGATCAACAAAGAGCAGGGAACAGCGATGTTGCTCGTTGAGCAGAATGCAAACCTGGCTCTCGAGATTGCCCACCGTGGCTACCTCCTCGAGACCGGTGAAATTACTGGTTCGGGTTCCGCAGAGGAACTCCGAAATGATCCAGCGGTTCAGGCCGCATATCTCGGGGCGTAGGGGGAACCGATAATGCAACTACTTATTCAGCGCATTTTTGACGGCGTCAGTGACGGCGCCGTCTATGCCTCAATTGCCGTGGCGCTCGTGTTGATCTTCAAAGCAACAACACTGATCAACTTTGCCCAGGGCGAGATGGCCATGTTTGGAGCGTTCTTCGCCTACATCTTTGCGGTGCAGAGCGGCATTCTTGATTTCTTAGGGAATGCGTACCTCATTATCTGGGTAGGGGCTCTTATAGCCATGATCCTGTCTGCTGTGGTTGGTGTCACCATTGAGCGTGTTCTGACTCGACCATTTGATCCTGAGGATCACCTCCCGGTGGTGTTGATCACTCTTGGTTTGTTCCTTGGAATTAATGCGATTGCTGGCATCGTTTGGAACTACCAGGCACGCATCATGCCATCGATGTTCCCGAACTCATTCGATGACAAGATTGAAATCTTTGGTGCTCGGTTGTTCTACGACACCATCGGTACAGTCATCACGCTTGGCATTGTTCTCTACGTTCTGTTCCTCATTTTGAACAAGACGAAGATGGGTCTCGCCTTTCGTGCAGTGTCAGCAAATGTCGAGTCAGCTCGCCTCGTTGGTGTGCCAACCGGCAAGGTACTGAGCTTCGGTTGGGCTCTCGCATCTGCATTCGGTGCGCTTGGAGCGGTCATCGTGGCTCCTCGCATCACCTTGCAGCCAAGCATGATGGCCGCCATTGTGATTTACGCATTTGCATCTGCAGCGCTCGGTGGCCTCGATTCGGTTGGCGGAGCGGCGTTCGGAGGACTCATCGTTGGTCTGACAAAGTCACTCGGAAATGGCTACCTCGGGTCATGGCATTTTGGTTTCGAGCATCCACCGCTCGAATTTTTGCCGGCGACTCCGTTGTTGATTCCAGTGCTCATTTTGCTCGCAGTGTTGTGGTACAAGCCGAGCGGTTTGTTCGGTACGAAGCGGATTGAAAGGGTCTGATCATGTTTCCAATTGTTGTAGAACGCGGGAGCTCGAAGCACCGCACACACATGTTGGTTCTCGGGATCATCGTGCTTGCACTGCTTGTCCTCGCAGCATTTATTTTGCCGGAATACCAAGTTGGCCGAGTCAACCGTATGTGGGCAATGGTCATTGCCATCATGGGGTTGAACTTGGTACTCGGATATGGCGGATTGTTCGCTCTCGGACATAGTGCCTTTATTGGCCTCGGTGCCTTCATGTCTGGCTGGCTTGTGCAAGACATGGGCTGGGACCATTGGATGGCAATTCCGTTCTCGATGGCGTCAGCATTCGCATTCGGCTCGCTGCTTGCGTTACCCGCTCTCAGAATTAAGGGCTTGTACCTGGTGGTGATCACCATTGCGGTGGCGGTGGTGTTCCCGTCGCTTGCCAAAATTGAGAACTTTGGTATTGCCAAGGCGACGGGCGGGGCGAACGGCAAGAACATCGAAGAAAAGGTGGTTCCTACCGGTATTGGTAAATCTCTCGGGTTTACCGTTGAGGAGGCTGCTCGTTACAGGTACTTCTTAATTGTTCCGATCGTTCTCATTGTGACGTTTGCGGTGAGAAACCTTCTGAACAGTCGTGCAGGCCGATCAATCATTGCGATCCGTGACAATGAGACCGGTGCAGCGGTGAGCGGGGTCAACCTTGTTCGTCAGAAGGTGTACACCTTCGGCACCTCGGCAGCGATGTGCGGTCTTGCCGGGTCGATCCTTGCAATTGACAAAGGCTTTGTCGCCGAGCAGGACTTCCTGTTCCCGTTGGCCGTCGAGATGCTCGTGGGGCTCGTCATCGGTGGTGTTGCCACCCTTGGTGGTGCCTTCATTGGGGCGTTCGTGATCGTGTTTGTCAAGGAGTTCTCGAAGAACGTCAACATTGACTTCGGGGTTTTCATTCTTGACGGCAAGGGCCCGTTCTCGGCGCTTATCTTTGGTGTGATTTTGATTCTCACCACCTTCTTCTTGCCACGTGGCATTATTGGTTCATTGAAACCAATATTTATGCAGAGGGTGTACCGAATCGATCCGAAAGCGCCACCGTTACCTGCTGACCTGTCACGCTTGTCGTGACACCGGGCACACCAAAATTTCCGATATCGTCAATTTCTATTAACAAAGTCGCTGAGTCGTCCTGACTCATCGAACACAACAAAAAGGGGAGATACATGAGAAGGATGAAGAAGAACTTCGCCGCTCTCGCAGTTGTTGCCATGGTTGCAGCAGCATGTGGCGGCGGAGACGACGCTTCCGATGCTCCAGCAGAGGAACCAGCAGCTGAAGAAGAAGCTGCAGAAGAAGCTGCAGAGGAGCCAGCTGAAGAGTCCGGTGGAGCAGCCAGCGAAGAAGACACCGCTGCCGCTCTTGAGGAAGCAGCTGAAGCGGACGCCGAAGCTGACGCAGTCGGTGTTCCAGAGACATTTGAAGAGTGGCAGGCTCTGTGGGAGTCTGAGCGCCAAGCCATCATTGATCGTGCAGTTGCTGAGGGCTGGGGTCTCGATGAGGCAACTGGTATCGCAACTGGTCCAGAGGGCTTCACTATTGACACGAACCTGTGCCCAGAAGGCTGGAGCAATACTGAAGGTCTAGACGACGGCGTCATCACCATCGGTGCGACGTCGGCAACCTCGGGTTCACTCGCAGCGTATGGCAACATCTACGCCGGCCTTGGCTACTACTTTGACTACATCAACTCAGAGGGTGGCATCGGCGGTTACACGTTCGAAGTCGATCTGAAAGACGACGAGTACGTTGCAACGAAGACCATCGAGGCATGGACGGAGTTCTTCCAGAGCACAAAGCCACTCGTTGGCCACACACTCGGAAGCCCCAACACCTTCTCAGTGCAGCCAGAGTTCAACTCTCAGTGTGTTCCGCAGGTCATGGTTGCAACAGGCCACCAGGCTTGGGGTGACCCAGTGAACAACCCATGGACAACCGGTTACCAGCTTGCCTACTCATCAGAGGCTCTCCTCTGGGGTGCTTGGATTGAGGCAAACACTGAGCCAGGTGTGACCGTTGGCGCCATCATCATGGACAACGACTTCGGTCTTGCCTACGAGCAGTCGTTTGCTGATTTTGTTGAGAACAGCGACCACATTGCAGCATTCGAGTTCGTGCGTCACGACCCTGCGGCAGCAACGCTGACAAACGAGGTCACGACCGTTGCGTCAAAGATCGGTGAAGGCGACGTCTTCATCTCGATGACCGCTGGTAACCCATGCGTGCTCGCAATTCAGGAAGCTGCCCGTGCAGGCATCACCGAGACCGCTGCTGCATTCTTCACACCATCAGTGTGTAAGGCAGTGTCGGCCTACATGGCGCCAGCAGGTGAAGCCGCTGACGGCTGGTACATCGTTGGTGGTGGTATCAAGGACACCACCGATCCGAAGTACGCAGATGACCTCTATGTGTCATGGGCAAATGCAACTCTCGAAGAAATGGGCGGCGACGCAACCATCTCACTCCAGGGTGAGGGCTTCGCAAACCGTGGATTCGCATGGGAGAACATGTTCCGCATCGCAGCAGAGATGCCAGGTGGAATCACCCGTGTCAACCTTGTGCTCGCACAGCGTGGCATGGCAATGACCCACCCAGCACTCCTTGACGGAATTGGCTTTGGTATGAACGGAAACGCAGACGCCTACTTCATTGAAGGTTCTGACATTTCACAGTTCGACAACGCCAACCAGACCTGGGTCCAGCAGGGTGGAACGATTGACCTCAGTGGTAAGTCACCTAACTGCCCTTGGGTTGCAGGCGAGGGCTGCTGAGTAACTTCTCTCAGTAAGTAATCACTTCAGGTAATGCCGGTGGGTGCAAACCCACCGGCATTACTCTTGTCCGGGTGAGGTTCCGGTGACACTTTTAATTCAACGAGTCCTCGATGGGCTCTTCAACGGATCGATATATGCGGCCCTTGCTGTTGCTATCGCAATCAGTCACCGTGCGACAGGTCGCGTCAACCTCGCCCAGGGTGAAATTGGGCTCTTTGGTGGGTACGTCGCACTCGCAATGGCTTCGCCTGCAGCATCGTTTGTTGCTGGAGCCGCTCTTTTTTCGAATCTTCCCGGGCATCCGTTCAATCTCTGGGTGTCGACATTCTTCGCGCTCGTAGTTGCGGCAGCCCTGGCAGTCGCGCTGCAACGTGTGGTGATGCGAGATTTTGGCGAATCGACGCCGCAACGGGCACTCAACAGGTCGATCGCGCTACTCATTTGTGTGAGTGCGGTGATCTCCAGCCAGTGGGGTGGTAGGGCACGAATTTTCGGAGAGCTATTTCCCTCCGACGGCGATGCGTACGTCAACGTCGTGGGGGCACGACTCCGCTACACAACAATTGGAGCTTGGGTATTGGTGCTCATTGCCTGCGGACTAGTGCACCTGTTTATGACGAGGACAAAAGCTGGACTGTCGTTTCGGGCACTTACCGACAACAGAGGAAGTTCGGTGCTCGTCGGAATTCACCCGAAGCGTCTGATGGCGATCGGCTGGGGAATTTCGGGGGCGCTCGCAGCGCTTGCTGCCAGCCTCGCGGCGTCAATGTCACTACTTGACTCGTCCTTAATGTTCCGAACATTGATTTATGCGTTGGCTGCAGTGACGCTTGGTGGCTTCGACTCGTTACGTGGAGCCGTCGTAGGGGGCATTATCGTCGCCCAGGCACAGACAATGATTCCGGGATATCTCGGGTTGCCATCAGAGATGTCAATCGTTGCAGCGCTTATTGTGCTGATTGCCGTTTTGGTCTTCAGACCATGGGGACTCTTCGGTCAGCGGCCGGTGGAGCGGGTATGAGTAAATCAATCTCTCGTCTGTTTGGCGCTGGGCTCGTTGTTGTCGCCTTCGTCATTCTTCCGTTGCTGCTGAGCCAAAATGACTTACGAAATTTGGCAAGGTTCCTAGCGCTGGTACTAGCAGTGCTAGGTGTCAATATCGCTCTCGGTGCCGGAGGCATCGTGAGCCTTGGCCAGTCGGTGTTTGTTGGGGTTGGAGCTTTTGCGCTTGTTGTGTTCGCTGATGAATTCGGGCTGCCTATTCTGATTGCGCTGCCGCTCGCTGCACTCTTCACCGGTCTGGTGGGCGTCGTACTTGGCTTCCCCTCGCTGCGAGTACGCGACTCGCAATTTGCGTTGGTCTCATTCGGCTACGCTATTGCATTTCCACCTTTTGCTCGTTGGTGCAGGTCGATCACCGGTGGACCAAGCGGTCGGTCACTCGAGCGCGAATTGTTGCCGCCATCGTGGTTTCCGGTTGAAGAGCTCGTCTATCGCTACCTCATCACGATGCTGGTCATCCTGGTGTGCATGTTGATTGCTGCAAATTTCTTGCAGAGCCGGTGGGGGCGGGCAACAAAAGCTCAGCGCGATAACTCGCTTGCAGCAGCAACATTTGGGGTGCCAATTGCCAAGACGCGGTCGGCCGTGCTCGGGCTATCAGCTGCGCTGTCGGGCGTGTCGGGGGCGCTTGGAGTGATCCTGTTTCCATTCGTCCAGGCAAACGATTTCAACGTCTTTATGGCGCTACGTCTCTATGCGGCCGCAGTAATTGGTGGATTGTCATCAGCACTTGGGGCGCTATGGGGTGTGCTGAGCCTGTGGCTCTTCCCTCTGATCGGCGAAACCATCGGTCTCGGAGGCGGGGCCGACTTCGTATTTGGTCTCACGGTATTACTGCTGTCGTACTCGCAAATTGACGGTGTGGTCGGTGCAATCAGAGCAACATCGGCTGCAATCTCACGGCGTCGCTCAGGCTAAGAATGCCGAATGGTTGCTATTGAGCGACCTGAGAAGAGTGCCAGGCGTACGCGCTACGAATGATGTCATCAAGACCTAATTCAGCAGACCAGCCGAGCAGTTCCTGAGCAAGAGTCGGGTCAGCGAACACAATTGCGGGGTCGCCGACGCGTCGATCAACCATGGTGTGAGGAACCTCGCGCCCGGCCTCGGCTGCTGTTCGAGTGAGAATGTCGAGCACCGATGAGCCAACCCCGGTACCGAGGTTCACTGCGGTGCTCTCACCTCCGGCGCCGAGATAGCCAAGGGCGGCAACATGGGCGCGAGCGAGATCCTCAACATGGATGTAATCGCGAATCCCAGTGCCATCGGGTGTTGGATAATCGCTGCCAAACACCTGCACCGGGCCAGAGGCACCAAGCACCGATTTCATCACGAGTGGTATGAGATTGGTAGTAACCGACCAATCTTCTCCGATGACACCGTCAAGGCTTGCCCCTGCGGCGTTGAAATACCGAAGGCTTGCCGAGCGCAGCCCGTGGGTTTCGCCATACCAAGAAAGCACCCGTTCCATGGTGGCTTTCGACTCCGCGTACACGTTTTCCGGTCGAATCTGGGCGCCTTCAGTAATTGGCGTGACCTCAGGATTTCCGTACACCGATGCCGATGACGAGAACACCATCTGTTTGACGCCTGCAGCCAGCATGCCTTCGGCGAGGTGAACGGTTCCGGCAACGTTGTTGGTCCAATACAACCCAGGTGATGACATCGACTCGCCGACACTCTTGTAGGCGGCAAAATGAACGACAGCACTCACGTCGTAGGTTCTGCAGGTCTCTTCGACGAGAGATTCGTTCGATATTGAACCAACCACAAGTTCTGCCCCGAGAAGAGCGCTGCCATCAGCACGCTCGAGAGTGTCGAGGACAACAACGTCTCGGCCCAAATTGTGTAACAGTCGCACGGTATGAGAGCCGATGTAGCCGGCTCCTCCGGTGACAAGAATCGTCATCTCTGCAAGTTACCGGATCGTATGGAATGCGCAGGTCATGGCTTGGTGTCGCCAGAACGGACACCGCATCCAGACGGCATACTGTTGAGGAATGACATTGACGAAAGGGGGATGACGCATGTGGAACAACAAATCGATCGCTGTGGTACTACCGACCTACAACGAGCACCTTTCCATCGCTGAATGTATTCACCGGTTTGAAGCCCTAGGAATCGTTGACCACATCATCGTTGTGAACAACAACGCTCATCCCGATACGTCGCCAGCCGTTGCGGAGACTTCTGCGATCGAGGTGTTTGAACCGGTACAGGGCTACGGCGCTGCGATCCAACGTGGGCTGGTGGAAGCTCTCGCCCTTGACGTGGATCTGATTTCGATTTGTGAGCCGGATGGAACATTCGACCCTGAGGACTTGCTGAAACTGCTGCCGTATTCAGGTGATGTCGAGGTGGTCTTTGGCTCTCGGACAATCCAAGAGTTCATCTTGTCGGGAGCAAATATGGGAACGTTCCTCAAATGGGGGAACTGGGCTGTTGCCAAGATTGTTGAAGTGCTATTTAACACTATTTATCTCTCGGACGTTGGATGCACCTTCAGAGTGATGTCCCGAGCATCGGTCGAACAGATTCAGCCTTACTTCGTGAAAAATGGCTCTGCATTCGGCTTCGAGATGATGTTGCACGTGGTCTCACAACGAATTTCATTCGTTCAATTACCACTTAATTACAACCCCCGTGTCGGTCAGAGCTCGGTCACCGGTAGCCGGTGGAAGACGCTCATTCTTGGCATGGAAATGTTCGGCATGTGCTTCACTTCGAGGGCTCGTCGATCTCGCAACTGACCTGTCCATCTTCGACAGGCGGCGCGAAGTAATCTCGAGGTGTGCGCATTCTCAAAGCAATACTGCGACGCCTCACCGGCTCAGATATTCGAGCCTTACGCGCTGAAGTTGCTGAAATCAAGGTCACCAATGCCCAAATTGCTGAAGTGGTGATGAATCTCAATCACGACATTCGTTCGGGAAGTGAAGCATCACTCCCGCTCTTCCTTGGCTATCTTGATCGTCTCCGACTTGACGCTGATACCGCTGTTGCAGCAGCAGAGACGATTGAGCGGCAGCTTGCAGAACTGCGTGAACTGTCTGAACGCCGATCTGAGGGATGACTAGTAGCGCTCCAATTTCTGCCCTCGTTGATGGTCGGGTCATTGATCACCCGACGGCAGGGGCGAGGGGTGTTGGGCGCTACACGATCGGATTCGTGCGTGCCATGTGCGCAGCGGGTGTGAAGACCACCGTACTGTGCTCAACTCGGGAACAGCGTCGACGCTGGGAGGAAGTAATTCCGGGGATTTCTACAAAACAATTCACGCGTGATGTCGTCGTAGCAGCCAGCCGAGACAACCCTTGGTTCATCTGCACCCAGTTGATGCTGCATCCAATTCCACTTGATGTTGTTCCCAGAGTGATCACCGAATTGGATATCAAAGTTGCCGCCATCATTCACGATGTCATTCCGCAACGATTCCCTGAGCGCTACCTCACAAACGATCATGCCCGTCTGCAAACGAGACTGCGTACAGTGACCTGTAGATCGATCGATCGTTTTTGCGCAAACTCAACATTTACTGCCGATACCTCAGCGATTGAGCTCGGCGTTGATCGATCGCGGATCGATGTGGTTGGGGCTGTCGTGGAGCCCCAGTTCACGACAGCAGGTGATCGACTGTCATTGAAGAACGCAGTTGGTGGTCGACGGTCGACCGTGGTGGCCGTTACTGGGGCTGACTCTCGCAAGAACACCGAACGCCTAATCGCTGCCTGGGCGCAGCTTCAAAATGCAGTACGGGATTCTCACGAACTAGTGGTGGCGTGCGCGGCTCCCCAAGCAACGCTTGACCACTGGAATCATCTTGCGGTGTACCAGGGAGCAGGAGGCGCTGTTCGATTTACGGGGGAAGTTTCTGACGACGAACTGGTCTTATTGATGCAACAGTCGGTGTTGGGCGTGATGCCATCGCTTGAGGAGGGCTTCGGGCTGCCAATTGCCGAGATGGTCGCGTGCGGAACTCCGGTGTTGTGCTCATCAACCTCGTCAATGCCTGAAGTCGCTGGGTGCGAAGAAGCGCTGTTTGATCCGTACGACGTCAGCGACATTGCCGGTCTCATCGATAGAGCGCTTACCGACGAGTCATTTCGCGCTCGAGTGTTGGCCGACGAAACCAAGCGCCTCCAACGGTGGTCCGTAGAGCATGTTGGTGGCAAAATCCTGTCGGCACTTCAGAAACCAACACGGCCACGGAGAACTCCCGAGCAGCGGCCAATGTCAGTGGCATTTACGGCTCCGCACCCGTTATCTGGATCTGGAATTGGGCCGTTCACCCATATGGTGCTCGAGCATTGGCCTGATGGCGATGAGGTCATTGCGCTCGACGACTGTTCGGCGAGCGCAGAGCGATTGAATTCTCGCGCCTCTCGGCGAGCAGCTGTGGGCGCTGGTGCCGTTGGGCGAACCATTCGAGCGCACGATGTCGACCACCTCGTCATCGCTCTCGGATCCTCTGAGCACCATGCCGTCAGTCTTGACCGAGCGGCCGCCGGTGGCGCGCACCTGTGGCTTCACGAGGCGACAGCGCTCGGTGCAGCGCTCGGCCCCGCACACTTTGGCGGAGGCGAGCGATGGGCGGAGAACCGCCTCGTCGAACTAGGCGTCGAGCGCATTGCAGGGGTTGATGTGATGGACGCAGCCACAATGCACGATCGCGGGGTCACAGTTCTCGAGAAAGCGGTGAGCGAGGCGCGGTCAATCATTGTGACCTCAGATGAGGCGCGCGACGCTCTGATGAATCAATTTGGGGAGGAGCTTCCGCCGACCGTGGTGATCCCGCTAGCCCACCCGGTCCGTTCCCTGTCCACTGTCGGAGGTCATCGTGTTGTCTCATTTGGGGTCGTCGACGACAACAAGCGTCCAGATGCTCTCCTAGATCTCTTGGTGAGATGTGAAGACATTCACCTCGACATCATTGGGCCCATCACGAGTGATCGACGAGCGGAAATCGAGCGCAGTGCCGAGCGGCGACAAGTGCTTGACCGTCTCACTCTCCATGGTCGCGTCGATGATGACGCGCTCGACGGTCTGTTCTCTGATGTGCGATGTGCGGTGCAATTGAGATCAGGGCACCCCGGCCAGATGTCGGCTGCCATCTGTGAGTTGCTGTCACGAGGAATACCAGTCATCACGAATATGACAACCCATGGCGAGGGGCACGATGGGCTGTTTGTGATCGATGGTGAGGTCGAGTCTGTTGCCCAAATTGTCGACTTGTTGCAAGATCAACAGCAGGTTGAATCTGCGGGGGCTTCAGCACGTGCTCAGGCACAGCGCTGGACCGCTGGCCATGTTGTGACCGCTCTTCGTGATTGGTTACGTTCTCAATCGGTGGGACAGACGGAACTTCAATGACGAGCGCCCCTGCTGTTCCTTTTGTTCGAGTCGTTGTGCTCACCTTTGATGGTGGAGACCTCACGCTGAGTTGCCTTCGATCGTTGTACGAACTCGATTGGCCACGTGATCGCCTCGAAATTGTGCTTGTCGACAACGGATCACTCGACGATGTTGCAGAGCGAACCCGTCGTGAATTTCCTGAGGTTATTGTTCTTGAGCCGCTCGAGAATTTGGGATTTGCTGGTGGATGCAACCTCGGCATCCGCCATGACGTAGACGGTGCGCTCGCCGATCGGTACGACTATGTCGCTCTGGTCAATAATGACGCGACTGTCGATCGGCAGTGGTTGAGGGAGCTCACCGCAACAATTGCGCAATCAAGTGACGTGGGCGGTGTGGCATCAAAAATGTTGTTCGCCGCCCGGTATGCCCCAATACGGCTGTCGATTGCCGAAAATGTTGGCGACCGGCGTCGAGACGAACTCGGGATCTGTATTTCGTCGATTCGGGTCAACGGTGAGCGTCGAGATGAGGTTGTTCAATTCGATGAAGGATTCCACGGAGCAGTCGATCCAGATCGCGCCCGTGATGAAGAAATTGCTCGCTGGTCTCGACAAACTGCGACGTTGCGGTTCGCTCTACCTGAGGGTGAATCCGCAAAGGTGTCGCTTCGCATCAACGCAAAACAGAAACTCAACTTGAGATGTGAAACTGATCTCGAGACTGTTGAAGTCATCGTTGGTGCTGACGGAGAAACCTCATATGAGACAGTTGAAGTCGATGTCGGGGCCTTTCGCGAGGATGTCATCAACAACGTTGGAAGCGAATTGTACGAATTCAGTTTTGCGGGTGACCGGGGATTCATGGAGCCCGACCATGGGCAATATGACGAGCCGTGCGAGGTATTTGCCTGGTGTGGGGGAGCGGCGCTGCTTCGGGCCCAACACCTCGATGAGGTCGGCGTCTTCGACACCCGTCTCTTTCTGTATTACGAAGACACTGATCTTTCGTGGCGGGCGCGCAAGGCTGGGTGGCGGCATCTGTACTGCCCGACGGCGATCGTGCGCCATCACCATGCTCAATCGAGCGGAGTGGGGTCACCTATGTTCCGCTATCACACTGAACGAAATCGTGTGCTCGTCGCGGCGAGAAATGCGCCTCTGCGGGTAGTTGCGTTGGCGCTCGCAGGAGAAATACGACATTGCGTCCGAGTAAATCTCGCTCTGTTAGTGAAACGCCCGCTCACTCTCCGTATGCCGTCTAAGCCCGAGCCGGCGCATCGTCGTCGCGTGCTCGGAGCGATGTTAAAGCGGTTACCCGGAGCGTTCAGATCACGACGAACTGACAGAACTCTCGTGTCTCACGCTGAGGTCACGACGACCTGGGAGCGGCGAAAGTGGTGACGACATGAAAGTTGCCATCTACAACCTCTACTGGAGTACCTACGGTGGGGGAGAGCAGGTTGCAGCGGCAGCGGCAGAGCACCTGCTCAATGCCGGTCACGAGGTTGTCGCATTCGGACCGGAACCCCTTGACATTGAGATGACGACACGACGTTTGGGTCGTGATTTGAGTCGCTGCGGGTACCAGCGTGTGACGAATGATGTTGAGGCAAGTGACGCAAGTGCCGGCGTTGACGTATTCATCAATTGCACCTATTTGTCATCAGCGATCCCTCAATCACGTCAGTCGATCTACTACGTACATTTTCCTGGAGTGCCTCTCACAAGCCGACGCAAGGTGAGTTCGACACTGTCGAGCGCAGGCCATCGGATTCTTTCGCTATTTACATCCCTTCCAGGACCGCTGGAAGGTGTTCGTGAAGGTTTTGCGCGTCGAATACATGACGTCTCTTGGGCGAAGCGGTACACCACGATTGCGGCGAATAGCGCGTTTACTGCCGATTGGGTGCAACGACTCTGGGATGTCGAGGCCGAGATTCTGTATCCACCTGTTGAGGTCGTTGCACAATCGACGACAGGCGGGCATCTCGTGATGTCACTCGGACGATTTTTCGATCGATCATTCGGCCATTGCAAAAAGCAAGATGTGCTTCTCGATGCATGGGAATTGATCGAACAACGTTCCGCTCTTCACGACTGGTCGGTGAGGATGGTTGGCGGTGCAGATGGAGCAAGCCGCGACTACGTGCTCGATCTTCGTAGACGCGCACTACACCTTCGAGCCGAAATTGCAGTGAATGCTCCCCGAGATCTGGTTCTGTCGACACTTGGTGAGGCATCGATGTTCTGGCACGCAGGCGGATTTGGTGAGGATCCATCCTCTCACCCGGACCGTTTCGAGCATTTTGGTATCGCTGTGGTCGAAGCGATGGCGGCTGGTGTTGTGCCGATTGTGTTTGGGGCTGCGGGGCCCTCGGAGATTGTCCGCCACGGCGTTGACGGATATCACTGGTCAACTGTCGATGAACTGGTCGAATACACAGAACTGGTTGCATCTGATTCAGCGGAGTGGAGCAGACTTTCGCAGTCGGCCCGCGACCGGGCTCAGGAATTCTCAGATGCGGTATTCGGTGAGCGCCTTCAGGCGCTGTTGAAGTGACGCTCCCGCTATGGAGCCCACACGACGGGGGTCCAGCGAAGGATGTGGCCCGAACCGCCGCCGACGGTTGAACCGTTTACTTCGAGGCGAAGTAGGCGGCCATTTCCAACAGGCATTTCTTCAACTAGGCGGTGACTGAACTCCAACAGGTCGCCCTCGTATGCGGGGCCGACGTGATCGCAGCCATCCCATGAGACGACCTGTGCGAGGCCCGGAAGGATTCGAGTGAGTGATGCTTGTGCGAGTGCTTGGACGTGACCGCCATAGACGAGCCGGCGTCCACCCGCACCGAGGGTGTCATCTCGGTGAACAGCAGCCTGGTTGAAGGTGCTCCGAGCAAATGGTGCCGCAAGATCAATGTGATCACGGAGCGGATCGGTGCGCTCTTCTCCTACGGTCCATTCGATGCTCGGCAGTGCTGAAAGATTCCAATTTGGAACCGCCCCAACGAGATCGTTGAGCGGAGTCGGGTCAGATGGTCCTGGAATCTCATCAGCATGTCCGGTTCCGCCCGCTCGTGCAGGTATGAGAGCACAGCGCTCATACTCAACAACCGGGCCGCTCTCAGAGGATGTCGTGATGCCAAGCCAGACCTTTCCTCGGTGCTGGTCGCCCTTCGGCGCAGACTCCCTCAGTCCAAGGACGGTTGCGGTTGTCGTTAACGTCTCGCCAATGTGGACCGGACGGAGGATTCGAACGGACCGGTAATACAAGTTTGCAATTGCCCGTCGGGTTGCATTCGTTGTCTGCCCGATTGAGAAGTGCATCACCAAACCAGGATTCGCAAGTGCTTCTGATTGGCCCGAAACCTGCTGATGAATCGTTCGATCAGCGGTTTGTAGATGTTGGTCACCGGTCACCGACCGATACCAAGTGTTGTCGCCCTCAGTCAGCGTGACGGACGGAAGTGGCGGAATCTGACCGCCAACCGTGAAGTCTTCAAACATCGGACCGAATTCGTGGGGGAGCACCATGGATTCGATGTTACGCCGCAGATGCGAGAACCTTCACATCGTTGGGCTGTTGCCCCGCTTCAGTTTGCCGAAAGTTGCTCACATACGGCGAGGAGTTCGAGCGCCGCTTCCGCCGCTTCCGCTCCCTTATTGCCGGGGCCATCCACGGAACGTTCATCGGCTTGGGCTTGGGTATCGACGGTGAGAATCCCATTGGTGACAACTCGGCCAGAGTCGAGACCAACTCGCATGACCCCCGCTGAACTTTCATTTGACACCACCTCGAAGTGATAGGTGTCTCCCCTGAGAACCACTCCTAGAGCGATCGCGGCATCAAATTTGTTCGTTGCAAGTGCTGCTTGCATGGCGATTGGAATTTCGAGCGCACCGGGAACCTTGATCGTGACGACATCGCCCTCTGCGACCCCAGCCCTGAGCAGAGCGTGACGAGCCCCGCTCTCAAGACGATCGACGATGAGATCATTGAATCTTGCGCAGATGAGTGCAATTCGACGGCCAGCTCCATCGAGTTCGGGAACGTTGCCGCTGGTCAGGTTCTTGCTCATCGTTGCTCTCCAGCTGCTCCAAAGTCGTCAGGTATGAGGTGGCCCATGCGATCACGCTTTGTCTTGAGGTAATGCTCTGCCTCTGGGTGCACCGGAACATGGAGGGCCTCACGGCCCTCAATGGTGAGGCCGAATCCCTCAAGCCCGCCGTATTTGGCGGGGTTATTCGTGAGGAGTCGAAGTTTTCGCACGCCAAGGTCAACGAGAATTTGGGCGCCAATGCCGTACTCGCGGCTATCGACGGGAAGCCCAAGTTCGAGGTTTGCGTCAACCGTGTCGAGACCGGAATCTTGGAGATCGTAGGCACGCAACTTGTGGCTAATTCCGATGCCTCGGCCCTCGTGGCCACGAAGATAGACAACTGCTCCTCGGCCGTGTTCGGCAATGCGTCGCATCGCCTCATGCAGCTGCGGACCGCAATCGCACTTGACGCTTGCAAAGACATCTCCCGTCAAGCACTCGCTATGGACTCGGACGAGTACTGGGTCATCATTCGACTCGTCGCTGAGGTCACCCTTTACAAAGGCGAGATGCGTCTCTCCGTCGACCAAACTTCTGAAGGCATGACAACGGAACTCCCCGAATTCGGTTGGAACGCGAGCTTCGGCTGAACGGACGATGAGCTTTTCGCTCCGACGGCGGTACCGGATGAGATCAGCAATTGAGATGAACTTGAGGCCGTGCTCGTCTGCGAATGCTCGCAACTCTGGCCCTCTCATCATCGAGCCATCTTCTGACACCAACTCACAAAGGACTCCTGCGGATTCGCGACCAGCGAGGCGAGCGAGATCGAGTGCCGCTTCGGTATGGCCAGCCCTCTTCAGCACGCCGCCCGGTCGAGCCTGAAGCGGGAAGATGTGCCCTGGGCGATTGAACTCCTCAGCCGGCACTGTGCGATCGGCGAGCGCGGTGATCGTTGCGGCCCGGTCAGCTGCCGAGATTCCAGTTGTTGTGCCTGATCTCAGATCAACCGTCACCGTAAAAGCGGTGCCCTGGGATTCGTTATTTGCCATCGGCGGCACCATGAGCGGTAGTCGGAGGTCAGCACAGCGGTCGCCGTCGAGCGAGACGCAGATGACACCTGATGTGTATCGCACGAAGAATGCAATCGAAGCGTCGGTCGCTGCATCAGCGGCCATGATGAGGTCGCCTTCGTTCTCGCGGTCCTCGTCATCGGCAACGACAACAATTCCACCAGCTGCAATTGCAGCAATGGCTTCCTCGACCGGGTCGAGTCGAACTGTTTCTCGGCTGGTTTCAGTGCTCATTACAGGTCCATTCAGGGGTTGATGTGGGGGGTGATCATGCGTTCGACGTACTTTGCGATGACGTCTACTTCGATATTGACAAGGTCATTCGGTTGTTTTGATCCAAGGTTCGTCACCTCGGCCGTATGTGGGATGACGGCGACTGAGAATGTGTCGTCGATGACATCGACGATGGTGAGGCTGACGCCGTCTACTGTCACTGATCCCTTTTCGACCATGTATTTGGTCAAGTCGCTGGGGACTCTGACTCGAAGGTCAGGAACTTCTTCAACGATTGATCCGACTGCATCGACGTGACCCTGAACAATGTGGCCACCCATCCGTTGTGAGGCGGCAACCGCACGTTCCAAATTCACTGGTGTCCCGACTCCTAGCTGTTGAAACGCCGTACGGTCGAGGGTTTCCTGAGAAAGATCGGCCTCCCACGAACTGTCTGTGAATTCGACCACCGTCAGACAGCATCCGTTGACAGCAATTGAGTCACCAAGGCCGACGCCTTCAAGGACGGCAGACGCAGCAATGCGAAGGCGACCCGAGTCGAGAGATTCGACCACTCCGACTTCTTCGACGATTCCAGTGAACATTAGGTGAGTGCTCCTTTGCGATGTGGTGGATCGACGAGCAACATCACATCACCGTCGAGATTCTGAGTTCGGATGATGGCTCCTCGAGTGAAGTCTGCGATTGTTGCGGCTGGCGTGGTGCTGATGAGCGGGTGTGCGGGGCTCCCGCCCATGAATCCAGGAGCGAGGTAGACCGCCCAACGGTCAATGAGATCAGCTTCGTAAAACGACCGCATGACGGTTGCGCCGCCCTCAACAAGCACCTGCAGGCACCCCCGTTTCCCGAGGTCATCAAGAAGCTCCTCGAGGCTTGACTGCCACTCAACGCACGGATGCACTCGGGCGCCTGATGGCGCTGTGCCGAGAACGACCCGGAGTGGATCACGGCCGTCAACATGGCGAACCGTGAGCGAGGGGTTGTCCGTGCGAACCGTTCCGGCACCAACGACAATGGCGTCGCTTTCAGCCCGAAGTCGATGCGCGTCGTGGCGTGCCCGCTCACCAGTAATCCACTGTGAGGTACCGTCACCTGCAGCGGTATGTCCATCGAGCGTTGCCGCAATCTTTGCGAGGACAAACGGGCGACCGGTGCGGCGGTGGTGGGCGTATGGGAGTAGTTGTTCAGAGACCTCTGACCCGCAGATTCCGGTGTCAACGACAATCCCAGCTGCTTGGAGGGCTGACACTCCGTTGCCGGCGACACGTTCGTCGGGATCGATCATTCCGATTACGACACGACCAATGTTGGCCTCAATGATGGCTTCAGTGCATGGTGGCGTGCGTCCGGTGTGGCAGCAAGGTTCGAGCGTCACGAAGAGGGTGCCGTTGTTGGCGGCCCCACCTGCTTGTCGCAGCGCGCTGACCTCGGCATGTGGTCCACCGACCGGAGCGGTTGCGCCGACACCGACTACTTGGCCGGACTCGGACAGAACGACGGCGCCGACCCATGGATTTGGTGAGGTTCGAGTTCGCGCAGTACCTGCGACCTCCATTGCAAGGCGCATGAGCGCGTCATCATCGTTGAGTGCTCGGGCGTCGATTGCGCCAAGGTCGAAAGTAATCTCTGTCATGTTGCGTGCGGCGCGGGGTCATGCAACAAGAGAACAGCAACAACGTGCTGTCTGTTCACCTGCTCTCATCCGGACTTTTACCGTCGGCTCCGGAGTTTCACCGGATCGGCCTCTGCCGGGGCAGAGGTTCGCGGGCTGTACCGCCGGTCGGGAATTACACCCAACCCCGCAGGAAAATAAATTGTGTTTCAGAGCGTATCGGCTGAGCAGCTATCCAGCCTTGTTGTTGTCCTCGACTTCTTCAAGAAGCCCAGTTTCGACGTTGTAGACGAATCCGCGAATGTGCTGTTTGTGAGTGATGAATGGGGTTGCGTGCAGGCGACGAATCGACTGCAACACATCCGCGTGGGGGTCGGAGAACGACTCGAGCGCCCACCACGGCTTAATCCCAATTTCTGCTTCGAGTTCGGCTTTGAATGAATCTTCGGTCACCCGCATCAGTCCGCAATCAGTGTGA
Source organism: Ilumatobacteraceae bacterium (assembly GCA_049432165.1). Lineage (GTDB taxonomy): Bacteria > Actinomycetota > Acidimicrobiia > Acidimicrobiales > Ilumatobacteraceae > Casp-actino5. The sequence continues at coordinate 19,565 of JBMTDQ010000028.1, forward strand.
TGTAACAGAATGATTTCACGGGTCCCGAGGAAGCGCTGCGAAAGACACAACGACCGAATGACGTCATCTGTGATGACGCCGCCCGCATTTCTAATGATGTGGGCTTCACCGTGCCGCAATACGAGGATCTCGAATGAGTCCATCCTTGAATCCATGCAGCCGACAACGGCGAGTTGTCGCTTTGGATTAACGGCGAGGTGACTGTCGTCAAAACCAACCGCGTAGCGGCGGTTGTTCTCGAGCAGCTCATCGGTGTTCGGAGCGAAGGCATTTTCAGAAGAAGACATGCGGTCATTCTCTCACGTCGTGAGTCCGCTATGCTGACGTTGCCGTAAAGCGAGTCCCGTGAGGCCCGCACGGCAGGAGCAACATGACACAGCGTAAACAGGTCTTGGGGCCTGACGACGTGCGCAGGGCAGTGACCCGAATGGCGCACGAGATCATTGAACGCAATCGTGGCGTTGATGACGTAGTCGTTTTGGGGATGCAGCGTGGTGGTGTTTGGCTAGCGCAAGCTCTTGGTGCCGAGATTGCTCGAATCGCCGCCTCAGTTCCCATCGGAACGATTGATGTCTCCCTTCATCGAGATGACATTGGGCTGAGACCGGTGACACCCGGATCATCATCAGACGTCCCCACTGACATCCAGGACTCGATTGTGGTGCTTGTCGATGATGTGCTGTTTACAGGTCGCACCGTTCGGGCAGCTCTCGACGCAATTTCAGACTTCGGACGTCCGAAAGCGATCCAGCTTGCGGTTCTGATCGATAGAGGCCATCGTGAACTTCCCATCCGCCCCGATTTCATTGGGAAGAACCTCCCGACGAGTTCTGAAGAAGAAGTTGAGGTCACAGCAGAGGGAGTCACAATTATCGAGGGAAGTGATGGGCAATGACGTCGCACTTCCGTTCAATTGCTGAAGCAGGCACCGAGCGAATCCACCGGCTGCTCGACCTTACGGACCACATGGCGGCTGTGGGAAGGCGGCCGAACCCAAAGGTTCCTGCACTTCGGGGAAAGACCGTATGCAACCTGTTCTTCGAGGACTCCACGCGAACACGAATGAGTTTCGACCTCGCTGCAAAACGGCTGAGCGCAGACACGATGACACTTGCGGTGTCGTCGTCGAGTGTGAATAAAGGAGAGAGTCTTCGAGACACCATCGAAACTCTTGATGCGATGGGTGTCGATGCGTTTGTTGTGCGGCACCGTACGAGCGGGGTGCCGTGGCAAGTCGCACAATGGTCGCCGGCGGCTGTGATCAATGCTGGCGATGGTTGGCACGCTCATCCGACGCAGGCGCTACTTGATGCGTACACAATCCGGCAACGCCGAGGGATGACGAACGACTTCACTGGACTAAAGGTGGCGATCGTCGGGGATATCCGTCATAGCAGGGTGGCTCGGAGCACTACTGAGATCTTGCTCATGCTCGGAGCCGAAGTCACCCATGTCGCTCCGAGAACCCTTCTTCCACCAACTTCACATGTGCCAACAACTGCCAACCTCGACGAGGTAATCGCTGAGGTTGACGTGCTCTACATGCTGAGAATGCAGCGCGAGCGTATGGGTGCCGGCATCGTTCCCGATGGCGGAGAATATTCACGCCGGTTCGCGCTCGATGAGCATCGAGCGTCGGCACTGCGCAACGATGCGCTGTTGATGCATCCTGGGCCAATCAACCGCGGAGTTGAAATGATGGTCGACCCAACAGAGCTCTCGCAATCAACAATTCTTGACCAAGTCACGAACGGTATTGCGGCGCGCATGGCAGTGCTGTTCGACTTGCTTGGATCAGGCGAAATCGAGGAATGATGAACAACGAAGCCGTGCTGCTAACTGGAGCGCTTGCCATCGATGAGTCAGGTGAACGCCGACTGGATGTACGCGTGCGAGATGGGGTGATCGCAGAGGTGGGCGACGCCCTCGTCGTCGGAGATGAAGACCACCTAGATATCTCGGGCTGTCTCCTCGCTCCGGGATTTGTCGATTTACATACCCATCTTCGAGAGCCAGGTATGCCGGAAGCTGAAACTATTGAGACCGGTTCCAGAGCTGCCGCACTTGGTGGCTATACCGCAGTCGTTGCAATGCCGAACACAGACCCAACTCAGGACTGTGTAGAGGTGGTCGAGTTTGTGGCGAAACGGGGAAGAGAGGTTGGTCTCTGTGATGTCCGCCCTTCAGGTTCGATCACCGTTGGTCGTGCAGGCCAGCAACTGACGCCGTTTGCTGATTTAGCGGCCGTTGGCGTTCACCTCTTCACAGATGACGGTTCCGGAGTGCAAGACGAGGGGCTGATGCGGCGCGCGCTCGAATACGCAGGCGAACTTGGTGTGGTCCTCGCCCAGCACTGCGAGGTCGCATCGTTGACAGCCGGTGCAGTCATGCATGAGGGGGAGTGTTGTTCTCACCTCGGACTTCCGGGTTGGCCTGCTCTTGCCGAGGAACTCATGGTGCATCGTGACATCGAGCTGTCTCGGCTGACTGGTTCTCCGGTTCACCTCCTTCATCTGTCCACCGCTCGAAGCGTTGAGTTAGTGAGGGCAGCGAAGGCAGAGGGGCTGTTGGTGACAGCAGAAGCAACCCCGCATCACATCAGTCTGAATGATGAGCGCCTTTCGTCCTTTGACACCCGCTACAAGGTAAATCCGCCACTTCGAACACTTGCCGATATCGAGGCGGTCAAAGCAGGACTTATCGACGGCACGATTGACGCAATTGCCACCGATCACGCCCCTCACCCATCAGCTGCAAAGGATCGACCGCTCGATGAGGCACCTCCAGGAATGCTCGGGCTCGAAACAGCACTCGGTGTCGCGCGAGCGCACCTAGATTGTTCGTGGCAGCACCTGATCGGAGCGATGTCGTGGAGGCCAGCGAAAATAGCGGGTCTGTCAGATAGCCAGGGTCGACCGATAGCGGTCGGAGAGCCCGCAAATTTGGTCGTCATCGATCCAGATGTGGAGTGGCAAGTGGATCCGATTGCCCTTGCCAGCCGGAGTAGCAACACCCCGTTCATAGGGGTTGATTTGAAAGCGAAAGTACGCCACACAATGTTCCAAGGTCGAGTAGTTGTAAGAGACGGGAAAGCCACAGCATGAGTTCAGGTCAGATTAGAGATGGAGCACTTGTCCTTGCCGATGGCAGCGTGTTTGAGGGTGAACTGATTGGTGCAGAGCACCTGGTGGCCTCTGGCGAGGTCGTCTTCAATACGGCGTTGTCGGGCTACCAAGAAATCATCACCGATCCCAGCTATGCGGGCCAGATCATTACCTTCACCTACCCTCACATTGGGAACTACGGGGTGAATGCCACCGACGCGGAATCGCGTGGAGTGTTCTGCCGAGGAGTCATTGTTCGCGAACTCGCCCGTCGGCACTCGAACTACCGTGCCGAGCAAGGCCTCGGTGAGTTTCTTGCTTCTCATGGACTCGCGGGAATAGCGGGAATTGACACTCGGAGGCTTACCCGATTGATCCGCAGTCAAGGAGCGATTCCCGGAGCATTTGGCGGGTTGCCAGAGTCCGAGTTGTTGGTGCATGCACAGCAGGAATCGGGCACTGACGGAGTTGATCTCGTGTCAACTGTGACGACAACAGACTCGTACACCGTTGGAAGCGGCCATCGTCGAATTGTTGCACTCGACTTCGGTATCAAAACAACCATCCTTCGGCACCTCGGCTCGCTTGGAACCGTTGAGGTTGTTCCAGCATCAACATCGGCCACTGACATTCTTGCCCGCCAACCAGATGGCGTGTTCTTGTCGAACGGTCCGGGAGACCCGAGCATGCTCGACGCAGTCTCTCGTGAAGTTGCTCAAATCGTTGGAGCGGTTCCGCTCTTCGGTATTTGTCTTGGCCACCAACTTCTTGGAAGGGCAATCGGGGCGGCCACGGTGAAGCTCCCGTTCGGGCACCACGGCGGAAACCATCCTGTGAAAGACCTCACCACCGATCGGATCGAGATCACCTCACAGAACCACAACTTTGCGGTCGATGCTGATTCATTCGCGCAACTGGAACGCGATGTGCACATGACCCACGTGAACCTAAACGATGGTGTGTGCGAGGGCTTAGAAGTTCGTGGCGCACAATGCTTCAGCGTTCAACACCATCCCGAGGCAGGTCCGGGGCCACACGACAGCATCTATCTGTTTGATCGGTTTGCTGCACTCATGGATGCCCAAACCTCGTCTGGAAAGGCGGTCCGGTAATGCCTCGTCGTGATGACATTTCATCAATTCTCATTATCGGCTCAGGTCCAATCGTCATTGGCCAAGCCTGCGA
>JBMTDQ010000029.1:0-23832 GCA_049432165.1 Ilumatobacteraceae bacterium
TTCAATGTGGATGTGCTGAACAGCATCCATTGCATCGAGGTTCTCTGTGAGACTGACAGGAAGCCCGGCCTCGCGGAGTTGCACGACAAAGCCGTTCAACAGGTCGAGCATCGACCGTGTTTCGGTGGCGCTCATGAACGATTCCTCACTCGTCGACCGAGAGGTCCTTCGCGGCCTTTGCGATGTCGGTCTGGTATTTCAGCAGGATGTGTAGCGTCTCTTTTGCGACGGTCTCGTCGATGGTTTCAATGTTGAGCAGCAGCAAGGTTCGAGCCCAGTCAAGGGTTTCTGAGACGCTCGGCGCTTTTTTAAGGTCCAATGACCGAATTGATCGAACGACTCGAGCAATTTGCTCAGCCAAACTGTCGGTGACTCCCGGCACTTTCGCGAGCACAATCTCTCGCTCGCGCTCCATTGACGGGTAATCGACATGGAGGAAGAGGCAGCGACGCTTGAGCGCCTCTGACAACTCACGGGTGTTGTTCGAAGTGAGGAATACCAGCGGAATCTGTTTTGCCTCAATGGTTCCCAACTCAGGGATCGAGACCTGATATTCGGAGAGGATCTCGAGCAACAGCGCCTCGGTTTCGACTTCGACACGGTCAACTTCGTCAATCAGCAGCACGACTGGATCATCCGCGGTTATTGCCTCAAGCAATGGACGTGTGAGGAGAAATTCGTCAGAGAAGATGTCGTCATGGATGTCTGTCCATGATTCTGAGTTTTTGTCGGCCTGAATTCGCAGGAGCTGTTTTTTGTAGTTCCACTCGAAGAGTGCCTTTGACTCATCCATGCCCTCGTAACACTGCAGACGAATCAATCGAGCCCCTGTCATTTCAGCGATTGACTTTGCGAGCTGAGTCTTGCCCGTACCGGCGGGTCCTTCGACGAGAACCGGCTTTCCTAGCCGATCTGCGAGGTATGCGACGCCGGCGATGCCGTCATCTGCGAGATAGTCGATGTCACGTAGCCCGTCTCGGACTTGTTGGACACTCTCGAAGCGATGTACGAGTTCTGAAGCCATATGACCCGACGCTAGTTCGCTAGGGCTATTTCCACATCATCGGCTCATTACACCTCTGGAATTTGCGGATTAGCCTTGCCAGCCTGTGACCAACTCATTTGAGATCTCTTCTATAACGCCTGATAAGCCAGCTGTTGTGACACCGCTGCCAGGTATCTCTCTCGCTGGAGCGACGTGGGGCCTTTTTGCAGGGTTGTCGGTTCTCCTCGCTGGAGTCGGTCTCTACGCCACACTCATTGGTGTTCGCGCTGAACTTGAGTCGTTTAGCACTGCAGCGATCGGAGTGATCGGAGCAAGTTACTACGCCGGGTTCGTGCTCGGTTCGCGAATGGCGCTGAAAGTTGTTGGCTCTGTCGGCCACATTCGGGTCTATGGAGCGCTCTGTGCATTGCTCGGGGCGACGACGTTATTTAGTGGTCTCGTCGTTCATCCCGTGGTGTGGATCGTGCTGCGCCTGCTTGCTGGTGCCGCAATCGCTGGGGTCTTCGTTGTCGCCGAGTCGTGGCTCAACCAACTCGCCAACAATCAGAATCGTGCTCGGGTCCTTGCCACTTATGCAATGGTCACCATCATCACCTACGGCATCGGGCAAGTTGTCTTTAACTTGCTCGACCCGACCACGCTGACTGCATTTACCATCGCAGGGATCGCGATCATGCTCGCCGTACTACCCGTGTCGCTATCAGCAGTCGCGAATCCCCCCGCGATTGCTGAAATCGAACGCCTCCCACTGAAGAAACTGTTCGCAAATGCGCCAACTGGCGTTGTCACAGCATTTGCCACGGGGGCAGTGATGGGAGCTATCACTGCATTCGCCCCCATCTTTGCTGCACGCTCGGGCATCGCTGCAACACGTATTGGTTTGTTCACCGCCATGCCTGCCCTGGGGTCACTTCTACTTCAAGTGCCCATCGCCGCCCTATCAGATCGTCACGACCGCCGACGTGTGGGCGTTGTCACCGCTGCGTTAGCAAGTGGTGCCTCAGCGCTCCTTCTCGTGAGCGATGTTGGCGGCCCGGCGTCGTATCTTGCAATGGTGTTGCTTGGCGGAACGATGTACCCGCTGTACTCGATCGCCGGCGCATACACCAACGACCGACTGCGCCCCGAGTTACTCATGGCCGCCGCTGCTCAACTCGTTGTCTTATTCGGGGTTGGGGCATTTATTGGCCCTCTTGTGATGGCCCTCGCGATGGGGCTCGCAGGCAATGCGGCATATCCGATGGGTTCAGCGATCGGCCTCGGAGCTATCTCTCTGTTCCTCGCGGTTCGAATCCTTCAGCATCCGTCAGCAGAGCGAGCGAATCCTGAGCAGGACGTCGCCCTCGATACCCAGGTACTCCAAATTCCGGCAACAGCGGTGGCTATGGGACGTCGGCTTCGGTATCGCCGACCTGTTCGATCCTCAGGACACCGCTAGCGCTGGAACCCCAAGCATCGCAGCAGCAGACACGGTGTTCTCAAGTAAGCATGCGATTGTCATTGGGCCAGTGCCACCAGGCATTGGAGTGATCGCCCCGGCGACTGCCTGCACCTCGTCAAAGCACACGTCTCCGACGATCCCAGATTCGGATCGCGAGACACCAACATCGATCACCGTTGCGCCTGGCTGAACGTGGTCCTGGGTGATCATGCCGGCCTGACCAACAGCGGCCACGATGATGTCGGCTTGACGACACACTTCAATGAGGTCAGATGTTCGAGAGTGCGCCAATGTCACAGTGGCGTCACAACCCTTACGACCAAGCAACAACATTTGTGGAAGTCCGACAAGGGTCGACCTGCCGATGACAACGGCCCGTTTCCCAACCGTTTCAATTCCGTATGCCTCAATCAGGCGCATGACGCCAAGTGGCGTGCAGGGCGCATGACCTGGAAGGCCGCGGACAAGACGCCCCAATGAGCGATCTGTGAGCCCATCAACATCTTTTTCTGGAGGAAGCAACGCAAGAACTGGCTCAGCATCAAGATGATCAGGTAGCGGAAGTTGCACAAGAATTCCGTGCACAGAAGGGTCGGCAACGAGTTCGGCAACTGCCTGTTCCACCTCTTGTTGGGTAGCTGTTGCCGAGAGTTCAACCCCACGCGACACCATTCCAGCCTCTGTTGCCTTGCGGTGCTTCATCTTGACGTAAATCTGGCTCGGGCCATCATTGCCAACGAGAACAGTGGCTAGGCATACCGCAGGAGAATCGGCTTGCTCAATCTTCTCTCGAAGCCGCTCAACGGTGAGATCTCGTAACGCGTTGCCGTCAAGCAGCACTGCCCCACCATCGGTGTACTGGGATTCTGGAACGGTTCTCACATCAACATCCTACGAACCATCTTTTCAATGCCCTATCGGCATACGATTCGGCCATGGCGCGGCCAACAGATTTCAGCAAACGACTTGCACTGCTCGACACCGTTGTCGGCTATCTCGGTGAGCACGGTGTCGGTGTCACCTCACTTCGCGCAATCGCAAAAGATCTGGACGTCCACCCGAACGTCCTCGTTCACCATTTTGGGACGAGATCAGATCTCATGCGTGCGGCGTTACATCGAGCAGTATCTCTGCAGTTCATTGAGCAAGAACGGATGCTGAGCCGACAGCCCAACCTCACTCAGGGTGAACTCATCAGGAAATGGTGGAAGTGGGTGACATCAAGCAACGAGCGGCTTGCTCTCGCACGTATCGGCATTGAAGCGATGAGTCTTCCCGCACATGTGCTGCAACTCGTCCCCGGTACATCAAGATTCTCCTGGGAGGTCGGCATGCGCTCCCGTCTCATCGAGACCGGCTTAACCCGCTCGTCGGCCACTACAGAAGTTGCACGAATTTCGGCACTCGTCACCGGCCTGGTACTTGAGGTTTCAAACGGCGGTCCAAAGCGCATCGCTCTCGACGTTCTCGATAAGGCGCTGCGCGATCTCGATGGTCGTGTGGCAATGGCGACCGGAGCGGTTGCTCCTGCAACCAGCCCACAAACGAGTTCGGCCGCCCCCGAAGGGCCGGCCGAACCGCTCAGTATTGTGAGTTAATCAGGCAGCTGCTCGAGCGGCTGCGAGCCACTCGTCGACGAGGGCACGATTGTCCTCGATCCACTGCTGGGCGAGATCGAGAACCGCAGTTCCCTCACCCATCTCAACGTTCATCAACGACACGTCGAGAACGCTCATCTGGAACAGTTCCAACAGCGTAGCGGCAGCCGGGTTGGCCTCGAGCCATTCGTTATTGGCTGAAACCTGGATGTCGGCAGCAACCCATCCGAGCTGGCAAACACCATCTTCTGAACCTGGGCACTGGTCTTCACCAATTGATGCAGTACCTGGGCGCTGGTCGTGAGCCTCACCACCTTCGGCGCCGGTCGGGTTCGAGTCGTCGATGACGTCTGCGACCTCAAGCCATACAACGTTGTCGCCAGGACGCAACTGCGTGATGTACGCACTTGGAGTCCAGGTGTACACAATCGCTGGCTCACCGGCATCAGCCTTCGTGACGGCCTCTGCGAACATCGCGTCATAGCCAGCAATGGTCTGCTTAATGTTCTCCCAGCCAGAGAATGCAATCTGGCTCTGGATGATGTCGTCACAGGTCCAGCTTTCGGAGCAGCCATAGATGTCGGCAATTCCGTTACCTGGATCTGGGTCGCCAGCGTCGTATGCGGCAATAGCTTCTGCGTTCGAGTTGAAGTCATCGAGTGATGTGATTCCGTACTCTTCAGCGAATGACTTGGTGATGAGGTAACCCTGGAGGCCGCCAGCCATCATCATTTCGCCAACTGCACTCACGTGGTCACCCACGAGGGAACCGTCTGGAAGTTCGTTTGCAAGCCACGAGTTGTGACCTGGGTACCACGAGTTGATCCAGAAATCAGCATCGCCCTGCGCCATCGCAATGTAGGCGTTAGAAGGTCCGAGTTCGAGATCCTTCGGATCGCTCACGTCGTAGCCGAGTTCTGCAAGCAGCAGGTGCGCAACATACGCGTTCGGGTCTTCTGTTGACCAGTCCGCTTTCGCCATCGTCACTGAAACTCCCTCACCGGGGGTGAGGTTGACTTCTTGGGCGGCAGGCTCCTCAGCTGATTCCTCAGCGGCAGGCTCCTCAGCAGCGGGTTCGGCTGCGTCATCGCCGCCACAGGAAGCCACGACGAGTCCGAGGGTCACGAGTGTCGCTGTGATTGCTCTCTTTTTCTTAATCATGTTTTCTCCTTAGGTGGTGTGTCGTCACGCCGCAAACAGTTCACGCCGCTCACGAGGCAACACTTGGTATTTCCCTGACATCGAAACCGATGTCAGAAATCTTGAGGCAGTCATGAGGCCACCTCTTCATAGACTTTCGATCGTTCAAAGACGGTCACAATTGACTTCGCCGATGTTGCAGCGAGAATTCCAGCAGTGAGTGCCAGCATCGCCCCAACACCGCTGTAGTAGTTGTTGTCAGTTGCTCGAGCGAGTGTTCCAATGAATCCGATTGAGAGACCGGCAACTCCGGCCCCGCAGCCCATCGCAACAATGCCTGAAAGCCAGCGTCGACGGTTTGAAAACCCAGCAGCTCCCGAGGCACCCACCGCACCGACTCCTGCGATAACAATCGCCCCCAGCGCAATTGGTCCAAGCTGAACTCCCGCAGAATCGGTTCCAGAAATCACGATTCGTTCTGCCCGTTGAGCCTTCGCTCGAATGACCTGGATTTCTGTTGCAGCGACACCCATGTCCATCTCGCCGGCTTCGGCCATGCGCTTCACTTCATCAATTTCGGCTTCAATTTCTGGAGTCATCACAACTCCCCCACGTTCATCGAGCTGCCACATCGACACCATCGAAATGATGGCTATGCCGATAGCGAACGCAGACACAACAATCTGTGAGAGGCCAATACGGCGACGAAGTGGCCGACGCGGCCCGTAAGGCGCTCTTGCTATCCACAACGCTCCAGCGATGAGTGAAATCATCGAACCAAGAAGCGCAACAATGGCTCCCGCCCCAGCCGAGTAGGTCGGTGACAAATCGCTCGGGCTGGCGAGCAGATAACCAAGCATCGTGACCAACATTCCAATCGAGATCACGACGGCCATGTCTGGATTAAAGATCCGAGCTCGGGGACGGCTGGAAACCACAAGTACGACAGTTGCAATCAGCGTGAGGGCGCCGAGGGCGACGATGTACGCAAACCACGACCCGCCTTCGGCATCGAACGCTCCGAACGAGGAACCGTCGAGACCAGCATCAGCTAGGCGGGAATAGCCAGTGAATAGCGAACCATTTGATGCCCACGGAAGCACCAAACTCAACAGAGACACGACACCGCCGAGCGCGACCGCTCCAGCGAGCAGTCGCTCACGCGATCCAAGAGGTGCAACGTGACCCTCGGCCACCTCTTCTTCGTTTGCTGATGACGTAAGAGATGGATTGAAGTCAGGATTTTCAAGAAGCAATTCGGGCTCACGGCGAGCTTTCCACGCCGTCGACATTCTGCTGAACAGCCCGGCACCACCGCCTTGGGTTTGAGAAATCCGGTCAAGAATCACAGCGAGAAGAAAGAAGCCGAGACCGGCCGACGCTGCGAGATTGACGTCCTGCTGACCAAGGGCCCTAAACAGCAACGCACCCATTCCACCTGCACCAAGAATTGCCGCGATGCCCAGCATCGAGAACGCCAGCAGCAATGTCTGGTTAATCCCGGTCATGATCGCAGGTCGGGCAAGCGGCAACTGCACGTCGCGGAGCACGCGGAGTTCGCGGGCCCCATAGGCGCGTGAAGCCTCCACCACGTCTTCGGGAACCTGACGAATTCCGAGATTGGTGAGGCGAATCAACGGCGGAAGAGCGAAGACCATCGTCGCCATGGTCGCCGAGACCCGTCCGACACCCCAGAAGTACACGAATGGCAACAGATACACGAACGAGTGGATGACCTGCATTGCATCAAGCGTGGGGCGCATCACTTGCCACACCGAATCAACGCGGCCCGATAAGACCCCGAGTGGAATACCGATGATGATGCAGACGATGACCGCAACGAGGATGAAGCCGATTGTGCGTGCCGTCTGCACCCAGAACTCGTTGCCAAGAAGGCCGCACACCACAAGCCCTGCGGCTGACCCAAGAGCCACCGTAAAGTTCCGGACAAGCCAGGCAACCACAAACATGATCGCCACAACGACTAACCACGGAATCGCAATGAGGAACCGATCGACAAGGTTTTCCAGCAAAAACTCGAATGGCCAGGCGATCGCATCAAGCACTCCACCCATGTTGAGGGTGATCCAGTTGACTGCCTCTTCAATCCAGCTGCCGAATGGAATGTTGAACTCGTCGAGAACAGCATCATCGAGAATGCCTGGGCCGTCATCTTGACGAAGAAAACTCATAGAAACACCTCGCGTTCAAAGCTGTCAATGAGCGATTCGACGCGACCAAGCTCTTCCATGATGTGCCGCGGATCAAGATTGCCGACCAGTTTGCCGTCCTGAACAACAGCGATGGGGAGCCCGCGGCCAGCAGAGGCATACACCTCGTTAAGAGTTTGCTGGGGCTCGCAACGTTCAAAGTCAGTTCGCAATGCTTCGGACACCGTTGTCGCCCCGCGTTCTAATGCCTCAAGGCCATCTGCAACTGTGAGAAGTGCCTCTGGTGCACCCGATGAATCGAGCACAAACACTCCAGCACGATCTTCAATTGTCCGGAGGGCGTGAGCGAGGGAGTCAGTTGCTGCAATAGGTTTTGGTTCGACCATGACCTCTTGAACCTCGATGACCCGACCCTGGTCGACGTCCTGCACGAATTCAGCGACATACCCTGACGCTGGCTTGGTGAGAATCTCTTCGGGTGTACCAATCTGGACGACCCGGCCACCCCGCATGATGCAGACCCGATCGCCAATTCGTAGGGCCTCATTGAGGTCATGGGTGATGAACAAAATCGTCTTCTTCAGTTTCTTCTGAATCGCCATCAATTCGTCTTGCATCTGCCGACGAATTAATGGGTCGAGAGCGCTAAAGGCTTCATCCATCAGCAAAATCGACGGGTCACTTGCGAGAGCACGAGCAAGACCGACGCGCTGCTGCATTCCACCAGAGAGCTGCGATGGCATCGACATCGCGTAGCGCTGTAGTCCGACGAGCGCGAGTGCTTCCATCGCCGAAGTCAGTCGAACTGCTTTTTCAACACCTTGCACCTCAAGCCCATAGGCAACGTTGTCAATCACATTTCGATGCGGGAACAGGGCGAAGTGCTGGAAGACCATTCCCATTTTTTCTCGGCGAACCGCCTGTAGCGCGCGACCTGACAGTGTCTGGATGTCGACATCATCAACCCAGACACTTCCACTCGTGACGGAGTGCAGTTTGTTCACCGTACGGATTGCCGTTGATTTACCAGAACCGGACAAACCCATAATCACGAAGAGCTCGCCCTGACGGATATCGACGTTCACATCGGCGAGTCCGACAACGTGGTCGGTCCAGGCCTGAATCTCGGTCTTTGAATGGCCGGCCTGAGCCAACTCAAGGGCACGACCCCGCGGTTGTTCCCCGAAAATTTTGTAGACGCCCTCTAGGCGGATGGTTCCAGTCACGATGTTGAAATATGTTGGCTTGGGCCACCAAAACGCCGAGCAACTCCCGGGGAGCGAACTAGCCCTGAAACCCGGACCTGTCACGCTCACCTAGGGCACTCAAAGCGACCTCAAGGACCACCTTAGCCGATGAGTCGTTCCAAGGCCATTATTTATTGCCCATTTGAGCAATAAACCCCTAATTGTCTGGCAAAGACGTGGAGAAAATTATCGTTTTGACCGGCGCCGAGCGGCCCTGTTCGCAGGTTGACCCCCACCCGTTCGACGACTGGCCGCAACGGGTTTGGCTACTCGATTACCCCCAACTTGGTAGGGCTTCGCACGGAACCAAAGATTGCACGCCCACTTTTCACCATCAGCCACTGGCATTCCTCCATGTAACGAATGGGGATGCAAATTTGTGTCCTCATCCTCAATGTTGTGAAAGATCACCAAACGCCCAGGCTTCGCCTCAACCTGCAGATCTAACTTTGGAAAAATTGTTCCACCCCCGCCGTCGACCTCGTTGAGGTACATGAGAGCGGTCAACACTCGCTGCCCACCATTCTGTGTGCGTAGGCGGCCCTTCTCAGTTCGCAAATCCCAGCCATCAAAATGAGGTCGATATTCCTGCGTCTCGGCATAGTGAACAACTTGCATTGACTCTGCATGGTGCGGCGGTATGCCGACGAGATCGCTGACTCGATGCATGATGTTTTGGACATTTACTGAGTCGCCATATCGAACCCATGCAACCGAACCCGTTCGAGCGGTCGACGTTGTGTTCACCCTCGTTGAGGTCACCTTGGCTTCCTCAAGTCTCGGAGCGGCAATCTCAACGATGTGCTGCCTGTCATCAGGAGTCAGAAAATCATCGATGACCCAAACGATCGGATCGTCAGCAAGTTGCTGACCGATCGGGTACGAACTTGCAAGTTTCACGTCAATAGTTTTGCATGTGCGTTAGGCCAATCGATTGCACACAACCGATGCTGTGCGGCACACATCTCGCTAACGAAAGAGGTCGCGTGAGATGTCCCGCAGTACGGGAGACATGGTTGCGTCGTCATCAAACTCGAACTTGATTCCACTCACAACTGCAACCGGGATCCGTGAAGTATTTCCTTTGACAAGCTCCGCGGCGGCTGTTACCTCGTCGACGACACACAGTTCCTGCACCTTGAATTCGTGGCCATGTGGATCAACCTCACCGATATATGAACGCATGGGATGCATTCCCGCAAGCCCCACACAGATATCAGTCTGACCCTCCCGCCAGGGTCGCCCGAAGGTGTCGCTGACAAGCACGGCTACGTTAAGTCCAAGTTCGTGGAACCGTGCTCGGATGTTGCGAGCAGAAGCATCCGGGTCTTTCGGCAACACAACAACTCGACCATGCGCTCCACTCGACGACTGGTCAACACCCGAATTTGCACACACGAATCCGTGATGAGTTTCTGTGATGAGCACCGGACCCAGTTGGCGAACGATGCGCCTGCTCTCGCTCAGCACGACCTCGACAACGCGAGGGTCTTTTTCCCATGCTTGCGACCACTCCTCAGCAAATGCAGACGGTGTCACATCACTGAGCTCAATGATTGCACCCTCTGCTTTTGAGACGATCTTTGACGTCACGACGACAACATCGCCATCAACGATCGGCGTCCCAGCAGCCACACATTGTTCATGAATCAGTTGAGCAAGGTCAGAGCCGACCTCAATCTCAGGTAGGCCTTCTACTGGCCAGATACGGATCGAACCGTCAGACGACATGCCGCAAACGGTAGCGGTTCAGCAGCAATCGCAGCACCACTGAGACCACATACCAAATCGCTGCCATCCGACCTTGCGGCGCCAAGTTGCCCCGGCTACTGCTAAACACTTTGAGTGTCGAATATCTACCGCATTGACGCAATCACGCTCACAGCGCGGAACATGGCCGAGTCAATCGGGTTCTATGAAGCCCTCGGGTTCTCACTCACGTTCGGAGGAAGCAACTCCGACTTTTCGACCCTTTCCGCTACAGCGAACGGTCCTCATGTGAATCTCATTGCCGTCGAACCACACAATATGGCTGGCACCGACTGGGGGCGAGCAATCTTTCATGTGGACGATGTCGACGCACTACATCGCATGGCGATTAATGCAGGACTCTCCCCATCTACAGAGCCATCAAATGCTTCTTGGGGTGAGCGTTACTTCGCGATCAGAGACCCGTCCGGGAACGACCTCAGTTTTGCTAAGCCGTTATCTGACGAGCGAGATCACGACGGCTGACAGGTTGGACACCACCACACCCGGCGATTTGCCAGCAGCGTTGAGGTAATCGGCGTTGCGCAGCGCCGGCAGGGCTGCCCTGCGCGTTTGTACACGTAGAGTCGACTCCCCCGACGAAGGTCGCCCGGCTTTTTCGCACCGACCTCTGCCGGGTCAACGGTGACGATTCGACCAATACGCTCGCCGACTTTCATCAACGAGATTGATAACTCCCACAATTGTCGTGCTGTTTCTTCGTCAACTTGTTTTGCAGGGCGCCTGGGGTCAATCCCTGCGAGAAAACAAAATTCTGCTCGGTAGACATTTCCAATACCTGCGACAACTGCTTGGTCAAGCAGCACCTGGGCGATCGGAGCGCTTCTGCGAGCGAATGACGAAAAGATTCGGTCAAGATCTCCATCGCAAGCAGCAAGCGGGTCGGGTCCGATTCTCTGTCGCAACACATCTTCTTGCTCGGCGCTGATGATCTCGCACGCAGTCGGGCCAGAGAGGTGCATAACGCCGGCATCACCCCGCCACCTCATCCGCGTGCCATCGGTTGGTTCAGGGGCGCTCGAAATATCGCTGAATACCTTGAACTTGCCGAATAAGCCGAGGTGAATATGTACCGTGAGGTCTCCCTCCCACCGATGGAAGAGATGTTTGCCAAGAGCATCAACGCCCTCCAACCGACGGCCAGATAGTTCTGCTGCACCATCAGCAAATCGCCCCTGCGGCGAGTCAACCTCGAGTACGTGTCCACCAAAACGACGGCGCTGCAGTCGGGCCGCCCGATGAATGGTGTGGCCCTCAGGCATCGGGCATCACCGGCCCCGGAGGCCAATTGAACGAATCGGTCACGCAGAAATTGTGACCGACTTCGGCGTTATTGGCTAGTTGTTCTCATAACGCCTCAAGCATCGTGACGTTTGCCATTCCTCCGCGCTCACACATTGTTTGGAGACCCCGCCCGCGACCGCGACGGTGTAGTTCGTGAACCATGGTCGTCATCAGCCGAGCCCCGGTCGCCCCCAACGGGTGACCGAGCGCAATCGCTCCACCGTGAACGTTCACTCGATCGAGATCGGCGCCAAGCGCCCTCTGCCACGCAAGCACGACGGATGCGAACGCCTCATTGTTTTCAACAAGGTCGATGTCAGAGATCGAAAGGTTCTCTTTGTTGAGGGCTCGCTCAGTTGCCGGAATCGGTGCCGAGAGCATCTCGAGAGGATCAGAAGCGCTCACACTGAGGTGCGAGATTCTTGCCAACGGGGACAACCCATAGCGCTCAACGGCGTCTTCACTCGCCACCAACAGCATCGCAGCGGCATCAGCGATCTGACACGACACGGCCGCCGTGAGTCGTCCATTTGGCTTGAGCGCTGGAAGTGACCGCATTTTGTCAGCATCAGCTGTACGTGGGCACTCGTCGTGGGCCAGTCCCGCAACCGGAACAATTTCATCGTTGAAGACTCCATTAGCGATTGCGTTCGTCGCACGCCGATGCGATTCGAGTGCGAACTCTTCCATATCGCTCCTCGAGATGTCCCAACGTCGAGCGATCTGCTCGGCACCGTCAAATTGATCGAACCTGGCATCGCCGTATCTCTTCACCCAACCAGGCGACGACGTGAACGGATCAAAGTCGTCATCGCCAGGAACCGAAAAAGCCTGCATCATCGGCACCTGCGACATCGACTGAATGCCGCCGGCGACAACGACGTCTGCTTGGCCCGACATAATCGCTTGGGCGGCAAAGTGGACTGCTTGCTGTGACGACCCACAGCGACGATCAATGGTGGTGCCTGGTACGTGTTCAGGCATATCCGCCACTAGCCAGGCGGTTCGTGCAAGACATCCCGCTTGCGGGCCGACCGAGTCGACGTTGCCGATCATGACGTCATCAACGACACCGGGATCGATATGTGAACGGTCGATGAGCTCAGCGATAACAGCAGCGCCGAGGTCAGCTGGGTGAACCTCAGCGAGCCCGCCGCCGGCTTTGCCGACCGGGGAGCGAACTGCTTGAACGATGTAGGTCGGGATTCCTGTAGTTGCCATGAGCGCAACATAGAGAAAGTTGTGTGGTCGATGTCGGGGAATTAATTTCGGCCTGACCGGGTCGCAGGTCTAACGGGCGGTCGGCATGTCGAGTGAGGCGTCACCGGGCATTCCTGATTCTGGCCAGCGCTGCGTCACCACCTTCGCCCGGGTGTAGAACTCGACTCCTTCAGGACCATGCACGTGGTGCTCACCAAACAGTGAGTCTTTCCAGCCACCAAATGAGTGGAACGCCATTGGTACCGGCACCGGCACATTCACACCGACCATTCCAACGTGAACCCCCCGAACGAAGCGTCTCGCCGCTGCACCCGAGTTGGTGAACACCGCTGTGCCGTTGCCGTATGGGTTTGCATTGATGAGATCGATTGCGGCATCGACATCATCAACTCGAACCACCGAGAGCACTGGACCAAAAATCTCGTGCTGATAGACATCCATCGATGTATCAACTCGGTCGATGACTGTTGGACCAACGAAGAATCCGTTCTCAAAACCGGGAACCACAAGACCACGCCCGTCAACTCTGATCTCAGCTCCCTGCGCCTCGCCAGTTCCGATCAGTCCGACGATTCGGTCACGACTCTCGGGGGTCACGATCGGACCCATTTCACTCGCCGCATCTCGGCCAGACCCGACCTTGACTGCCCGCGCCTGAGCGTCGACAAGTTCCATCAGGCGGTCGGCTTCGCTGCCGACGGCAACGGCCGCGGAGATCGCCATACAGCGCTCGCCTGCCGAGCCGAATGCGGCCGCAGCGAGCTGTTCGGCAGCAAACGACATATCAGCATCTGGCAGGACGACCGCATGGTTTTTCGCGCCGCCAAGCGCCTGAACGCGCTTGCGATTCTCGGTCGCCCGCGCGTGCACATATTGAGCGATCGGCGTTGATCCGACAAATGACACTGCCGCTACACCGCTGTGGTCAAGCAGGGCGTCAACAGCGACCTTGTCGCCGTGAACGACGTTGAACACTCCCGCCGGCAGGCCGGCTTCGGCAAACCACTCTGCGAGCAACACCGACGCTGACGGATCACGTTCTGACGGTTTCAGTACGAATGTGTTGCCGCACGCAATCGCCACCGGAAACATCCACATCGGAACCATCGCCGGGAAGTTGAACGGCGTGATGCCGGCACATACACCGAGTGGTTGCCGGAAGGTATACGAGTCAACTCCGCCTGACACTTGATCGGAATAGGCGCCCTTCGTCAACGTCGGCAACGAGCACGCAAACTCGACAACCTCAAGCCCTCGCTGCACTTCACCCGCTGCGTCTGAAAGCACCTTTCCGTGTTCATCTGAAATCACTTCTGCAAGCTGGGCCGAGCGGGCGTTGACAATCTCACGGAAGGCAAACATCACCTTCGTGCGAGCCGCCAGCGACTCTTCTGACCATCGGGGGAACGCTGTCGCAGCCGCCTGTACAGCAGCATCGACGGTCGCTTGAGTTGCAAGTAATACTTCTGCTTGCACTTCCCCGGTAGCGGGGTTCCACACCGGTGATGTAGAGCCACTGTCGTTGTGGTCGGCGCTGTTGTTGATCCAATGCGGAATTACCCGAGTTGCCATGCGTTCAGGCTACGCCAGTAGCCCTGTTGCGGTTTTGCTCGGCCGAATTCCGACGCTGTCGGCTGCCCTGACGGTGCGCGATACTCAACCTATGTCAACCGCTCCAGTTGTCAATATTGACCCGACAGCCTTCTGGAACGACCCGTACCCGACGCTTGCGGAGATGCGGGCGAGCACACCGATCTGCTTCGTGCCTGAACTAAATGCAACCCTGATCACGCGCCGCGATGACATTCACACCTGCGAGAAGAATGTGGCGGTCTTTTCATCCGATCAGCCAGGTGGGCTGATGAATGTGCTGATGGGCCAAAACATGATGCGGAAAGACGGCAACGAGCATCGCAAAGAACGCTTTGTGTACTACCCAGCGATCAGCCCGAACAAAGTAAAGGCTTGGTGGGCGACGGTGTTCGAGCAGCTCACCAATATGGTGCTTGATGGCCTTGTCGACCAGGGATCGGCTGATCTCGTGCCCACCTATGCAACCGCTCTCAGTGGCGAGGCGTTGAAGTCGATCACCGGGCTGACGAATGCAACGTTCCAAGAGATCAACGACTGGAGTCAGGCAATGATCGATGGAATTTCAAACTACGCAGGTGCTCCCGAGCCTGAAGCCAGGTGCAACGCGGCAACTGCGGCAATCGATGCTGCAATCGATGAACGGTTACCCGAGCTTGAGCACACACCCGATATGAGTTTGCTGTCGGTGATGTTGCAATCAGGGATGCCGCTTGACCAGGTGCGAGCCAACATCAAGTTGACGATCTCGGGTGGGCAGAACGAACCTCGCGACGCAATTGCCGGCGCAATTTTTGCTCTCCTCACCCATCCCGATCAGTTAGAGAGCGTTCGGAACGGATCAATTTCGTGGATGCAGGTGTTCGAGGAGTACTGCCGCTGGGTTGCGCCGATCTGCATGTCGCCACGCCGAATCGCGCAGGAGTTCACCTACAACGACATCACCTTCGAACCCGAAGAGCGCGCAATGTTTATGTTCGGGTCAGCGAACCATGACGAACAGTATTTCGACCATCCCGAACTGTTCGACATCACACGGGATGTCTCACCAAACCTGACCTTTGGTGCTGGGCCACATGTCTGTGCGGGTGCGGCAGCATCACGCAGTTTGGTGGGCGACTTCGCTCTCCCCCTCGCATTTGAGCGACTGAAAAACCTCGCCATCGACGAATCTGCACCGCCAACCAGGTTTGGTGGATGGGCATTTCGAGGACCGCTCAATATGTCGGTGACATGGTTAACGTCGTAGCACGTAGTCGTCTGCTGGGTTGAGGTGGTCCCAACACCGGTAAGAGCATCTCTGTTGTGACGCGCCGCCCTATCCTCGGCAGATGCGTCTCGGACTTATTGCTGCTGCCCGAATCACCGACCGAGCGATCGCTCAACCCGCCCGCGACCTTGACGACGTCACCTTGGCTGTCGTCGGGGCTCGAGACACTCAACGAGCACGGGTTGCCGCTGATGAATGGGATGTCGAACGAGCGGTCGGGTCATATGAAGAAGTGATTGCAAGCGACGACATTGACGCGGTTTATATCGCCACCCCAAATGCGCATCACCGTCAGTGGGCGATCGAATCGATGCGCGCTGGCAAACATGTGCTGTGCGAAAAGCCACTCGCTGCGAACGCAGAAGAGGCCCGCGAGATGGTGGCGGTCGCCGAGGAAACTGGTCTCATCCTGATGGAGGCTTTCCACTGGCGTTACCACCCTCATGTTGCACAGATCCAAGCCATGATCGACGCAGACATCATCGGGCAAATAGAGGGCGCAGACGCAGCCTTTGATCTTGCCGATGGACGGATTCCACTGACCGACATCAGATGGGATTACTCAATTGCTGGAGGTTCACTGATGGACCTCGGTTGCTATCCGGTGCAGTGGTTGCGATGGCTGCTCGGGCCCACCCCGACAGTTGCATCTGCATCAGCGGTCTGCCCGGTCGAACTCGTTGATGGCCGTATTGATGCCGAGTTGCAATGGCCAGATGGCCGGGCGGCGACGCTGTCGTCATCAATGATTGAGCCGGACGGGCGTAACGACATTCGAATGTCGATTTACGGAAGCGACGGAACGATGATCGTGGCGAACCCGCTTGCTCCTCAGATGGGCTCATCGATCACCGTTGAACGAAACGGCCAGAGAGAGGTGTATGGAGTCGACTCATCTGCAAGCTATTTTCATCAACTCGTTGCATTTCGAGATGCAGTTTCGTCGGGCATTCCGCCGATCACCTCGGGTGACGACTCAATTCAAACGATGGAAGTCATCGACGCGATCTATTCCACTGCCGGTATCGGCCCTCGCCAAGCACTTCCCCACTGAGCTACACAGCTCAGTTGCAGCGATGTGAGCTAACGGCTGTATGCCGTGAGGAATTCGCTGACGGCGCTTCTTCACATGTTGTTGCAACCACCTAACATCGCCATCTGATGGGTGCACCAACAGAACATGAGATTGAACGAGATGTGCTGAGTTGGTTCCAGGATGCGTGGGACCCGAACATCTCGCTTCTCGAATGGCGAACTCGCCTCGTCGAATCTGGCTGGGCGGTTCCTTCGTGGTCACCCCAGTGGCACGGTCGGGGTCTTCCTGCGTGGGCTGACCGTGTCGCTCATAGAGCAATACGACAGGCTGGCGGAGTTGCAGTCCCGCTTGGCGGCGGAATGAGCCTTGCTGCACCAACGATCTATGACCATGCATCAGATGAGTTGAAATCGAAATACCTGAGGCAGACGATCACGGGTGAACTGACGTGGTGCCAACTGTTCTCTGAACCCGGTGCTGGATCAGACCTAGCGGGCCTTCGATGCACGGCTGTTCGCGATGGCGATGAATGGATCATCAACGGCCAAAAGGTCTGGAACACGATGGCTCACGACGCCGACATGGCAATTCTTGTGGCCCGCACCGACTGGGATGTCCCAAAGCACGCAGGAATTACCTACTTTCTCATCGACATGCGTCAGCCCGGAGTAGAGGTTCGCCAGATCGTCGAAATGAATTATCACGACTCGTTTAACGAAGTGTTCCTCACCGATGCACGCGTGCCGGTAACCGACGTTGTCGGTGACATAAATGACGGGTGGAAGGTGGCGCGCGGAACACTCGCTCACGAGCGTTCATTCGCGTCGATCGGAAACGTCTTCTTCTCTCCAACCGCTGCCGGGCGAGTTGTTGAAGAAGCGAAGGCCGAGGCCGCTGAATTCAATAAGACGTACGAGTGGTACCCACAGCGAATGGGTCGCGCCGACCTGGCGATTCCTCGGGCTCAGGCGCGCGGGGTGAGTGCCGATCCAGTTGTCCGGCAAGAGCTCATGAAACTGATGAGTTTCCATCGGGCCTCTGAGTGGACGGCCGAACGAGCAAAGGCGGCAAGGGCGCTTGGCAAGCCACCGGGTTCCGAGGGCTCAATTGGCAAGTTGGCGCTGTCGCGAATCGCTCGTCACGCAAACCATGTGCATTCGATGATCGCTGGCGCACAAGGGATGCTGAAATCTGGCGATGACCCGCTCGACGCAGTTGTTGCGGAGATCCTTGTGTCGACTCCAGCGCAGTCGATCGCCGGGGGAACTGACGAGATTCAACACAACATTCTGGGAGAGAATGTGCTTGGGTTGCCGAAGGAACCAGCCACCGATCGCGGTGTGGCGTTCAAAGATGTGGGGAAATCATGACCGGCTCAACTTCTGCGTCAAATGACGCTCTTCGAGTAACTGTCGGCGATGACTTCGTTGCCATCATCGAACTCACGGCGCCTCCTAACAATTTCTTTTCGATGGACCTCATCGGCGGCGTTGCCGATGCCCTGGAGACCCTCGATGCCAATGACCGCTGCCGAGCGGTGATGCTGTGCGCTGAAGGAAAGCATTTCTGCGCTGGGGCAGACTTCTCTGCCGGTGAGACGTCGTACACAACCGAGGATCTATACGCGGCAGCCGTTCGGATATTCCGCGGTAGCAAACCAATTGTTGCTGCCGTGCAAGGTGCTGCGATTGGCGGCGGTCTCGGTCTTGCCCTCTCAGCGGATTTCCGTATCGCTGCTCCCGAAGCCAGGTTTTCTGCGAACTTTGCACGTTTGGGTTTCCATCACGGATTCGGACTCAGTGTGACATTGCCGCGACTCGTGGGCCCGCAGGCCGCTGCCGAGTTGCTCTACACCGGGCGAAGGGTGACAGGCGAAGAAGCGGTCGCACTTGGCCTTGCTGACCAGCTCGCCTCGCTCGACGATCTCCGTCCCGTTGCTCACGATCTAGCCCGAGAAATCGCAATCTCGGCACCGTTAGCAGTTCAGTCGATACGGAAAACTCTTCGCGGAACCATCGCCGATGAGGTCGCTGCGGCAACAGCTCACGAAGGAACCGAACAGGCCTGGTTGCGTGAAACCAGCGACTTCGCCGAGGGAACTCGAGCAATGGCTGAGCGGCGCGAGCCTCGCTTTACCGGTAAGTAGTGCTCACCGGTCGAGTCAGCGCCTGCACGCTGACCTGACTACGTTTGAGACATGGGCATGATTGATGAAATTGCCGATGGGGTTGTTGCGGCAATCACTGCCGGCGATAGCCAAGCACTGGGCGCTCTTTATCACGACGATGTCGTCGTCTGGCACAACACTGATGGCGTCGAGATGACCAAAGAACAGAATCTTGCGAGTCTGGATGCCCTTGCCGCTACGACAACGTCACGAACGTTCACTGATATCCGTCGGCATCACATCGAGGACGGATTCGTACAACAGCACGTACTCCACCTCAATTGGGGTTCAGGGTCGGGTGCACTTCCCGGTTGTCTCGTCGTGAAAATCCGCGGTGACAAAATCATTCGAGCCGACGAATATCTCGATGGCGCAACAATTGCGTCATTCCGCTAATCGGATGCACACCGGTCGAATCGATGCGCAACGTCGAGCTGCAACTCGACGTCGTATCCCGGTCGCAGCCGACAACTCGGATGCTTCATGCGGATTTTGCATCAACGACGATTTTGAGCGATTCAGCCAAGTTGATGATGTCTTCGCTCGGTCGCGTTACGACAGCGAAGTGCGCACCGACAAGAGCGATGCATTCTTTGCGACCTATCGCCGGCCGCTTGCCGATTGGCGGGCAGCCAAGGGCTACCAGCAGAACGACTACGCATTCAGAAATGCAACCTGGCACGTCGCCGATGTGTTTGCCGAGATGTACGAATCGAGTGATCGGCGAGACGGATTCTTAGATCCCCTCTCGATGCTGCGCGACGGTGCCGCAGAGCGACAAGAACTTGGGTCACCCGAACAGGCATCTGCCCTCATCAAGCACGCAGCACACACGGCTGGAGCAAATCTCATCGGCATCACCGCTTACGACGAGCGATGGACGTATACCGAACGGTTCTCTGTGCAGAGAAACGGAGCGAAAGCGAATGACCTCCCAGATGGTCTCGACAATGTCATTGTGATTGGCCAGGCGATGGACGCATCGCTCATCGAAACTGCTCCATCGGCACTGTCGGGCGCCGCAACCGGTATGGGCTATAGCCATGATGCAGTCGTGCTGCTGACCATTGCGCAGTACCTTCGCAATTTGGGCTACAAGGCAGTGCCATCGATGAATGACACCGCTCTAGCAATTCCGTATGCAATTCAGGCGGGGCTCGGCGAATACGGACGGCATGGTCTTGTCATCACTCCCGAATTTGGCACGAGCGTTCGGTTTGGAAAGATCTTCACTGACGCTCCGTTGGCTCATGATCGTCCGATCTCATTTGGCGTGACCGAGATGTGCAATATCTGTAATGCCTGCTCGACAGGCTGCCCGTCAAAAGCAATTCCAGATGGCCCGCCATCGCTGCATCGACATAACAGGTCGAACATTCGGGGCATCATGAAGTGGTCAGTTGACGGAGAGAAGTGCTTCTCGTATTGGGGCAAGATCAATAGCGACTGTTCGGTTTGCGTTCGTGTGTGCCCGTTCACACGGGACTACACCCAGCGACGTCATCGGATCTGGTTACGGCTTGCCGGATCGCGACTTCGGCGGTTTGCGTTATGGCTAGACCAACGGGGAGATCGGGGGTCTCGGCGCCAGACCGACACCTGGTGGCCAACTACTTGAGGGTTTCCCAGCAGCGAAAGATCTCCTCGTCGAAACTTCACGTGTAGGCCTCGACTGTGACCGTGAACACACCAATGTGAAACTCGTCAACATTGGTGGGCGCAAAGGGACTCGAACCCCCGACATCTTCCTTGTACGAGGCGAAAAGATCTGCCCATACCCCTTGACAAGACCCGCCTCGCCCGCCGTGTTTGCGAGACCAAGACCGCGTCCGCACCACAACAACAGGCCACAAATTCAGTGGCACTAATCGCGATTGCTACTCGCCAATCTCGACGATGACGACGTCATCGTCGGGGCAGAAGTCCCCGAGATATGACCTGTCCCAAAACGAAACGACTGCAAGGTTGTGGCCAGTGCCCGTCACCTCTGCATTTGACTTATATCCCCGCTGGCGTACCGACCTAACTGGTGGTGGCCATATGACCAATAGGCCAACAACCTTGACTGATTTTCTGCGGCGTGACATCGTAAATAGCATGCGGAGCAACAACATCGGCACGATCGTTCTGATGGCGAGTATTCTCATTGGCGGCTGCTCGGACGCCTCGGTATCGGATACACCTATTGGAGAAGATTTAGAGGCAGAAGCGGCTGCTGATGAGGCTGCGATCGGGACCAGCACGTCACCTCCTGGCGTCTCAACCACCAGCCCCGAAACCGCTACACCTACAGCCGATCCAACTGTTGTCGGGCCCGAACTCGGGACCGACTGCGCAAAAGTTGGCGACACCGCAGGCCTCCTCGAATGTCGCCAAACCAGCCTGGGCCTCGAATGGGCCTCGACCGAGCTGGGTAACCCTCGACCTGATACGTACGGGGATGACCAGCCTTGCCAACTACCAGATCAACGAACAGAGCCGCGCTCCGCAGAAATTGGGCTGGTCATCGGCTTTCCTCTGTCGCTTTCCGGAGTCCGAACGCCGAGCGTCGGAACCGCGACACTTGCGGCTGTCGCAGTGGACTTTCCTGACTACAAAGGCACGGACAGCGAGCTCTCTCGGCTGCAAGAATCAGCTACCGCGTTCGATTCGTGGTTAGCAATTGAGTCAAATCAACGACTATCAACATCCTGGTCATTCCACGAGGAATGGATCACCATGTCAAGACCGGTGGCCGACTACAAGGTTCAAGGGTTTGGCACCGAGCCCTACCAAGAACTCTCCACAGAAATTGTCGATCGCGTGCTTGACGTCATGGAACTTCGAGAACTCGATGAATTGTTCGTCTATTTCCCGGACACCCTCACGTCTACCGGCATGGACCTCGACAACGCTTTTGATTCGCTGCTTCCACAGATCGGCATTCCGGATAGGGAGCAGAGTCAGTATGACTACTCCAGACTCCGAAACATGAAGGGCTCAGGAACGATTTCCAAGCGAAACGGCAACGTTCTTTGGGCAGGCTGGGCTCACGAATTCTTGCATGCGCTCGGCGTACAACTGCACGGACCTGAGGCCACAATGCTGATCGATAGTGTTTCAAACCATTCGTTCACGCTTTCCGCTTGGAACCGCTGGATTCTCGGATGGCTAGACAACGACCAAATCGCCTGTGTCTCGATTGGCGACCAGCCCGTTGAGGTGGACCTTGTCCCACTCGAAATGACCGGAGAAATTGAAGGCATCCGCGCGGCCATCGTTCCTCTAACAGAAACAGGAGCATTGCTTGTTCAAGCTCACAGAGCAATCGGGCACAGCGCAAATAATGGATTCGGCTTCGGACAAGGAATCGGCGACAACGGCACGTACGGCATCGCAGCCATGTACATCGACTCAGATGAAACCGCGCCTTACGACCCTTTTACCAACGACGACTCAGCAGGGACAAGGTTCCTCTACGCGAATGAACTGCTCGACGGAGAACGAAGCAACGTAGGGACCCTTGCGTTCCCCGAGTCCGAGTTCCAACCTCTCGTCCTGAAAGGTGAGAGCGTGAGCGCCGAGGGCATCTTGATCGAGTTCATCGCAAGCGGTGGGATTGATTCCATCCGTATCTCCCGAACTCCCTGATTAAATCGGGCGTCGAAGCCCTAAACGTTTAAAGAACGCAACCAGTGGCCGGGACGCCGCAACGACCCTAACCAACTTCTTGGTATGACCTTGGTGGTGCTAGCAGGAGTCGGCGGTGAATTTGCCTTCAATCGTGACTGAACCGACGCCGTCGGACACCTCGACCTGAAGGGTGTGTTCCCCCTCAAGTGCTGCATCGAAATCTTCACCTGCAACGAGATCGAAATATCCGTCGAAGCCTTCTTCGACATACTCGCCTTCGGTAATGAACTCGGCCTTGTGCTCGACTGGTGTGCCGTCAATGGACAACTTCAGCGCGACATCGGCATTGTCAGCGGCACCAGCGACGTCAACGACCTGCATAAATGGGCAGCCGAAGGTGTTGGAGAAGTGAAATTCGGCTTTCAGATCCGAAACAGGCTGCTGACCGTCGGGGCCTGGTTCTGCTGATGTTTCAGTATCGGGCTCCGTCGCTGGCGTCTCAGAGTCTGGCATTGGTGCTGCCGAGGACGACATCTCTGGTTCCTGGTCGCAGTCGCTCACATAGATGCCACCCAGAAGACTCCGATCCGATAGGGGTTTCCAGTCATCCGTCGTTCTATCCCAAACCTCAGAAACGTAAGCGTCCAACCTGTTGGAGCCGCTGCGAACAAACTGTCTGGGGAGAGTTTTCCCGACCGTCAAGTCGAAATATCCAGTAGTTCTGCTTGTCTTCACAAATGTGCTTGAGTGCGCGACTGGGTCTTGAGTTTCTTCATCGTTGATATAGAGCCATAGCACCAGATTGAGGGGCCCTTCGTACTGCTCGCGGTGCTCAACGATTTCGACTTCGATGACCTGCTTCGAGGGGCATTCGCCTTTCGGGTTCTCTGGTAGGTGCAACCACCCGAGGTCCATCTCAGCAGAAGGTTTCTCTTCCCCGCAGCCGCTGAGAGTTCCTGAGCCAAACACCGCCACACACAGGACACCGACGACGAAACGAAATTTTATTCCACGCATCATCTCAGAATAGACCGCAGCAGTCACCGACCTCGACGCCCCGCAGACGCACTCAACCGATTTTGACCGATTCCCGCAGCCCAAACCACAGGCAAACGGTGTGTCCGCTATGGTTGAAAACGACATAGCAAACGAGCAACCAGAACAAGCAGGTTTCCGTTGCAACACAACGGAAACCACGACATGAAAACAACAAACGGCGGCCCAACGGGCCGCCGCAGTGGGGCTAACAAGAATCGAACTTGTGACCTCATCCTTATCA
>JBMTDQ010000030.1:0-22076 GCA_049432165.1 Ilumatobacteraceae bacterium
TGTGTGTGCCGTTTTGGTTCGAAGATGTGGTCGGGGATGCCATCGGGGTGAATTATCGCAGTATCGCGGAGTGAAACCTCCGACTGGTACCGTCATTTCTTATGAACACAACTCCTTACGTTCGTGCGGTTGAGACTGGCACAGGCCGTTACGTAAACGAGGTAACGATGGGTTCCCACACGATGATCAGTGACGAGCCTGAGCGTCTCGGCGGGGACAATCTTGGTCCCAATCCTCTTGACCTCGTCGGCGCCGCGCTTGCAGCGTGCACATCGATGACAATCCGCATGTATGCCGAGCGAAAGGAATGGGATGTTCAGAATCTCACTGTGCTAGTCGATCATCACCGCGACCGTGGCCACGACACGTTCACGAGGTTCATTTCCTTCGATGGCGACTTGGATGAAGAGGCGCGTGAACGACTCATTGAAATTTCGCATCGATGCCCTGTCCATCGCATCATGGAAGGCTCGGCAACAATCCTCACCGAGACTGGTACCTCAACTACATCATGAGCTCACTGCAAGATTCGATTTCAGTTCTGTCGGGTCGGGACCATTGGCATACCCCAGCAGCAGCAGGAGTTCCTGAAATCCGAATGAGCGACGGCCCGGCTGGGGTTCGGGGAACATCATGGAGCGGTCCACGCTCGGCTGTGTTCCCTTGTGGGAGTGCACTCGGCGCCACATTCGACCCCGCGCTCATCGAAGAGGTCGGTATCGCGCTCGGGCAGCAAGCGCGGTCAAAGTCGGCCCATGTATTACTCGCCCCGACGGTCAACCTGCATCGAACCCCAATCGGAGGACGCAATTTTGAATGTATGAGTGAGGATCCATTTCTCACTGGTGTACTCGCGCAGGCGTACATCGTGGGTGTTCAGTCGCATGGCTTCGCATGTTGCATCAAACACTTTGTTGGTAACGACACTGAGTATCAACGAATGACGATCTCAAGTGAAATCGATGAGAGAACGCTTCGGGAGGTCTACCTGTTGCCGTTCGAGATGGCGGTAGGTCAAGGCGTTCGCGCGGTGATGACCGGGTACAACCGGTTGAACGGAATCTTCTGTTCTGACCATGAGTGGCTTATTTCGAAGGTGCTCCGCGAACAGTGGGGATTTGAAGGTGTGGTCATCTCGGACTGGTTTGGGCTGCACTCAACCGTCGAGGCGATCAATGCCGGTCTCGACATCGAGATGCCTGGTCCAAGTCGTCATCGAGGTGAGCTGCTCGAGGCGGCAGTGACAGATGGCCAGGTCGACTTGGCCGCAATCGACGCGTCTGTCGAGCGAATTCGCGCCCTTGCAGAGTGGTCTCAGGCTTCTGCGAGTGATGGCTCGGAACGCTCCGAGGATGATGCCGCGACTCGTGATGTGCAATACCGCGCAGCAGTGGGATCAACGGTTCTTCTGACGAACCAACATGATCAGTTGCCTTGGCCGCAGGAGGCAAGCGAACGCATCGCTCTGATTGGTCCGTACGCCTCAACCGGGCGTCCGCAGGGAGGTGGAAGCGCCAAGGTGCGCCCGACGTGGGTCGCCTCGCTCCTTGAGTCATTGAATGGTGGCGGCCAGCGCATGGAATGGGCTCAAGGGTGTTCGATCGAGCGGTTCCACCCAACGGTCCGGGGTGAGTTCACTGTCGAGGTCACTGACGAGCACGGCAACACACTGTCGATGACCAAGACCTCTCTTGATGCCTTCTGGCAGGATGCGCCGGCTGATGAACTTTCGATGCGATTCGGCGCATCCGCTCGCGGCACCTTCACCCCGCAGGTCTCCGGCGAGTGGTCATTGGGCTGTAGATCTGTTGGTGAGTGCCATATCTATGTGGACGGTGCGGAGGCACTCGTCATCTCGGTTGGTGATGCCGGCGGCAGCATGTTCGAATACGGATCCCCCGAGCGTTGTGCCACAGTCGATCTCGTCGCTGGTCAAACAATTGAGATCACCATCGATTATCCGCTCGATGACCACCCAGGTATCCGAGGATTCTCAGTTGGGCTTCGACCCCCTGAACGTGCTGACCTCATTGCTGAGGCGGTTGCTCTCGCCGAGGCATCCGATCGGGTACTTCTCATCGTTGGCACCGATGATGATTGGGAAACCGAGAGCGAAGACCGTACGACCATGCAACTGCCGGGGCGACAGGACGAATTGGTTTCTGCTGTTGCAGCGGTGAACCCCAACACCGTTGTCGTTGTGAATGCTGGATCGCCGATCACCATGCCGTGGCGGGACGAGGTTGCAGCAATTCTCTACATCTGGTTCCCGGGCGGTGCGCTTGGCGACGCATTGCGCGATGTCGTGTTTGGAGAGGCTGACCCAGCAGGGCGTCTACCAACAACATTCCCGGTGTCGCTCAATGAGACTC
Organism: Ilumatobacteraceae bacterium; assembly: GCA_049432165.1. Classification (GTDB taxonomy): domain Bacteria; phylum Actinomycetota; class Acidimicrobiia; order Acidimicrobiales; family Ilumatobacteraceae; genus Casp-actino5. The sequence continues at coordinate 2,373 of JBMTDQ010000030.1, forward strand.
CTGCGGCATCGAACTATCCCGGTGTCGACGGCAAGATGCACTACCGCGAGGGCCGGCAGATTGGCTATCGCTGGTATCGCACATCGGGTACAGAACCCCAATTCTGGTTTGGTCATGGGCTGTCCTATACATCGTTCGAGGTGCGCGATATCTCGCTCAGTGGCGACGCTCAAAACGGTGTCGCAGTGCAGGCAACCGTCTGCAACACTGGCCTTCGTCGGGGCGTACATGTCGTTGAACTATTCACCTCGTACGAAGGCGATGACCCTCAGCAGTCAGAAGAGTTTCGTTTTGCCGGCTGCGCCAAGGTTGAACTCGAGGCCGGGGAAACTTGCGCAGTCACTATTGACGTGGGTCCTCGAAGGTTCTCCTCCTGGATCTCTGGGCAATGGGAGACCCCTCGCGGGGACTACCTCATTCACCTTGGCGAGTCGGCGGGAGAGGTCGTCGAGATTGGCCGCGTGGTGGTCTGATCGCTACTGCAGTCGATGTCGAGTTGCATTCACCTCAGCTGAGAACAATGCAATGGTGGCGTGCAGTGAGATCCATGCGGTGAGCGCCAGAACTGACGCAAAGGTGCCGTAGACGCCTTGCGCTCCCGAGAGTAATCGGGCGACGATGTTCGTCCCGGCAAGTTGCAACAACGTGAACCCGAGACCTGCGGCAATTGCACCGAATCGAACCATTTTCCAGGTTGCGGGAGCCGCAGTGAGATACCTAAACATTGTTCCGATCACAGCGCTGTTCACGACGACGGCGCTCAGAGCAATAAAGAACTGCGTGACAAGTCCGACATTGGCATAACTCGCGATGCTGGTGAGGACAACAGTTGCTATCTGTCCTGCTGCAATGGTGAGAAGACCGACAATTCCGTGGAGCCGACGAATGACGAGGTTGTGTCGTTCATCAAGAGGTACCTCCCAGATGTTGTCAAGGGCGTCCTGAAGCGCAACGAAGGCTCGGGTTGCACCCCATACAGCACCGAGTATTCCGATCATGATTGCGAGGGTGCTGCCGGTGAGTCCGCCGGTTTCCGTAAGAACTTCGCGGCCGATGATTGGGATTTGAGCAATCGCAGTATCGACAATGTCGGCACGAAGAGCCGGGTTGTTCTCAAGCACGAAGCCGAGCACGGTCGTTGCAAGCAGGAGAGCGGGAAAGAGCGTGAGGAAGCCGTAATAGGCAATGAGTGCAGCTGCGTTTGCCGACCGATGTTGCTGATAGCCGTGAGCGCTTTCAACGGCGATATCGGCAATTCGATGTTTCCTTAGCCTTCGAACAAGCGCGAGTTCGGTCCAATGGTTGAGGCCAAACATCAGAGCCTCCAATCGATGGGATCGAGTCCATGGCGGATGAGTGCTTCGTTTGCTTGGGAGAACGGGCGGGAACCGAAAAAGCCGTTTCGTGCAGAAAGAGGTGAGGGGTGTGCTGACTCGATGACGGTGTGCCGGCTCGTGTCGATCATTGTCCGCTTCTTCCGTGCTGTTGCGCCCCAGAGAATGAACACGACCGGCGTGGATTTGTTATTGACTACATCAATAATTCGGTCAGTGAATTGCTCCCAGCCGCGACCCTGATGTGACGCGGCAGAATGAGCGCGAACAGTAAGGGTTGCGTTCAGCAAGAGCACGCCGTGCTCAGCCCACTTCTGAAGTGAACCGTGACGCGGAACTTCGATCCCGACATCGTCGTGGAGTTCTTTGTGAATATTCCGAAGCGATGGAGGAATGGCGACTCCGGGTCGAACTGAGAAACACAATCCGTGGGCCTGATGCGGACCGTGGTACGGGTCTTGTCCGAGGATGACGACCCTCGTGTCGCTGAACGAAGTGAGGTGGAGCGCAGCAAACACCTCATCGTGGGGTGGGTACACCTCATGTTCGGCTCGCTCTTTTTGAACAAACGTCATCAGCTCCGACCAATAAGGCTCGTCGAATTGATCGCGAAGTAACGGATTCCAGTCGGTCGTCATGTCTGAGATACATGGTACGGCGGCGGCGTAGCATGCGTGAATGGGGGAAACCGTAAACCTTGACGGCCTGTTCGATGATGTTGCTCGAGTCAAGCTCGTCCCGGGGGTAACTCCTCTTGAGCGCGGTCCGCTACTTGATTCTGGCGCGCAACTATGGGTGAAGCGTGATGACCTCACCGGCTTGGGTGTCGGTGGAAACAAGGTGCGCAAACTCGAGTTTTTGTGTGGGGCGGCTGTTGCAGCCGGAGCAAAGTCGCTCGTCACCGTTGGTGCTGGGCAGTCAAACCACTGTCGCATGACAGCAGCTGCCGGAGCCTTGCTCGGCATAGAGGTACATCTCATTTTGTCGGGAGAGCGGCCGGATCATCTTGAGGGCAACCAACTTCTTGACGCTCTGTTTGGTGCGCAGATGCACTTCACGGGAGAACCAGACCATCACTGGGGTGCCCTCGAGATTATTCGTGAGTCGGTGACCGATGGACTTGCTGGCGATGGCCTTCAGCCGTATTCAATTCCAATCGGCGGATCAACGGCGGTTGGCGCACTTGGATACGTTGCGGGATACCTCGAACTCTCACAGCAGTTGTTAGAACATGGGGTGGAGGCTTCTGCGGTCGTTCATACGTCGTCAAGCGGTGGCACCCACGCTGGGCTTGTTGCGGGCCAAGCAATATGTCGAGCCGCTGGTTTGCCGGCCCCGCCGGTCATCGCGATCGGAGTGGCGAAGGGGGTCGTGATTGGCTCACCAGATGTAGCTGCACTCGCTAACGAAGCGCTTTCGCTGTTGCCGAATTGTCCTTCTGGTATCGAAGTTGGTGTTGATGACGTTGTCGTCGATGGCAACTGGTTAGGCAAGGATTACGCCGTTCCGACGGATGAAGCCGACGAAGCAATTCGATGGGCTGCGCAACGAGGTGGGTGGGTTCTTGACCGCGTCTACTCCGGCAAAGGTCTGTCAGGTGTGCTCGGTCGCGCTGCGTCGGGCGAGTGGGTAGCCGGCGATGAGGTTGTTTTCATTCACACGGGAGGGGTGCCGAGTGTCTTCGCGACCGATGGCACTCCGCCGCTCTGACTACCGTGCGGATATCGTCCGATCCCGTGGATGCTTCGCCAGAGTCTTCAGTGGTGTGTGCTGTCGATATCGGCGGCACGAAGTTTGAAGCAGGTCTTGTCACTCTGAAGGGTGAACTCATCGATCGGGCCCGAGTTGAAGTCGACCCTGACGTCGGTCCGCAGTCGCACTTCGCAGCGCTGGCAAGCGTGGTGTCAGAACAGTTAGATCGTGCTGCATCCCACCATGGGAAGGTTGTTCGGGCAATCGGTATTGGTTGTGCAGGCCCTATCACCCGTAATTGTGAGTCTGTCTCCCCGGTGAATATTGCATCCTGGAATGAGTTTCCCTTGCGGAGATTTCTTAACGACTTGACCCGATTGCCGGTCTACGGTGATCTTGATGCGAAAGCGCTCGCTCTTGCCGAAGGCTGGCTTGGGGCTGCGCGTGGGGTGAGAAACTTTTGTGCAATGACCGTGTCGACTGGCATCGGCGGTGGAATTTTTATCGATGGTGATCTGCTTGATGGTGACAGTGGTAACGCTGGTCACGTTGGGCATCTCATCGTCGAACCGGGCGGTCGACGATGTGGTTGCGGCGCTCGCGGTTGCCTCGAGGCAGAAGCATCTGGGCTTGCGATCGAAGCAATCACTGGAAGGCCACCGTCGGAGCCAACCTATGACATCATGCAGCGAACCGGGAGGTACGTTGGTCGTGGCGCAGCAATGATTTGTACGGCTCTTGATCTCGACCTAGTGGTGGTGGGTGGAGCCGTTGCTCTCGGCTTTGGTGCCACATTCTTCAACGAGGCGCAACTCGAACTTGATGAATGCGTGCACCGCTCCCGGGGCCCGATGCCACGGATTACGTCGACCCGTCTCGCTGACCGTGGGCCTTTGATCGGTGCTGGAGCAGTTGCGATTCGTTCAGCTCGCCGCGCAGCACTGCGTTAGTCAAGCGAATTTGCTGTCGACCAAGTTCGGGTCAGCTCCAGATCACTTCATCAACAAGCGTCTGAGTGAGCGGTCGCTGCAGATCGAGTCGGTCACCCACATTTGGTGATTCCGCATTGCTCGGAAGAAACAACATCGTTGTATGCATGTGTGGTGGCTCGAACATGTGCACACGTTCGCGGTTGAAGTGAAAAGGACTTCTGCCATCGGTAAGTGGTTGCACCCCATGTGCAGTGCCTGCACCAACCATGACGAGGTATCCGTTGGTGGAGACTTCGCTCTGCCGGTACCCAGCCAATTGCCCTGCAACAACCTTACGAACATCAAGCACGTCGGTTGACAGGTGTAGGGCTTCGCGATCACCGTGCCAAAGTTCCGAGCCAATCCGAAGCAGATACGAGTGACTGTCCGGTAGTCGAGCGATGAGTGTCGGGTCAATGTGGCTGAGCCAGACGGGAATTGACGTCGGCACGTTACTGATTAGCGCCGATACCTCGGCAACTCGGTCATCATCGGCTTGGGTCAGTGGTAGGTGGATTGCGACGCCAAGCACTTCGAGGTCGCTGTCCAGTGCCTGATGGGCAAGAGGGCTCTGCCGGCCATATCGATGCATTGACGATTCGAGTTTGACGACGACTCGCTGACGAGAACCCGACAGCGCAGTGAGATGCGATTCATTGCCGATAGTGAGGACAGCATGTGGCACCGGACCACTAAGTGAAGGGGTGAGCACGACAGGCGTGACCGAATCAGGTAGCCCGACGAGTTCGTGCACTGTTCCAACGCAGAGCGTTTCGGAATAACCGGCTGCGATCGTGGCGAGATCGTGACGTCCGAATCCGTACCCATTTCCTTTGACCACCGGAATTGGAGTTGCAACGGTTTGAACGCGCTCGATTGTGCGCTGCACGTGTGCCGACCAGCGTTCGCGGTCGACGGTAAGCGAGACCGTCATATCCGAGATGTTAGGAGGATCGACCTCGGTGTTGTGGTCGGCTGCCCCGAATTCGTGGAAGGACGGGTCCGAAGGTCGTCGAGGAGTTCACTCCAGACCAGATTCCGACGCCATGGGCTGCGTCGTCTAACACCGTCATTGGCGAGCGTGCGGCAAGCAGCGATAGCACCAACAACCTGCGCGCTGAGCGAAGAAATGGAGCAAGAACAAGGAGGATTGGCCACCACACTCGGCGCATTGCCCGTGCTCCTGCGGCCGCCGTGTGCATCGTCCCGGTTGCAATGATGTTGAACGACTCTTGATTCGTGAGATCTGGAATCCGTTTGCGTAGGCGCTGGGATGCAGCGCAGAGGATGGTGAGGGCTGCAGCAAGTCCGGCGATCGGACGCCGAAGCAGCATCGGTGAGAGAACCGCGGCAATGCTCCATGGCGAGGCCACCAGCGGCGAGATGTGATCGTCGCCATGGCGGCGCGCTAGAGCGGCCGATGAGCGTCCGTACCCAATGCGCTGCTGCCACCAACCAGACAACGAGGTTCGAGGTTCATGATGGACGATCACCGAGGGGTCATAGCGAATGGATTTGCCGGCTGCGACCAAGCGCCAAATAAGGTCGACGTCTTCTCCAGTTCGAAGATCTGGGTCGAAGCCATCGATCGGGGTGATGTCTGACGTCCGGCAAAGGAGTGCTGCCGATGGCACGTAACTCACTCGGGTTCCGGGTCTAACCGACGCAGGGAGCGGGCCGAGATCAAGGGCACCACGACGAAGCTCATGTCGAGCGACAACGCCATCTCGCGCAATGCTCCGAACGCGAGGAGCGACTGCGGCAACTTCAGGATCATCAAAATGGTGAAGTAGTGACCGAATCCATGTCGCGTCCGAACCGACGTCAACATCGGCATCAACAAACGCGACAAATTCGGTATCAACAAACTGAAGGGCTTCGTTGCGCGCAGAGCCTGGTCCGCCGTTCACCTCAAGCCTGATCGTTGCATCATGTAACGGTGGTTGTGATCCGTCATCGACGACGACGACCTTGATTCCGTCACCTTCAGGATGCTGGTGGGTCCGCTGACCAAATGCGGGCGTGATGACAGTAACGACCGCCTCGGCACGCGGGCAGTCGTGATCGAATGCTGGGTGAATCTGGTTGAGGTTGAGCATCCGACGAACGAGAGGCGTTATCTCGATATCAGCACCAGAAATGATTCGTGTGACCGTTTCTTCACCCCGCCGGGAAAGCCGCAGGATGCTGGGTGGTGAGCCGCCAATGATTCGCCCCGGTGTGAACCGTGTCGTCGTGTCAAGGGTGAACTTCACGAGTCGTCGCTAATGATGTGTGCAAGGTCATCGACCCAAACCGAGAGCCATTGCTCTCCCTCGGCAGCGGTAGCTCCAGTTGGGTCGCCAAGAACTCCAGTTGGCGAGAGTGGCTGTACGCCGAGTGCCAAAAGGTCACCAATCGTCGGTATCGGGCCGCTCGTCATCGATGTCATCGCAACCTCACCTGGAGCGATGGACAGCATCACCGATGTCTCGATGCGTCCGGCGTGAAGGTCGTTGGGTGAACCTTGTGGCCACCAAGCAGCGACGTGTCGTCCTTCGCTGTGAAGGGTGGTGCAGGCAGAGGTAACGGCTACAAAATTTCCGCCGTGTCCGTTCACCAGAATGATGCGATGAGCCCAGTCAGCGGAGCGGCATAACTCCACGATGCAGAGCGTGAGAGCTTCGTTTCCGATCGACAGCGTTCCGGGAAAACCTTGGTGCTCTCCCGACGCCGTGATCGAAATCGCTGGTGCCACAACACAATTTTGAGATCGAGCCGCGCTGCGAGCTGCGATCTCTTCAGCGATTTGAGTATCGGTATCCAGTGGGAGATGTGGTCCGTGCTGCTCACACGAACCAATCGGAATCAGCAAGGTGACGGGGGACGTGAGGTCCGGCCAACGAGCAGCACCTAAGTGTTGGTCCCGTCGGCTGAAACTCATCACTCCATCATTGCTCATCCGAGGAGTACGCAAAGAAGGCCAGAAATCTGTGAAACTGTCGAGGTGAGCAACACCGATACGACCCAAGACACCGAGACTGACGTGGGATGGCTCTCTGAAGAGGACATGGCGGTCACTCGTTCACGAATGCCAATCGTGTACGTCGACGCTGTGCCGGTGCGGGTTGACAGCAATGGCAATGTCACCGAAGTTGGCATGTTGTTGCGCGTTGCTCCCGACGGCAACATTTCACGAACGTTCATCTCTGGACGAGTGCTGTATGGCGAACGAGTTCGAGATGCACTGCTTCGGCATTGTGAGAAAGATCTCGGTCCGCTTGCGCTTCCTCGGCTCCCAGTTTCTCCGGCGCCCTTCACAGTGGCCGAGTACTTTCCTGATCCGAATATCAGTGGGTTCTATGATCCACGCCAGCATGCGGTGAGCCTTGCGTACGTTGTGCCGGTTGACGGCGAGTGTCAACCAACGCAGAAGGCGCTAGATCTCTCGTGGTTCTCGCCAAGTGAGGCGGTGTCCGACGGAGTGCGGCAACAGATGACGAGTGGCCACGACCGACTCATCCGCCTCGCTCTTGCTCATGTCGCGCAACTTCCCTGACGCGCGAAATCCACGTCGGCGGCTTCCCGCGCATCTACTATTCCTTATGTGATTGAAGCGTCCGCGATACGTCGTAGTGCAAGTGCAATGCGGACTGCGCTCGTCGGTCAGCAGACGATCTGCTTCTCATCTCGCAAACTTTCTGGGCCCGCACCGGGAGTTGGCAGAGTTATTGAAAACATTGAACGTGATGGTCGCCAGTTTGAATTCACCTGGGACGATGGGCTTGTGTTGCACACGAATCTCCGTCGGTCGGGCTCATGGGATCTCTATCGCGTCGGCGCTCGGTGGCGTCGCAAGCAGGCCGACGCAACCGCATTCATTGAGTCTGAGGATTGGGTCGCTGTCTGCTTTGATGCAGCTGAAGTTGAGACCTACCGCAAAGAACCGATTGATCGACACCCGTCTCGGGGCCGAATCGGACCCGACCTCTCGGACCCTTCAGTAGATCGTGAAATAGTTGTTGAAGCGATTCTTCGCCATGCCCATCCATCAACACGCATTCGTGAAGCACTGTTGGATGCGCGGGTCGTTCGCGGACTCGGCAATGTGTACGCCGCTGAAGCGTTGTGGGCAACCCGGCTGAGTCCGTGGGCTCGTGTTGGTGACATCGCTCGTTCCGATCTCATCATGCTGGTGAACTACGCATCGAGAATTCTCACTGAGCACCTAGACGCGTTGGGGGACGACGGATTTGTCAACCTGGTGCCGTTTGAGGTCTATGGTCGAAACGGTCGAGTTTGTAATCGTTGCGGAGACTCAATTGATCTCACTGCTGCACCACCGGATAGCCGTCCGGTGTATTGGTGCCCGGGTTGCCAGACCCGTCTCGACTGGCGACTACTTGATGACACTCCGCCTGGAGGCGCTCAACCCTTGCAGTGATCGAGTTTCAGTCGGCTTCGGGCACTCGCCCGAGCACGCGGTCGACAGCGATCACGATTGCGACACGGTCATTTCGTTCTGCTGGTTGCCGGTATCGACTGGCGTAACGTTGCTCAGCAAGTCGTACCTCATTGGCATCTCGAGATACTCGGGCAACACCTTCGAATGAGAGCCACCTTGGTCCGTCGACTTGGCTGACGACGGCACGACAGTTTCGGTCCGCATTCAATACTTTCTGAGATCCGTCGACAGCGATGATCATCGCTGTAGCCGATGACATGTCATAACTGAATCCCACAGGTACAACGTGAGGGGATCCATCTGCTCTCAATGTCGTAAGAGTTGCCAGCACATATTCGCGAAGGAACTCCTGAGCCGCGTCTGAAAGATGATGTGGGTCGAGCGCCATGATTATTCCTGCCGATGTTTCTACTGAGTCGAAATTGCCTCGAGTACGTCGAGACGGGCTGCTCGTCGAGCCGGGAACCAGGCAGCGACGACACCGAGGAGGCCTCCAATGATGACGTAGACAACAAGTTGTCCCCACGGGATGCCGAGTTTGCTGACGAACGAATCAGGAATTGCGATGACGGCGGCCCAACCGAGTAACAGCCCGAGTGCCACTCCAAGCAGGGCTCCGAACAAACTGATAATTGCAGCTTCCCATCTGACACTCGACTGGAGTTGGCGACGTGTCATTCCGACCGCACGAAGAAGCCCGATTTCTCGGGTGCGTTCAAGCACTGCCAGCACCATTGTGTTGACAATTCCGAAGAAGGCAACGACAAGGCACAGTACGAGTAGGGCAGTGATCACGACCTGAAGTTGAGCGATCTGGCCCTCTGCTTCCTCTTGGAATTCGGTGTTGTCTTGCACGCTGAGTTGCGGGAAGGCTGCGGTTGTGGCCTCAACAGCTGCCCGTCCGATAGCGGGGTCGACGCCATCGGCGTAGGTGAGTCCAGCGAAGGTGATTGCATCGGTGATGCGGTGCTCTCGGGAGAGATCACGGTCGATGAGCCAGTCAGCGCCGGCGATTGCAGCGTCGTCAAAGATCCCTCGCACGTTGAGTGATGTCACAAATCCATCTTCGAACTCAACGTTGAGTTGATCTCCAACAGCGAGTTGCCGCTCCTCGGCAACAGTGTCCAGAATTGCGATGCCATCTCGACCGACTTCGGCTGTGCCTTCAACTATTCCCATGTTGACGACTGAGGTGCCGGTGGTTGAGTCAAAGCCAGTTGCTGTAAGTACCTCATCGCCGATGCGGATCGCAGTCGGGGAGAATCCGGCCACCTGGTCAACCTCGGGTAATTCGGCCAGTTGATCAACGAGTAGTCCCGAGAATTCGAGACCCTGGTTGGTTTCGAAAATCCAGAGATCAGCAGAAATTGATTCGTTGAGCACTTCCTCAAAACTGTCGAGAATTGAACGGGTCAGCACCGCAACGCCAGAGATGAGGGCGAGGCCAATCATGAGAGCTGTCACGGTCGAACTTGTGCGCTGCGGGTTTCTACTTGCATTGCCACGGGCAATACGTCCGGTGACTCCTCGGAGTGCGGCTACCGGTGTGCCGATGAATCCTGCGACAGCACCAGCGAACATTGCAGAAAGCATCGACACACCAATGAAGGTGAGTGCTCCGCCGACGCCAATGAGCGCCAGAGTTACTGATGTTCCGCCTGGGTCTCCGAACATGCCGATCGCCATGAACACGAGCCCCGGTAACAGCACTGCGCTTCCGAGTGCGATGCGGACAGTAAGTGGGCGTGAGGCCCTACCACCGGTTCTGAAGGCTTCAAGTGGTGTGACCCTTGACGCTCTCAGAGCCGGAAGAATTGCGGAGGCAAGGGTGACTCCCATCCCAACGATGATCACCACGACAATCGTGCGTGTCCGAATTTCGAGGGGGCCGTCAGGAAATTCTCCGCCGGCCGATGAAAAGAGTCGCTTCAGTGCCGATGCAACGCCGAGGCCACCGACGAGGCCGAGCCCTGATGCGGCGATACCAATCGAACCAGCCTCAATGAACACCATCTGCATGATCTGTTTCCCGCTCGCTCCGATGGATCGCATGAGACCAAACATTCGGGTGCGCTGACCAACGAGTGTTGCAAAGGTGTTGTTGATGATGAACGTGCTGACAAACAACACGACAACTGCGAAACCGAGCAGAACGTTGCCGAAGATGTTGATAAATGTGCCAAAGTCTTCTTTTTGTTCACCGATCACAACTTCTCCGGTGACTGCCTCCAGATTGTCAGGAAGCACAGCCGTGATCGCAGTGACGAGTTCATCGGGACTCACGCCGGCGGCTGCGGAGATGACCACTGAGTCGATCTGCCCAGGGAGGCCGAGCACGCGTTGTGTCGTTGGCAGGTCAAACAGAATGAAGTATGCGCCTCCGGTACCACCTTCACCAAAGTCGATTGTGCCGCTCAGCGTGAAGACTTCAGGCTCCCCGGTCGGGAGGCTGATGGTGATGTCCTGGCCGACCACAAAACCACCACGCTCGGCTTGAACCGGGTCAATGACGACCTGCTGGCCGGTTGGGGGTTCGCCTTCGATCATCCTGAACGACGACACGGGGCTTGGCCCAGACCATGATCCGGTGAACACCGGCGGACCGGTCGGCCGAACGACTTCGTTATTTGCATCAATCGTGTAGGCCCGCTCGAATGAGAACAAGCCACCTTCGGTGTATTCGGCTTCGGGAAGATCAGCGATTGCACTGATGACGTCGTCACTAAAGCGTGGAGTTTCGCCGTTTGTCGAGTTCATATCGTTGCTGGCGCCACGGACTTGCGCATCAACTCCGGCGAAGGCATCTTCGGACACTTGGTCAAAGATTGAGCGAAGGCTGTCGGCGAGCACAAACGACCCTGAAACGAAGGCCACTCCAAGAACAACTGAAATTAGGGTGAGAATGAGGCGGCCGAGGTTTGCCCGCGCCCCGCGAAGAGCAAGTTTGATCATCGGATTCAGCTGCCGATCGATTTCATCGTGTCGAGGATGCGGTCAGCGGTTGGCTGTGACATGTCGTGAACGATTTCGCCGTCATTCAAAAACAGCACTCGATCTGCGGTGGATGCAGCATTCGCATCGTGGGTCACCATCACGATGGTTTGTCCAAATTCGTCAACTGCTCGGCGCATAAATGCGAGCACTTCGCTACCGGAGTTTGAGTCGAGGTTTCCGGTTGGTTCGTCGGCAAAAATAATCGTGGGCCGGCTCGCAAGCGCTCGAGCAACGGCGACTCGCTGTTGCTGGCCACCGGAGAGTTCATTTGGTCGGTGTGAGAGACGGTCCCGTAGTCCGACGGTGTCAATCACGGTATCGATCCACTCTCGGTCGCCACTGCGTCCACCGAGTGAGAGTGGAAGATTGATGTTTTCTTCTGCGGTCAGCGTCGGAACAAGGTTGAACGACTGGAAGATGAACCCAACTTCTGAGCGACGAAGTTCAGTGAGTTTTTTGTCTTTTAGGTCGGCAAGCCGAGTTTCACCAATGAATGCATCTCCTGAGGTGAGGCGATCAAGCCCGGCGATGCAGTGCATGAGCGTCGATTTTCCAGATCCGCTGGGGCCCATGATGGCGGTGAACTGGGCGCCGCTGAATTCAACATTCACATCACGCAGTGCAGTTACTGCAGCGTCTCCGGTGCCGTAGGTCTTTGTGCCATCGACGATTCGGGCAGCGGCGGTCATGGTCGTAGTCGCGTTCACGTCCTGAAGTCTGCCGTTCATTATCGGTCGATGCCACCGGAGAGCAGATTTCAGCCGCTGCTCGATCGTTAAGGTGTGTCGATGAGTATCGAGGTGCCTGTTGACGATCTTCCTGAAACCGTAAAAAGCTGTGGATGGTGTTTTGTGGTCACGAGCGGCCTCTCCGGTGCACACGTGCTATCGCTGTCACCAACGTGGTCTGCTAGCGGTGATGCAGTTTTTTCGGTGAGCAGCGGTCGTCTTGCGGCGAATGTTGCTGCGTCAGGAGTCGTGACGATGGTGTACCCGCCGTTCGCTGAAGGTGACCTCGACGGTTATTCACTCATCGTTGACACGGAAGCATCGTTTGCTGAGGATGAGACATCGTTGCGTTGCTCACCGTTACGCGCGGTATGGCACCGTCCTGCTCCGCCGGCCAGTGGGTGACTCGCGTGAGTTGGTTAAGTGAGCGACAACGTGACGGCGGTATCGATGAGGTGCCCATTGATGGTGCTACCGGGTCGATGTGGCTGTGCGGGAAGCATCGAATTGGTCCCAATCCAGATGATGTTGTGGCTTCAGTCGATGCCTCTTCCGTCGTCTGCTTGACTGAGGGTCATGAACTTGCAGATCGTTATCCGGGCTATGTCAACTGGTTAACGACCGACCCTCGAGCGATCTGGTTCCCTATTCCCGACTTGAGTGTTCCCGACAGCGATGAATGGACAGCGTTGATTGCTGATCTCCTCGACCGGGTTCGAAGCGGATCAAACATCATTATTCACTGTGCGGCAGGAATTGGGCGTGCGGGCACTGCTGCGTGTTCGGTGTTGTTGGCAGCTGGAATGTCGCTTGATGATGCGGAGCGGCGGGTCGCTGATTGTCGACTGGGCGCAGGACCGCAATCTCGTGATCAGGCGCAGTTCATTCGCGAGTGGGCTGAGTCATCGCCGATCGTTGCTCATCCCGATCTGTGACGAGAGTTGACCGTGTTCGACTAGAGGTTGTCGATGATGACTTCAGCGATGTCGATTGCGAGCGTCTCAATATCTGGGGCAATCGGTATGAGGTTTGCCGAGACAGCAATTGTGAGGTCAAGTTCGGGCAGGTAAGCGGCATGCGATCTGAATCCAGGAACGCCGCCACCGTGTGAATATGTCTCAATGCCGTTCACCTCACCGACGGTGATGCCGAGTCCGTAGTTCGAGAACTCCGATGGCGTCACAAACTCGTTGAGCATCTCATCGCTGAGAGCTGAGGTGAACTCGCTGCGGAACACCCGAGCAAGGTCCTCTGCCTGAGCTTCGATGCCGCCTCCTGTCCAGCCGGCTGAACGAAGCACCTCTTGCGGGATGACGCTGATGTTGTAGAACGCTCCAACGGTTGCTTCAGTCGTGAACACCGCAAAACCAGGCACGAAATCGAGTGCGGTTTTGAGCTCCCCTCGCACATACCCCGAGACTGTTTCGTTCGGTGGCGACTCCTGCGGGGCGAGGTACACCTCGGTGACTTCAGCAGGATCAAATAGCCGATTTCGTAGTTCGACATGTGCTGGGTTGCCGGTTACTTCTTCGATGACGAGTCCAGCGACAATGTGGCCGACGGTGTTGTACTCATAATCGGTGCCAGGTTCGTATTGAGGCCCGCGTTCAACCGCCCACGCAATGATTTCTTCGGGCTCAAACGGTGTGTCGAGACGCACGCTTGCAAGCGCGTAGAAACCGAGATCGAATGCGAATTCAGCGAACCCATCGGTGTGCTGCAGGATCTGCCTGATCGTGATGGCATCGCCGTAATCAACACCGTCAAGTTCGTAGCCGGCTGCCCACCCCGATCCGAGATATGTCGACACCGATGCGTCGAGATCAACAAGACCTTCCTCCACGAGTTGAAGCATGACAACCGAGGTCATCGTTTTTGTGATCGATCCCCAGCGGAAGTAGTCAGAAGTGCTTACTGCCTCTGATCCGCGAGCCTCGCGAAGCCCACGAGCAATGTTGATCGCTTCGACATCACCATTGCCGGATGGTTGAAGAATTGACACGGTGACTCCGGGAGTCATTGTTGCGGCAAGGAACTCATCGATGACCGCATTGATGCGCCCTTCGATGTCGTCAACTGCGAGCGTTGTTGTCGTTGCAACTTCGGTCGTCGTGGTCGTGTCTTCAGCGGCCGATGTTGTGGTCTCAATCGTTGTAGGGGCCGCAACAGACGTCGAACTATCGATCTCTTCGGTCGGTGTTGCGCTCGAACATGCGACGAGGGCAGAAGCAACAAGCAACCCGCCGAGTAGGCGAGGAAGCAACCGTGGGATGGTTCTCATAATGATTGCATGATTGCCGAATCCGGGTTAGCGCCCGGTGTAATCAGGGGTCCGCTTATCAAAGAATGCTGCGACAGCCTCTCGGTGGTCAGCGGTTGACATGGTGCGCACCATTGCGGTGGCCTCAGCCTCAAGGCCTGTTGCAAGGTCGGCATCGAATGAACGCTGGATATTTTCTTTCTGCATCCGCATGGCGATCGGCGAGCGAGCAGCAAGTTCGTCGCAGAAGGCCAGCGCAGCGTTCTCGAAGTCATCATCGGGGAACATTCTGTTGATGAGGCCGAGGTTGAGCGCCTCAGCAGCGGTCACTCGTGGTGATAGGAACATGAATTCTTTTGCCTTGGCTTCGCCGATGAGGCGCGGAAGGAACCATGAACTGCCGAAGTCACCGCTTGCGCCGATTGTGGAGAATGCCGAAACAAAGATGGCGCTTTCTTTTGCAACGCGGAAATCTGCAGCGAGCGCGATGGAGAATCCTGCTCCTGCGGCCGGCCCCGGAATTGCTGCAACGACTGGCTTCGGAAGTTTGCGAAAGGCACCCGACACCCACATTTGAATTTGGCGAAGCCGGTCGAGGCTTTGCTCAGGGGTCACCGGTTGACCTTCACCGGCATGGCTTGCTCTAAAACCTTTGACATCTCCGCCAGAACAGAATGCGCCACCCTCGCCGGTCACCATGAGCACGCGAATGTCGTTGTTCTCGGCAACTTGAGGCAGAGCAGTGTTGAACCCGTGATAGATCTCGTCGCTGAGAGCGTTTCGTGACTCTGGACGGTTAAACGACAGCACCGCGACATGTCCGTGAATGCGGCCAAGCAGTTTGTCGGTTCCGGTATTAAGTTCGGTCATCGGTTTCCCCCGTTCATTATTGATGCTCTTACTCTTGCATCGGTTGCGTCGATGTGGCGAGGCGAGGAGTTATCGCACGGTGACCCGTCGGCGGTGGAATCCAGTTGCTCCGTCTGGCGCAACGGCTCGTGGGGTTTCGTCTTGAACATTTCCGTCGGAGTCGATTGCGCGCACCCTGATGATGTGATCACCGTTTGTCGCGTGCCACGGAAGGTGCCATTGCACCCATGTGTTGTCATTGGAGTGATCTCCGAGCTCGGCGGATTGCCAGGGGCCATCATTGATGGATACCTCGACTCGAGAAATGCCGATCGAGGGGGACAATGCGATTCCAGCGATTGGCGTGACACCGGCTGAGATCGATGATCGTTGAGGAACATCGATACGAGAGGTGAGTTTGACCGGGGCTTCTTTTGACCACCCGCGCGGAATCCAATATCCCTCGGTGGCTTCCCATGTTGTGAGTTCGATTCGGGAAAGCCACTTCGTCGCCGAGACGTATCCGTACAGACCTGAGACAATGAGGCGAGCGGGAAACCCATGCCGCTGTGGAAGCGGTGTTCCGTTCATGGCGGTGGCGATGAGAGCGACACGTCCATCGAGAGCGGTCGCAGTTGGCATGCCGGCGGTAAATCCATCAACCGAGTGACCAACAATTTGTGATGCTCCCTGTTGGATTCCCGCCCGGTCGAGAACGTCGGCGAGACGAACTCCTTGCCAAGTCGCATTTCCAACGAGGTTGCCGCCAACCTCATTCGACACGCACGCGATGGTGACGGTCTCAACTTCTGTTGATGCCTCAATGAGATCGTCGTAGGTGAGAACCTGTGGTCGATTGACCATCCCATCGATGGTGAGTGACCAGGTCGCTGGGTCAACTTTCGGGATCACAAGGGCAGTGTCGATTCGGTAGAAGTCGCTATTGGGCGTAATGAATGGTGTGATGCCATCGATGCCATCGAGGGTGTTTTCGATTGGCGGGATACTCGTTGATGGTGTGGGTAGTGGTGCAGTCACCGCTGGTTCAGTGTTGAGCGAGCGTCGACGAACAGTCGTCGCGATCGCCGTTGCTCCGGCGGCTCCGGCAACAGCTGTACACGCCACCACCATGAACTGGCGCCGATTGCCAAGTGCCTCGCCCGGGCGTTCGAATGAGGGCACTTCATCGGTAGTTACGGGCATTGCGACGTGCAAGAGGTACCGATGAAGCGTCAATCCGGTTGCCAGTCCTGTCGTGATCGCGATGACGCCAAGGGGAGCGTTGCTGAGAGGTCGCGTGAGAAATGCTGAGAGCCCCACTACGCCGATGACGGCAACGAGAAGAGTGAAGTTTCGGCGGGACTTTGTTGTCGAGCGAGAGGCAAACGCGGCGAGCCCAATGATGACGACCCAAGTTCCGATGATGAGAGCGGTTTTGTGGTGAGTGCCGAAGATGGCTACCGCTACGTCTTTGAGTGTCGCAGCGAACTGGTCAATGAATGTGAGCCCCGCGGCTTCCACGATTGTTGGCGAGGTTGCGTCGAGTGAGCTCAGCGACTCTGCGACGCCAAGTGCAGTAACTGCCGCGATTGCTCCGGCGATGCCTTGATGTGAGCGACGTTGACTGGCCACGCTGCTGACGGTAATTCATGTCGATGAGTCGTGCGATTCGTCATCGATGATTCTGAGCACGACGAGTGTCCAACAAATTGTGGAAGCACCGTGAATATCAGGGTGTTCGGACGCGGTAACGTTTATGTATGACTGAAAATCGCTCAGTAAGTGCCGAGCGAGGACGAGTGCGTCGAGAAGCAATTCTTGACGCAGCGATGGAACTGTTCGCTGAACAAGGCTTTGTGCTCACGAGTCTGCCGATGATCTCCCAAAAGGTTGGCATTACTCATGCCGGAATTCTTCATCACTTCGGATCAAAAGAAGGCGTGTTACGGGCTTTGCTTGAGCGTGAGGGTCCGGCTCCACATTTTGGTACCTGGGTGCTCGATATTTCGGGGATTGATGTTGTCGCCAAACTTCCTGACTACGCCGAAATCGTGATTCAAAATCCGCTTGCGATGGAATTGCAGTTTCAGTTGTTTTGGGAGAACCGTCATGCAACCGACCCGATGCATGAGGAAGTTCTTCGCGACGTTCAAATCCGCAACCACATCGCACACGAGATTCGTTCAACACTTGGCGCAAAGAGTGAAGATTTAGAGATTGATCTGGAGGCGTTGGCGTACAACATCTTTGCGTTTGTCATTGGTGCGAATTCGCAGTGGCTTGTGAGCAAGGACGACGAATTGCTACGCCGTTCGTATCGTCGATATACCGACTCAGCGCTGAGGGTGTTGCAGGGCCAATCACCAAACTATGAGGGTGCACTTCCGCTTGTATAAACAGCGATGACTCAGTCGACTCGCTGAAACCGGCTGACGCGATGAATCCCGTGGTTGCTCTCTTCGTGAGGCGCAGCAACAAGTTCGACGTCGTGAGGAAATCGGCGATCGAACTCCGCTTGGAGTGCCGCTTGAATTGACGGTTCGCCAACTCGTTTCCAGTCATCGAGTGACTCCCACACGAACGTCAACGTGATCTCACCTGGTTTGCTGTCATCGGTCCAGACCTCCTTTGATCGAAATGGAATGCGATCAAACCCGGGCAGTAACGCCTCGCCGAGGGTCCACACCTCGTGATCCACAGCGATGAATTCGTCGACGTGTTCTGGAGCAACCCGAAAGACGAGCACTTCCACTGGGAGTTGCTCACCTGTGCTGTAGGTAAAAGATGGTTTTACTGACGACATCCGTCTAGTCCTTCGGGTGATGTGTTTGGTCACTGCATCATCACACACGAAGAAGTTGTGAGGCCATCTCCGCGTCGTTCGATGAGGACGGGTGCGGCAAGACTGGCGAGATGGCCTACAACTCAACCGGACTTGTTGTTCATGATGCTGACGCTCACATTATGGAGACCCCAACCTGGCTTCGAGATCATGCGGACCCAGCGTTTCGAGATCGCATTGATGCGCTGACCTATCCAGGTGGGAATGAGCTGCAGCAATCGGCGGTCGAGTTTGAAGCACAAGATGACCTTGAGGTCGGTTTTGAGCGCCTTGCGCAGCGTCACCAATCACCCGACTACATCGCTGCTGAAGAAGCGGAGATCATGCTTCGTAAGAACTACGCAGCAACCGGATCGTTCATTCCTGAAGATCGCCCGCGTGCCCTCGACATGCTGGGCTTTGCCAGCCAGCTGGTGTTCAACACCTTTTACAACAGCCGCCTCTGTGAGTGGGAACACTCCGGCGACATGGAGTTTGCGATCGGTACCGCCCGGGCGCACAACCGCGGCCTCGCTGAGTTCTGCTCGGTTGACCGTCGTTTGCTCTCGACGTTGTATGTGCCACTTGCTGATATTGATCGAGCACCGGCACTTGCCGAAGAAGCGATCGAGATGGGTGCCGGGGCATTGCTGATTGCATCTGCCTGCCCTCCAGGTCACTCTCCAAGCCACGTGGGGCTCGACCCGGTGTGGTCGATGGCAGCAGATGCTGGCGTGCCGGTGGTGTTCCATGTCGGTGGAACTGGTCAACTACTCGACCCGAATTACTTCAACAACGGATTACCGGTGCCACCAGATTTCCATGGTGGTGAAGAGAATTTCCGGTCGGTTGATTACATGGCGATCCCGGTGCAGCCTGCTCAGACCCTCGCAACGATGATCTTCGACGGAGTGTTCGAGCGGTTCCCCGAACTACGGGTTGGGGTCGTTGAACAGGGTGCGATCTGGGTGCCGTCGTGGATGCGTCAGATGGAGTCTGCGATCGACGCGTTTGCACGTCATGAGGAGCGTTTGCAGAAGTTGTCACTTCGGCCGAGCGAGTACGTCCGCCGGCAGATGAAGTTCACCCCGTATCCAACCGAAGATGTCGGGTGGATTGTCGAGCAGGCGGGCTCTGAAGTGGTCCTGTTCTCGTCTGACTATCCGCATGTTGAAGGCGGACGTCGACCGATTGAGCGCTTTGAGCGCTCGCTTGAGAACTGCTCCGATGAGGTTCGTCAGCGTTTTTACCATGACAACTTTGATGAGTTGATGGGTGGTCGACTCGGTTCGTTGCTTGCTGCGTAACTTCTTTCGTTGCCGTTCACGTGCGTCTTTATCCACGGTCATTGGGTGAGCCACCACGGGATATCAACATGAAGGTCACCGAATAGGTCTGAGGAAACAACGATTGGTCGGCCAATGTCATCGATGATGAATCTCGGTGACATGCCATCGATGTCGTCGGTGTTGATAACGGTGGCAACTGCTGACGTGCTGCAACCGCTTGGGTGGCAAACCCCAACGCCGAGGTCGTCAGTTGATGTCGTGTACGTGACGATGGGCTGGCCGGCGTTGCCGAGTTGAACGTCAAGGCTGCCGATGCTTGGAA
>JBMTDQ010000031.1:0-22030 GCA_049432165.1 Ilumatobacteraceae bacterium
TCTCGTTGCGGCCCACCCGACGAGAGGCATCGACGTTGGTGCACAAGCAGCAGTATGGGATGAGATTCGACGTGCCAGAGATAACGGCATGGCTGTCCTGCTTGTATCTGCCGACCTTGAAGAACTGCTCGGACTTTCGGACACCATCGCAGTGATGTTCGATGGCCAGATCACCGCAACGCTCAACCCTGACGATGTCACCGCTAGCGAGCTCGGAAGATATATGACTGGTGCACACAAGGAGGTCACATCATGAGCGATACCGCCTTAGCCCCTTCAGGACCATTGGGCAAGATCTTGACACCATCTCGGGCGTCAGGTCTGCGCACATCAGGAACCACCTTGGCAAGTTCACTCATTGCGGTACTCATCGCTCTTGCAATTTCCGCTCTGATGCTCTTCATCACTGGCAAAGACCCGGTTGCAGCCTTCACGACGATGATCGACACTGCAAAAAACTCTGACAAGTTGCTCGAGATGATGCGGCGGGCAACCCCGCTGATCTTCTCTGCAACCGCAGTTGCAATCGGCTTCAAAATGAACATCTTCAACATCGGTGTTGAAGGTCAGTACCTCTTTGCGGCCCTGATGGCCGCCGAAGCCGGAAGTCACCTCAGCCTTCCTGGACCATTACATGTTGCAGCCATTCTCGCTGTTGCGCTGATCTCAGGAGCGGCATGGGCGGGCATCTCTGCGTATTTGAAAGTCCGTAAGAACGTTCACGAGGTGATTTCGACAATCATGTTGAACTACATCGCGTTGTCGTTCATCCAATGGATCTTCAACAGTTTCTTCAGAGATGACTCTGTTGAAGGGCTCAATGTCAAAACGACAATCATCGCTGAATCAGGATGGCTTCCCGACATCGTCGAGGGCCGCCTCAACTCAATGTTCATCATCGCACTTATCGTCGTCGCAATCTTCTGGGTGGTTGTCTACCGAAGCCGTTTCGGCTTCAAGCTTCGCGCCTCGGGATACAACGCCACAGCAGCCTCAACCGCAGGAATCAGTGCGACAAAAATGACGGTCATCGCTCTTCTGCTCTCAGGTGCAGTCGCCGGGCTTGTCGCAATGCAGAGTGTGCTCGGCGAAACACACGCCTATGGCCCAAGCGCCACACCCATCCAGCTCGGATTTGCTGGTATCACCGTGGCACTGCTCGGACGTAACCACCCCGTTGGCATCGTTGTTGCAGCCCTTCTCTTCGGATTTCTTGATTCAACCTCGGCACAGCTACAGCTCGCCGAGGTTCCGAACTCAATCGTCAAGGTGATGCAGGCAATCATCGTGCTGACTGTCGTCATTGTGAATGAGGCAGCTGTGCGAAGAGCCAACGTCAGAACTGCTGAACGAGCGCGGGCTGAACTCGCGGCAGGGGGTGCAGCATGAGCACGACAACAACCTCAATCACTTCGGCAAACATCTCAATGTCGCCGCGAATGCGCGTTGCGATGATCGGTATATCTCTCGTCGCCATCATGTCGGTAACCCGACTATGGACAGGATTCGACAACCTCACTTCGTCGGGAACCATCGGTGCAGCGCTTCGCCTCACCGTTCCAATCATGCTTGCCGGCCTCGCCGGACTCTGGGCAGAACGCGTCGGGATCCTCAATATCGGTATCGAAGGAATGATGATCCTCGGTACCTGGTTCGGCGCATTCGGCGCTTGGAAGTACGGCCCATGGATCGGATTCTTATTTGCCATTTTGGGTGGCTCTCTTGGAGGCCTCATCCACGCTGTCGCTACCATCAAATTCAACATCGACCAAGTGATTTCTGGTGTGGTGATGAACCTTCTCGCATTCTTCGGGGTGCGGTATCTCAGCGAATTGGTATTCGTCGGACAACCACAGGGCGGTATCAGCCAGTCCCCGCCTCAATCATTTGCGATACCAATAATCGATGTCCCCTTCCTCGCAGGAGGTCCGGTGGGCTCCTCCACAACGCCAGACGCACTCGGCTGGCTTGAAGAACGTGGCTGGTTCATCATTGGTGACCTCGCAGGAATGACCCGCGGGTTGATGTCAGGGCTTTCACTGGCATCACTGATTGCAGTGCTGCTCGTGCCGCTGTCGGCGTGGGTGCTGTGGCGAACCAGTTTTGGCCTGCGGTTACGTTCCTCGGGTGAAGCCCCCGAGGCCGCTGAATCACTCGGCGTGAACGTCATTCGAGTTCGCTATATCGGGCTTCTCATTAGCGGTGGCTTCGCAGGACTGGGCGGCGGATTTCTTTCAATCATCTCGTCGTCGTACTACCGGCAGGGCCAGACCGCTGGTCGCGGGTTTATCGGGCTCGCAACAATGATTTTCGGTAACTGGCGTCCAAGCGGAATCCTTGGTGGAGCAGCCGTGTTCGGGTATTCCGAGGGCATCAAGCTCGTTGCCGGCGGATCGATCACCGGACTGTTCCTGTTCATCCTGATCGTGAGCGCAATCATCGGCCTGATCTCTTTGCTACAGCGAAACATCAAACGAGGAAGCACTGGAATCGGAATCGGAGTCATTGCTCTCATTGCGTACCTAACCGTGACAGAGGTTCCGGAGTCACTTACCCAATCGCTCCCCTATGTCATCACGCTCGTCGTGCTAGCCACCGCTAGCCAGCGGTTGAGACCACCTGCAAAGGCGGGGGTCCCATACCGACCTGGCGGTGGGCATTAATGCCATCACCGGTTACATCCTCAGCACTTTTCGGAGCGCCAAAGGCGCTCTTACATGACCACCTCGACGGCGGTTTGCGCATCAGCACCATCCTCGAATTGTCCGACACAATTGGATGGACATCACACCTTCCAACGACCGATCCCGACGACCTGCAAGCCTGGTTTACCGCAGGAGCCGCAGCCAAAGACCTACTGCAGTATTTAGCGACGTTTGAACACACCCTCGCCGTGATGCAGACCGCCGAGCACATCGAACGGATCGCCTTCGAGGCTGTTGAGGATCTCGCCAATGATGGAGTCGTCTACGCCGAGATCCGGTTTGCGCCCGAACTTCACAACATGCCCTTCGCCGCATCGACCGAAGCAATTTGTGCGGGATTCCGTCGAGCCGAAGAATCAGCCCGCGCCCGAGGGCAGCAGATTTCAACACAGCTCATTATCTGCGCAATGCGCACTGAACATCGCTCGGTCGAAGTCGTTGAATTTGTTGACCAGTACCGCAATGTTGACAGCAAAGTTGTCGCCTTCGACCTCGCTGGAGCAGAAACCGGATGGCCACCATCTCTTCACGCAGAGGCCCTTACCATCGCACGACAACGCCACATCAACCTCACAATTCATGCGAGTGAGCCGCCCGACCTCGAACTCATCTCAGATGCACTCGCCCACGGTGCCCACCGGATAGGCCACGGGGTACGTCTCGATCGCGATACCCATATCGAGTCGGGCGAACTGATCCTCGGACCACTTGCAACCTTCGTGCGAGATCGTCAAGTTCACCTTGAGATGGCCCCAACATGCAACACGCAGATCGGTGCAGTCGCTTCAGTTGGCGACCATCCTGTAATTCCATTTTTACGCGCTGGATTCAACGTTGGCGTCAACACCGACAATCGCCTAATGAGCGATGTCAGCCCATCAAGTGAACTCATCGCTATTAACGAGGCATACAACCTGACATGGGATGAGATATCTGGCCTCGTCACAAACGCTATTTCATCAGGGTTCGCACCGCTTGATGAACGGCAGCGGATTATCAATGACATCGTCTCCCCCGCATATTCAGCCCTTGCCAATGGCTGATCTCGCTGTGGGCTTCTGAGCGGCGTACGCTCAAGGTATGTCAGCTCTGCTCTCCGACGAACAACTTGCAGCATTTACCCAAGATGGGTTCTTAGTAGTACCCGACTTCATGGGCGCAGAGACCCGCGCTGCGGTCCGTGAACGGGCGATCGACCTCGTTAATGCGTGGGAGCCATCGGGTGAAAAGACGGTATTCACCACTGAGGAACAAGAACGCGTCTCAAACAATGACTTCTTGTCCTCTGGTGGAAAGATCTGGTGTTTCTTCGAAGAAGAGGCTTTTGATGACCAAGGCAACCTCCGCCAGGCCAAAGAGCTCAGCATTAACAAAATTGGCCACGCACAACATGATCTCGATGATGTCTTCGAGCAGGCCACCTACACCTCAGACCTTGCCGGTGTCGCGGCAGACATCGGGATGGCTGATGCCCAGGCTCTGCAGAGCATGTACATCTTCAAACAGCCAGGAATCGGCGGCGAGGTTGGCTGCCACCAAGATGCAACGTTCTTGTACACGGACCCGCTCACTGTTACTGGGTTCTGGTTCGCAATCGAAGATGCAACCCTTGAAAACGGCTGTCTGTGGGCCGCACCAGGCGGTCACAACGCTCCACTTCGCAAAGTGTTCCGACGGCTCGGCACCGATGATGATGGCACCAGCTTTGACGAACTCGATAACACCCCGCTACCTGATCCGGCGAAGGACCTAGTCCCCCTTGAAGTACCCGCAGGGACGATGGTCATCCTGAATGGAAAACTGCCTCATTGGAGCGATGTCAACCGTTCGCCAGTGAGCCGCCACGCCTACACGCTTCACTGCATCTCAGCGTCGGCGGATTACCCCGACTGGAACTGGCTTCAACGACCGAGCGAAATGCCGCTGCGAAGACTTGACCGAAGTGACCGCCCGTGAGCACCATCACGCCAGCACTTGCACTCAAGGCCCCAAAGGTGCTGTTGCACGATCATCTTGATGGCGGCCTACGAACACAAACAGTGATTGAGCTGGCTGAAGAGTTTGGCTACGACGGCCTTCCGACACACGACCCATCTGACTTGGCAACCTGGTTCAACCGTGGTGCAAAACGAAACGACCTTGTTCTTTACCTAGAAACCTTCGCTCACACAGTTGGCGTGATGCAGCATCGCGATGCTCTCGAACGTGTCGCATACGAGTGCGGTGTTGATCTTGCGAATGATGGCGTCGTGTACGCAGAGGTTCGTTACGCCCCGGAGTTAAATGTTGAGGCTGGACTCACCCTTGACGAGGTGGTGTCCGCAACAATCGATGGCTTTCGCCGAGCCGAACAGGAGACGGGAATCATCATCCGCGTCATCCTCTGTGCAATGCGAACCGCTGCCCACAGTCTGGATATCGCCCACCTTGCTGTGAAGTGGCGTGATGCCGGTGTCGTTGGCTTCGACATCGCGGGAGCCGAAGCCGGTCACCCACCGTCACGACATCTTGATGCATTTCAGTATGTGATGCGAGAAAATTTTCACTCAACCATTCATGCCGGCGAAGCGTTCGGGCTGCCCAGCATCTGGGAGGCGTTGCAATACTGCGGTGCTGCACGGCTCGGTCATGGTGTTCGTATTGTCGATGACATCACATCCACCAACGATGGTTGGGAACTTGGTCGCCTTGCTCAGTTCGTTCGAGACAGGCGAGTTCCTCTGGAACTCTGTCCGACATCAAATGTCAATACCGGCGTCTGCGCTGACATTGCATCTCATCCAATCGGGCTGCTTCGAGATCTCCGATTTCGCGTGACGGTCAACACTGACAATCGCCTCATGTCGAACACCTCGATGAGCAACGAATTCGTGCAACTTTCCGATGCATTTGGCACCGACCTCGCCGATATGCAGTGGTTGACGATTAACGCCATGAAGAGTGCTTTCATTGAATTTCCTGAGCGACTGCGGATCATCAACGACATCATCAAGCCTGGATACGCCAGCCTGATCGCCGGATCATCTGGAGGGATGGCGTGAGTTTCATCGTTACCGAGGTTGACCACCCAATTGTCAAAGATGCGCTTGCGCACATGCGCTCAGTTGACACTTCAAATGCAAATTTTCGTGCTCATCTCGATCGTTTAGGCATCATCTTGCTCACTGAAGCAACGAAAGATCTGCCAACGAGAACCGTGAAGGTCACAACTCCTCTTGCAGAAACGTCACAAGAAATTCTTGCTGACGCACCAATTGTTGTTCCCATTCTTCGTGCTGGGCTCGGGTTCGTCACTGCGGTTCACCACGTTCTCGAGGACGCCGATCTTGGGTTTGTCGGCGTGACCCGCAATGAAACCACCTTTGAACCAGAACTCTACACCGACAAACTTCCCGCCGATATCGGAGGACGCCCGGTCATCATCGTTGACCCAATGCTTGCAACAGGCGGCTCGCTCAACCATGTCATCGATCTCATCGCTCCTCGCCAAGTCACTGGAACGATCACCATCGTGTGCGCAATCGCTGCACCAGAGGGCATTGAGGCAGTGCGCGCCCATGTCAATGGCCGCTGGAGCGTCCATATCGTCACAGGCTCAATTGATTCCCATCTCAACGAGCATGCTTACATCGTGCCCGGTCTTGGCGATGCTGGCGACCGGCTGTTCGGCACCCCGCGCAACTCGTCAGCCGAGTAAATCTGCAATCTCGTTCAGTAAGCCGGCGAGGTAGTCGAGCCCAACTTCGGGATCACCGTTTACCGCTTCGCCATACAACTTGATTTTTGGCTCGGTTCCGCTTGGTCGCACCTGAAGTCGAGTTCCATCACTCAGCATCAAACGCAAAAGTCCGGCCTCAGGAAACTCAACGACGTTCTCAACCTCAACCCCACCGAGACTGCAAGGTGGTTCGGCTTGCAACTGCTGAACCACCCTGCTGCTCAGTGCCGGAGCCATCTTGATCGAACGTTCGCCAATCACATACCTGCCGTAACGCTCAGCTAACTCACCAAGTTTTGCCTCAATCGAGGAGCCCTGAGCGGCAGCACATGCGGCAACCTCAGCCATCAGTACTGCGGCCGTAATTCCATCTTTGTCGAGCGGCGGCTGCGAAACGAGGTACCCGAGGGCTTGCTCGTATCCAAACACAAAACGACGGTCTGGGTGATCGAGCACAGTACGACCAATCCATTTGAACCCGGTGAATGTCTCCTCAGAATGCACGCCGTGGTCCTGTGCCATCACCGATAACAACGACGACGACACAAGTGTGGTGACAACCATTCGGTCACCGCCACTGGTGTGGGTCAGAATGTGGTCTGCGAGCAACCATCCGATTTCATCGCCACTCAGTCGACGCCATCCAGACGAGGTTGGAATCGCAACTCCCAGTCGGTCTGCGTCAGGGTCGTTCGCCAGCGCAACTACCGAACCAGATTGCTTCGCAAGATTGATCACCGCATCCATTGCGCCTGGCTCTTCTGGGTTCGGAAAGTGCACCGTCGGAAAGGAGCCATCTGGCTGAAACTGCTCATTGACGACGACAGGTTCGCTCAGTCCACAGCGTTCGAATGCCTCAACCAACGTTGCCCCACCAACCCCATGAAGCGGGGTATACGCGACCCCAACTGGGGCGACGTCAGGCACGTGCCGAACAGATCGCGTTGAGTCGAGATATTCATCGCGAATCTTGTCGTCAAGCATGTCGACCAGAGCTGACGTCGGTTCGGCAAGTTCAATCGACAACGGGTCGACTTCGGCAATCGCCTCAGCAATCTGCTCATCGACAGGGCTAACGATCTGAGACCCAGTTTCGAGGTACACCTTGTAGCCGTTATCTGCAGGAGGGTTATGTGACGCAGTGACCATCACTCCCGACGCTGCGCCAAGTCGAGTGATCGACCACGCCAGTACAGGAGTGGGAACCACTGCGCTAAAGACCATCGAGCGAATTCCTCGGCCGGCGAGCACAAGTGCCGTATCGAGAGCAAACAGCTCAGACTTTCGGCGAGCGTCGTAGCCAATCACGACACCTTTTTGTGCGGCGTCTTCGACATTGTTGAGCAACCAGTCAGCGAGACCTGCAGCTGCTTGCCTCACGACCAATCGATTCATTCGAAGCGGTCCCGCTCCCACTTCTGCACGTAGGCCAGCAGTCCCAAACGTGAGGTGACCGCTAAATCGATCGGCAAGCTCTGACTCATCCCCATCAATGAGCGCCCTCAGTTCAGATCGGATGTCATCGTCTGGTTCGGCCGCCAGCCAGGCTGCGGCATTCTCAGCGTACGAAGTCACTTCAACAGCGTACGTAACTCAACCAGAGGACGAGGACCCACATGCGAGATCACCTCGGCGGCCGCGATTCCACCAATGCGAGCACATTCGGCGAGCTCATCGCCTCGGGTATACGCAAACAAAAATCCGGCCGCAAACAGGTCACCTGCTCCAGTGGTGTCAACAACATGTGGAACCGGATGTGCTGAAGATTCGACGACCTCAGATTGAGTGATCACTAGTGAACCGCGTTCGCCCATTGTGACGACCGCAATTGGACAGTCAGCACGAACCGCCGTCACAGCCTCAGCGAAGGTGTCTGTCTGATAGAGCGATACAAGTTCTTCCGCATTTCCGAACAAGATGTCAACCTCATCAGTCACGAGATGACGGAAGTCATCTCGATGGCGTTCAACACAGAATGAATCCGACAGAGTTAGCGACACCATTCGTCCATGGAGATGCGCGTGTGCTGCTGCAGCCCTGAATGCAGCCTTTGCATCATCACGATCGAAGAGATAACCCTCCATGTACAGCACATGACCGTTGGCAACGACATCAAAGTCCACATCATCGGGAGTGAGAAGACTCGATGCACCCAAAAACGTGTTCATCGTTCGTTCAGCATCTGGTGTCACGACGATCACGCAACGACCGGTCGGGACATCGTTCTCGCGGCCACCTGGCGCGAACCTGACACCAACTGCTCTCAAGTCGTGACCAAAGGTTGCCCCTAGGTCATCATCTGACACTTTGCCGACGTAGGCCGCTTTCCCACCGAGGCTCGCAACACCGCACACGGTGTTTGCTGCCGACCCACCACTCATTTCCACCTTCGTCCCAACCGCTCTATACAGCTCAAGGGCTCGATCGGTTTCAACAAGTGTCATCGATCCCTTCACGAGTGAATATTCGGTAAGGAACTCCTCTTCTGCGTGAGCAATGACATCAACCAACGCATTTCCAATACCAACGACTTGGAACGCTGCATCTGAAGTTGTGCGGTGCTCAAACACTCATTTGACGCTAGCGGCTCCGTCAGCCGTCACCTGTAACCACTCAGTACCATCGGCGACGTGACGACCGACTGGAACGACCCCTACCGCCTCCCCCGATTTGCTGTGCCTCATCGATACGAAGTCGCGATCACGCCAGATCTGCCGTCTGCGACATTCACAGGAGTAGTCGTGATCGATGTTGAGGTCTTAGAAGAAGGCCACGACACGCTCATATTGAACGCCATTGAACTTGAGATCCACTCGGCATCGATTGACAACCAACCAGCAGAATTTCACCTTGACCCGTCCACCGAGCGGCTCATTATGTCGACAGATGCAGCGCTCGGCATTGGACAACATCAAGTCAACGTTTCGTTTACGGGAACCATCAATGACAAGTTGAGAGGCTTTTACCGTTCGTCGTTCACCGATGATGACGGTCGAGAACACGTCATTGGCACCACACAGATGCAGTCGACCGACTGTCGACGAGCATTCCCCTGCTGGGATGAACCTGATTTCAAGGCAGTCTTCGGCATTACGTTGAACATTCGGCCCGAGGACACCGCTGTCTCAAACTCTCCCGAAGTTGAACGCTCGACACTCGACACCGGCCTTATTGCCGTCAGGTTCGCAGACACGATGATCATGAGCACCTATCTCGTGGCATTTGTTGTCGGGCCGCTTGCAACAAGCGAGTGGCGTGACGTTGACGGCATCCCGTTGCGGCTTGTTCATGTTCCGGGCAAAGGCCATCTCACTGAATTCGGTCTCGAAGTTGCCGGGTTTTGCCTGCGATGGTTCCAGGAGTATTACGGGATTCCTTACCCGGGCGACAAGGTCGAACTACTTGCGCTCCCTGACTTTGCAGCAGGCGCAATGGAAAATCTTGGATGTATCACGTTCCGCGAAAATCTGCTGCTCGTTGACCCTGAATCAGCGACTCAGCCCGAACGCCAACTCGTTGCAGATGTTGTTGCACACGAGCTTGCCCACATGTGGTTTGGTGATCTCGTCACCATGCGCTGGTGGAATGGAATCTGGTTGAACGAAGCCTTTGCAACGTTTATGGAAATTGCTGCCTGCGATGCGTTTAAACCCGACTGGGGTCGCTGGCTCACTTTCGGAATCGAACGAACCGCTGCGTTTGAAACCGACTCGCTTGACGCCACTCGTTCGGTCGAGTTCGAGGTCAATTCCCCAACCGATGCCGAAGGAATGTTCGACGTTCTCACCTACCAAAAAGGTGGTGCCCTACTCAGAATGCTCGAGCAGCACCTCGGCGAGGAACGATTCAGAGATGGTGTCCGTCATTACCTTCGATCACACGCCTACGGGAATACAGAAACCTCCGACCTGTGGGATGCTCTCGAATCAACTTCAGGTGAGCCAGTTCGTCGCACGATGGATTCGTGGATTTGGCAACCTGGTTACCCAGTTGTTTCTGCGTCGGTTGAAGGCGATGAACTCGTTCTTCGACAGCGGAGATTCTCATTTGCTGAAAGCGCTGCTGACAGCATCTGGATGATCCCGCTGAGTTACCGAACGAATTCTGGTACCTCGTCGCTCCTGCTGAGCGAACGCGAACAACGGTTCACCATCGAGAACGACGGGCCCATCATCATCAACGCGGGCGGGCACGCCTTTGTAAGAGTCGAATATGACCACGAACTTCGATCACGAATCACACGCTATGTCCTCCCGACTCTCGATGTTCTTGAGCGTTACACCTTGATCGATGATGCCGTTGCTGCCGTGACCGCAAACCGGCTCCCGGCTGCTGACTTTCTCGCGATGCTGAATGAGTTCCGCGACGAAGATGCGCTCTCTGTGTGGCAAAGCATCACCGCTGGCCTTCGCCTCGTATCTCGCATCATTGGCGATGCGCAGCAACGAGCCACGTTTCAGCAAGTTGTCAGGGATCTTTGCTCTCCGACATTGAGCCGACTTGGCGAACCCACTACCGATGAACCAGAACTTGCTGGTTCACTTCGAGGCCTACTGCTGAAGACGATCACACTCCTCGGAAATGACACAGAGGCCATCGAACGGTGCCGATCTATCATCGATGACGCAGGCACAAGTTCAGTTGATCCTGAACTACTTGCTGCTGCAACAACGGTCGTTGCGAGTTTTGGTGGCAGCACAGATTACGAACGATTCCTCAACGGATTCAGAACATCTCAGACACCCCAAGAACAACTCAGGAATCTCTATGCGCTCGCAGAGTTCCAAGATGCTGAACTCATTCAGCGCACGTGCGAACTTGCATTGTCGTCAGAGGTGCGAACCCAGAACGCTCCATTCCTACTGCGGGCCTGTATTGCGAATGAACACAATGGTTCTGCTGCGTGGCAGTTCGTCGCAAACCATTGGGGCGAGACGAATGACCGTTTTCCGACGAACACGATTGTTCGGATGATCGACTCGGTGAAACTGCTCACCGATGCCGATGACGTTGAGCATGTGCAGGCCTTCTTCGCAGATCATCCGATTCCACAGGGTTCGGCAACCTTGCGACAGATTCTCGAGCGGCAATTAATTAATGCCCGAGCTGTGCACACCCAGCGAGAGCCACTGCTCACCGCACTCAACTAGACAAACGGCCACACGCCGAGAGGCAGCTTGCTATTCCTTCCAGGTTGAAACTGCCCCTGATTCGATCAGGCTGTTAATACGGTCATCGTCATAACCGAGTTCTTTCAATACCTCGACCGTGTGCTCGCCGATATCTGGGGCAACACGACGTGGTTTCCAGGGAGTACCCCAGAAGTCTGCAGGCGTTGCCAGCATCTCCCGCGTTCCAGATCCGTCTCGCTCGGGAACATCAACAACTGCTCCCGAGGGTCGGAATTGGGGGTCTTCGACAACATCATCGACGCTGTTCACTGGAGCCCAGAACACATCGGGCTCCTTCGCAAATGCCTCCTCACATTGTTTCAACGTCAGGGTCGCAAACACTTCATCGAGCAGGCTGATGAGTTCAGCTGCATTCTTAAAGCGGCCTTTCTCGCTGTTGAATCGCTCATCGTCGATGAGGTGGTCGATGCCAAGGGCTCGCGCAAGTGGAGGCCAATGACGATCTGAGGAAACCCCCACGAGCCATAGATAGCGGTCATCTGCAGTGCGATAACTATTAGCCATCGGATTCGGGTTGGTTGCCCGCTGCGCAATCGGAGCAACCCGACCCCAGTCAAGCTTGAGGTTGAGGTCGAATCCAAGTGTGTACAGCCCTTGCCGCATGAGCGAAGTTGTCACGAGCTGACCTTCACCAGTGCGCTCACGGTGAACAAGCGCTGCACTAATTGCCCCAGCGAGAGCGACACCTGTCGCGTGGTCGCCCATGCCGCCACGTTGAATAGGGAGACCTGCCCCTGGGATTGACAACGAATGCGCGATACCGGTTCGAGCCCAATACGCAGCAAGGTCATAGGCCGCTCGTTCTGCATCGGGACCCTCGTGGCCGTAACCAGTGATATGTCCGTAGACCAGGCTTGGAAACTTTTGCAGAATCGTCTCTGAGTCAAGGCCCGCTCGCCGCAGAGCTCCCGGGCGGAGGTTACTGATGAACACATCAGCCTCAGCGATGAGGTCGAGCACGACCTGTCGCCCATCATCGGTTGAAATATCTGCCGATATTCCACGTTTTCCGCGGTTATCGAGTTCAAACACCGGGTTCGTGTCAGGTTCTCCGCCAAAGATGTACTTAAACGATCGGTTGGGGTCACCAGTTCGAGGTTCAATCTTGACGACGTCTGCTCCCCAGTCCGACAAGATGAGTGCAGCCGCTGGTCCTGCAATCCAAACGCCAAGTTCAACAACTTTGATGCCCTGTAGCGGGCCTCCCCCGTTCACCGTCATGTTCGAACGGTAGCCAACCGTCGATCACTATTTCTCAGCGGACATTGCCGCTGTGTTCCCAGAATGGATCACGCAGGAGACGCTTCTTCAGCTTTCCACTTTCCTCTCGCGGGAGGTCATCACGGAGATCAATAGTCGCCGGCAATTTGAATGACGCAAGCCTCTCAGCGGCAAAGGCGTGTAAGGCTTGAACAAGTTCATCTGCGGCAACTGCACCACTCGGTTGAACAACCGCCTTCACCGCTTGGCCGAGGTCTTCGTCGGGTACTCCAAACACCGCCACATCAGCGACCCCCGGGTGTTCCGAAAGCACGGCCTCAATCTCCGCGGGGTAAATATTGGAACCTCCACGGATGATGAGATCGGTCCGCCGGTCAGCGAGATAGAGGTACCCATCGTCATCAAGCCATCCGATATCACCAACCGTGAATCGACCATCCGGCAATTGAATCGAACTCGTTTTCTCGGGATCACCGTGATAGGTCGGCGTTCCATCATGTCGTTTGACATAGACCGTGCCGATTTCTCCCGCAGGAAGGTCATGTCCGTCATCATCGACGATCGACAATGTGAGTGCGGCCGAAGCCCGACCCACAGTGCCGGGATGCGCCAACCACTCTTCACTCGTACACAACACAGGCCCAGTCCCTTCAGATGACCCGTATAACTCAACAATGACCGGACCGAACCATTCGATCATCGCTCGTTTGACCCATGCAGGACAGGGGGCAGCAGTGTGCAGTACCCACTCAAGTGACGAAACATCAGCAACCGATCGATTGTCGTCTGTCGCTTTCAACATTCTGATGAATTGTGTGGGCACCATTGCTGTCGTCGTAATTCGACTCTCCTCAATGAGTTTCAATGTTCCAATCGGATCAAAACTCGGTTGGATCTCAACGCTATGACCTCGGGCGAGAGCCGACTGCATGAGCCCGTATCCAAGGGCGTGATAGGCCGGTGTGCATAAGAGTGCCCTGCCGTCCATTGGCATCTCGGTGAGGGCGCCCCACCGACCAGCAACCTGCCCGTATTGCGATACGTCAATATTCATATCGCTTCGAGTAACGCCTTTTGATCGCCCAGTCGTACCGCCGGTGTAGAGCAACGGGCGACCCGCTTGTCCATCGTCAAGAGGAGCATCGCTAGCCGAAGCAATCCACTCTTCATATTCCGCTCCCAGAACAACGACCGTGGCAATTCCTGCTCGTGCGGCTGCATCTCTACCTGCCTCCTCCTCAGAGGCGTCCACGACGAGGAGTTGCGATGAGGAGTCGATGAGTAACTCCGCAATCTCGTGCGGGGTGAGATGCCAGTTCAGGGGCACATAGCGGCTTCTCGCCCGGACATTCCCCAGCATGAGTTCAGGCCACTCGATTCGGTTTCGCGCCAAAATGCCAAAAGCGATTCCTTCTGTGACACCTTCACCGTTGAGTGCCTGGGCGAGTCGTCGGCTTCGTTCTTCAAGTTGTCCAGCGGTCATCACCGCTGATTCGCAGCGCACCACCGGACTGTCAATGCGTTGATTGGTCCATGAATAGAGATGTTCTGGTGCTAGCGCCACTACTTGCCCTCTTACTGCACACGATAAGAAATCAAAACGAATTCAAACATCGCTCATCCGCATCACGCACATCAGCGAGGTCATCGCGATCAAGTTAGTGCAATCGCTGGAACTTCTCGGCTCCCCAACCACCTCCTGTGATCGCTACGGTTCGGATATGAACCCGCTTCCACAAAGCTCAACCCGAGGGACACGCCACCTCGTCGCTGCGGCAGACCAACTTGCAGCAAGAGCCGGGGACGCGATTTTTGCGGCCGGTGGTAACGCCGTTGACGCTGCAATCGCAACGAATGCTGCAATTGCAGTAACAGGGCCACACCTTTGCGGCCTTGGTGGCGACTTGTTTGCTCTCATTCATGATGGAAGCAAGGTCCATGCCCTTAATAGCAGCGGCCGTGCCGGGTCGGGTGCGAATGCCGATCAGCTTCGGGCTGAGGGGCTGACTGAGATGCCGTTCAGACATGACATTCGGGTTGTCACCGTTCCGGGTTGTGTCGACGGCTGGATTGCCCTCAGCGAACGTTTTGGGTCGCTCCCACTTTCGGTCATCCTTCAACCGGCGATCGACCTTGCCGAGCAGGGATTCCCTGCGAGCCCGTTACTCGTCGGTGCTGTTCGGCAACTCGATGCCAAAGGGGCTGAGACACTTCACGAACTCTCGTCACAAGCGACACACGTCGGAGCAGTTGTCCGCCGTCCCGGAGTTGCCCGGGCATTACGAGCGATTGCGTCGTCAGGTCGCGACGGGTTTTACCTCGGCGAATTTGGTCAAGGGCTCCTCCAATTGGGGAACGGACTGTTTCTCGAACGTGACCTCGAGCGATCATCAGCCGAGTGGGTCACACCGCTGTCGAGTTCTGCATTCGGGGTTGAGTTACACACGATTCCCCCCAACTCTCAGGGATACCTCACCCTTGGGGCCGCATCGCTCCTCGATGGCCTCGACCTCGGCGATAGTGATGACGATCGATGGGCCCATCTCACGATTGAAGCAGCAAAAGTCGCAGGATTCGATCGACCTAAGGTACTGAGCGACCGGGCCGATGGAACAGCGCTACTCGAAGCGATTACGGCTCGACGCGGCCTTCTCAATACCAACACGGCGAGCAAGATTGGTGTTCGTTCGACCGATGGGGACACGACATACCTCTGCACTGCTGAAACAGATGGGCTAGCCGTTTCGCTCATCCAGTCGAATGCCTCTGGATTCGGGTGCTGGCTCGCTGAGCCGAATACTCAGATCAATCTCCACAATCGCGGTCTTGGATTCTCGCTTGAACCGGGTCACCCTGCGGTCTTTGGTCCCGGCCGACGACCACCCCATACCCTTTCGCCTGCCCTTGCGACCCAGGACGGAAACTTGGTCTCAGTTTTTGGAACGATGGGTGGCGACGCACAGCCCCAGATCTTGCTGCAGATTGCGGCGAGACTCTTCCTCCACAAGCAGTCTCCGGCAGAGGCAATTCATGCCGCACGGTGGGCGCTTGCCGGCGAAAAATCTGGCTTCGACAGTTGGGATGACATGTCCCGCCAACAGGTGCTGCTCGAGGGGCATGCGCCGTCTCATTGGCGAGAACGACTTACCGCACGCGGACACCGAACACGTCAGCGACCCGAATGGGACTCAGTGTTTGGACACGCTCACGCAATTGTCCGGGACGAAGACGGACTTTCAGGGGCTGCTGATCCTCGGGCCAGGGTGAGCGCATGCATTGGTCGCTAGTTCGCTAGGCCAATCGTTTGCAGGTAAACGATCAGAGCACCAGCACCCGAGTCCCAACATCGGCGAACGTCCATAAGAACTCTGCATCTTGAAGCGCTTGGCGGGTGCATCCACCCGACAGCCGCTGACCAAGCTCATCAATCGTCTGCAACATCTCGCCTGAGTCACGCCACGACGGAATCGCGTGAAAGCCGATGTGGCCTCGCTCGGTCTGCGTATATCGAATCATGTACGGAAGATCAGCTTGAAGATCCCATCCCAGGGCGCTTTCTGAGCGGCTGTACACGGTGTGCCAACCGGGCACTTCGTTGCGATAACGGCTGCCCGACACGAGGTACGAGCGAACAATCTGCTCGTCGTCGTCAATCGCCCACACACGCTGAGACGATCGTTCGTACACCACCCGTTTACCGGTGCCTTGCCCCGCATCTTCAGGAAGTTCCGGAGCATCGCTTCCTGCTGATGCGACAGGTGACAGCGGCATTCCTATCAGATCAACTGCTCCAGGTGCTGGTGCAGGAGTTCGGACGACAAACGCTTCAAGGCCCGGCCACACGCCTAATTCTGTTGCAGTGACCTTGCCAATAATTCCATCGACATATAACTCGAAATCATTTTGGAATTCACGGGTTGCGTCGTCAGTGGCTTCGTCAAACATTCCATTGATCTCAACCCTCGTGTAACCCGCCGCAACGAGCGCTACCTGGGCGCACCGAACGGAATCGCCCGAGTCACCTTTCGCAATCTCAAACTCACTAATCGTGCACGCTGATTCAGCGGTTGCTGCGTCGACGACCACGGTTGTCGTCGTTGCAAGTTCGGTCGTCGTCGAGGCATCAGCGACTGCCGCTTCGTCAGTTCCGCCACGAGTCGAAACAACAATCAACCCAATGATGAGAATCGCGACAATTCCGACGGCGATGAAGAGACGTCGACGGCCGGCATTTGGGTCACGAATTACGAGCGGAGCGAGTGGCTGAACCACACCACTGTTCTATCGACAGGCGGTCAAAACCACCACCGAATAGGTATTTGCGGGCTAGCGGGGACGGTCCCCAATCATCGTGACTCGTTCCATACGCCGATGAAACCCGCCGTAGTCAGGGATGGCGTAGTGCTGGGTACAGCGGTTGTCCCATTGCGCAACACTTCCCTCCTGCCACCGGAAACGACAGGTGATTTCGAGTCGATCCACCTGCTCATACAGTCGGTGGCGCAACTCACGAGACTCATCGGAGGTCATCCCTTCGATACCAGTCACAAAATTTCGATTTATGAAGAGTGACTTTTTGCCGGTTTCGGGATGTGTACGAACAATCGGGTGATGTTGCGGTGGGTACTGCTCCTCAGCAGATTCAAGCGCAGCGTTCGAGGTTTCTCGCAGTGCCTTGTCCTGTTTGCCAAACACTTTCGCGTAGGAGTGAATGGCCTTGAGACCCTCAATTTGCTCTTTCAGATCATCTGGAAGCCGCTCGTACGCGAGGTACATATTTGCCCATGCTGTGTCGCCTCCAAATGGAGGAATGACACGACCGAGCAGCACCGACCCCATCGGTGGACACTCACGAAATGTGACATCGGAGTGCCATGACTCTGCGGCTACAAATTTCTCGGGGGATGACTCAAGCACGATCACCTCTGGCTGGCCATCAAGGTTGTCGGTGAAGGGATGTATTTCTACCTCACCGAATGCTCGTCCATACTCGACGTGCTGCTGAGGCGTGAGTTCTTGATCGCGAAAGAAAATGACCAGGTGGTCCATCCAGGCTTGCCGCAACTCTGCAACGAGTTCGTCGTCGAGATCTCGCATGTCGACACCACTCACTTCGGCACCGAGGGCGCCCGAAATTGGCTCGACCTTAATACGGTTGTAATCACGAGGCTGAACGACATCAACACGCATATGACGATGTTAACCGTTCCTCCAAGTGCGAATTAACCCAGGAGAGCTTCGATGCATTCCACGTGCCAGACAGGTCGTAACATTCGTTCAGAGTCGTCATGGCCGAACATTCCACCTCAATCACGATCAATGCATTGCCAGAAGAAATCTGGGAGGTGCTCGGCGATTTTGCGGCCATCTCGACGTGGGGTCCGTTGATCCAGCACTCGTGCTCACTCAGCGGTCAAACCTCGGGCGTGGGAGCCACGAGACGAGTACAAATCGCGCAGCAAGCGTTGGTTGAGACAGTCACGATCTGGGAACCAAACGCCTCATTGGCGTACACGATTGACGGAATGCCACCAATCGTCGGAACGGCAAGAAATACGTGGACGATGCAGCCCCAAGCGAATGGCACCCTGGTGAACTTGACGACAGAAATCCCAACAGCGTGGAATCCAATCCAACGTCTTGCCGCCTCAAAAGCGCTCGAACGCATGTCGATCGCCGCAAGGTTCATGACGACCGGGCTCCGACAAGAGGTGGCCCGACGCAACAAGGAGGTTCGGCAATGACAAACCAACCAGATGTCATCATCATCATGACCGATGAGGAACGAGCCACACCGTCATATGAATCTGACGCACTCACCGCATGGCGCTCAGCCCTCGATGGCGCACGGTGGTTTGCTGACAATGCCATCTCATTTCAACGGCACTACACAGGGTCACTTGCCTGCGTTCCGAGCCGACCGACATTGTTTACCGGCCAGTACCCAGACGTTCACGGCGTCACTCAAACTGACGGACTCGGAAAAATGGCCGATGACTCCCGCATGCGATGGCTTCGGGAAGGCGAGGTTCCGACGCTTGGCCATTGGTTTCGGGCGGCCGGGTACGACACGCACTACGACGGCAAATGGCACATCACCCACGCAGATCTTCACGACGAAGATGGAGAGCCACTTCCGACAAATACTGCGAGTGGAGAAGTGCTGCACGACAACGTTGCCCGGTATCTCGAGGCAAATCCTCTAGACCCATTCGGTTTCTCTGGATGGGTCGGCCCCGAGCCGCACGGCGGCCTGTTCGCGAATTCGGGGCTTGCTCGCGACCCACTCATTGCAAACAGAGTGATTGCGTGGCTTGAAGACCGCTACGAACGTCGGCGCCGCGGTGACGCTGATGCCCTTCGCCCATTCTTACTTGTTGCGAGTTTTGTCAATCCTCATGACATCGTTCTGTTTCCGCTTTGGGCTCGTCGCGGAATACCCAAAGAACTCGATGGAGTCGAGGTGCCCGATGTACCGATGTCACCGTCAGATTTCGAAGACTTGCGGCATAAGCCCGCAGCCCATATCGCGTATCGAGCCTCCTATCCCTCGTGTTACGGCCCGTACAGCGCGGTAGCTCCCGTCTATCAAAAGAACCTTCAGCAGTACCGAAATCTTTACTACCAACTTCACGCAACAGTCGACGCGCCGATTGACCGCGTGCGGCAAGCGATCACCGGGAACGCAACGACCGACACAGTCATTGTCCGCACCTCCGATCATGGCGAACTGCTCGGATCACACGGCGGGCTTCACCAAAAGTGGTTCCAGCTGTATGACGAATCAACCCGCGTTCCATTCTCCATTGCTCGTCTCGGTAGCCAGCCAACGTCGCAGCGTTCAATCTCATCACCGACCTCGCATGTTGATCTCGTTCCAACCCTGCTCGCGGCCGCTGGAATCGATGAACATTCGACGGCCGACACACTTCGGTCATCGTTCAGCGAGGTTCATCCGCTGCCCGGTAACAACCTCATGCCATTTGTTGATGGCGCCGCAGAAGATGAACACCGGTCGGTCTACATCATGACCCGTGACAACATGCCTGAGGGCGACACTGGGGCCAGCGGTATCGCCCGGGGCCAAGGACGTGTGAATGATGCACCCGGACCGCTTCGTATCAATGTTCCAGCACATGTCGCAACGAACTTTGAAGGCATCGTTGGTCGTGTTGATGACGAGGACGCCGTGGGAGGGGCTGGACATCTCTGGAAGCTCGTTCGCACCTTCGATGATCCGGCCGCTTGGACTGAACCTCATGTTCGACAATTAGCGAGCGATGGAATGGGGGGACCTAGGTACCGCACAACGGTGATTCCTGATGACTGGGAACTGTACGACCTCGATGCCGATCCTGTTGAGATGGTGAACCGCTGCAAGGATGCTGCCTCAATAGCAGTTCTGGAATTGATGCAACAGCGACTGGCAGCTGAACGCGAGCGCTGCCTGCCTCAACGAAACCTGCCTTGGCCGTACGCAACGAGCAACATCACCTCGATTGACAAAGTTCCATTGCTGCCGCCACGACCCATCATTACGGAAGCGATCAAAACACAAGTTCCACAGCGGGTGAAGCAACGTGTTGCCGATCGTCGGTCAGGACCTCGATCATCGGTTCCTCCCCCGGCTCGACTTGCTCGTCGCGCTCTACAACGGGCCGGGCTTCATCGTGATGATGCGCCATCACAATCCTTTGATCACACCGGTAGACGCGCGCTCGTCATCGCAACGAATCACGGAACACTTGGAATCGGACGTCCAACCGGAGTCTTCGCAAGTGAGCTCACCGTGCCGTATTACGAGTT
Organism: Ilumatobacteraceae bacterium; assembly: GCA_049432165.1. GTDB lineage: Bacteria > Actinomycetota > Acidimicrobiia > Acidimicrobiales > Ilumatobacteraceae > Casp-actino5. The sequence continues at coordinate 20,643 of JBMTDQ010000031.1, forward strand.
CGTTGATGCGGGCATGGAGGTCACTGTTGCGAGCCCGCGTGGCGGGGAGATTCCCGTGGATCCAATGTCGTTAAAACCTGCAGTTCGCACCGCGGCCGACGACCGCATGCTTCGCGATCCTGGGTTGAAGATGAGGCTCGCCTCTTCTGCTGCACTTGGAGACCTCGATATGTCGCAGTTCGACATCGTGTACCTTGCCGGCGGCTGGGGAGCAGCATTTGATCTCGGCACGTCGGCGGTGGTTGGCGAACAGATTTCAAGCGCGAACGAACATGGCGCTGTTCTTGGTGGTGTCTGCCATGGCCCGCTTGGATTTTTGCAGGCAAAGAATCCTGATGGGTCGTCGCTCGTTGCCGGCCGTCGGATGACAGCAGTGACCAACAAGCAAGTGCGCGAACTCGGTATCACCTCAACACCTCAACACCCTGAACGTGAATTGCGCGCAGCGGGAGCCGAATTCGAAAGTTCACACCGCCGACGAGATGTGCTTGCAAATCACTGGGTTGTCGACGGAAACCTTGTGACCGGCCAAAACCAGAACGCTGCGCCGATGGTTGCCCGCCTCATGCTCGAAGCGGTCAAATGACCGATTGGCAGCGCCTCACCGCACGCGCTGGGCGGGCGGGGCATCATCTTGTTGCGTGGTTGATGTGGGATCCTGCTGCAATCACCCGTTTTGGTGAACTCGGAGTTCCCAATGGTGCGGGTTGGCTCATCGCGTGGCGAGTGGCACCACTTGGTGACATGAGCCCTGCTGCGGTGGCTTCAACGACATACTCAATTCATCCCGATGTGATTGCGGCAGTGCTCAGGCTCATACGGTCATCGACAACTTCGGAAGAAACGATGCGAGTGCTCAACGAATCAGTCGCTGCTGGTCTTGACGACGTCGCTCCGGGCCTTGGGAGTGAACTTGCGCCTCTCGCCAACGACCTTTGGCGAGGTGTCGACGCAGTCGGAGGTGAGTTCAGACCTCTGTTTGCCGCACACCGAGCCGAGCCGCGGCCATCGGATCCCGCGCTCTCCGCATGGAGGGCGGCAAATTGTTTACGCGAGTTACGGGGTGATGTGCACTGGTCGATCTGTGCGGCTCACGATCTCAATGCTGTCGAGGTAGGGCTTCTTCATTCAACGATGGTCGATAGCGATGAGTACGGCGGCGAGGAATGGATTGCCCGTAGTCGCGGCTGGGATGATGACGCAATCGGTCACGGCTGGGAACGACTGGCAAGTAAAGGCTGGGCTGCTGACCAGCGACTCACTGATGAGGGGCGGGCAGCCCGCCATGGGATTGAACAACAGACAGATGAACTCACCTCACCTGCGTGGATGGCAGTTGGCGAAGATTCCACGCGTCGTTTTTGTGAGGCGATAGAAGTGCACGAATC
>JBMTDQ010000032.1:0-21683 GCA_049432165.1 Ilumatobacteraceae bacterium
GCGCTACTGCATGAACAGGGCCACGACGTTGTTGGCGTCACGATGCGATTGTGGGGAGGCGAAAGCGATACAGGCTGCTGCAGCGTGTCTGATGTCGACGACGCACGGCGCGTTGCTCAGCAGATCGGCATTGAACACGTTGTCTTTAATTTCTCGGATGAATTCAATCAACACGTTGTTCAGCCCTACGTTGACGCCCATCAAAAGGGAATCACACCTAACCCGTGTATCGAATGCAATCGTCATCTCAAATTCGAACGGCTCGCAGAACGAGCAGATGAACTCGGGTTTGATGCGGTTGCGACCGGTCACCATGCTCGCATCGGCGCTCATCGTGATGGCCGGTTACGTCTCGAACGTGGAGCTGATCTCGCCAAGGACCAGAGCTATGTGCTGCATATGGTGACGGCATCAGGACTTGCGCACACGAGCTTTCCGATCGGTCACATGACAAAAGAGGAGGTTCGGGCGCATGCGTCGCGACTCGGCCTTCGCACAGCGATGAAACCAGATAGCCAAGACGTCTGTTTCATCAGCAGAGCCGACGGGCGCGAACACTTCCTCGGCCACCGAATTCCGTTGAGAACAGCGCGTGTGGTCGACCGAGAAGGAACGCAAGTTGGCGAAGTTCCCTCTGTGGAGATGGTGACACTCGGTCAACGGCGCGGTCTCGGGGTTCCCGGCGGCGGACCTGTGCGCTACGTGATTGGAGTGGACGCAACAAGTGAAACTCCGACAGTCGTCGTCGGTGATGCTGAGGACCTGCTCGTGAGCTCGCAAAACGTTCATTCGATGACCTGGGTCGATGAATCATTCGAAGGTGAAGCCTTGGCTCAGACGAGTGCACATGGCGATCCTCGACCCTGCAATGTGGTGTCAACGGGTACACGTGAAGTGCGAATCGAATGGGGCCTGCGATCGACTCGAATTGCACCTGGTCAAAGCGTGGTGCTGTACGACCCGACGAATACGTGGGTCATTGGCGGTGGCATTGCAGAGCGGTCCCCGCTGTAAACGTCGAGCTCAGATCTAATGACTTGGCTGAAGCGCGTCGAGTGCTGCTCCGGGGCGACTGGGGGCAACCAACGCAGCCGTGAGGTGAATTGCTCGACCTTCAGGGGTTTGACGGCCTGCAGCTAGGACAACAGTTTCACTGCTGCGAAGCGAGATTTCGATTGCTGGTCCCGTGGTTGGGCCCGTGAGATCAGCCGCTTCAGTCTCCACTCGAGCAAGCGTTGCACCAGCGACGACATGGGATCGCCACATCGCTGTCTCGAGTAGCACCAGAGGATCGTGAATAACGACGCCAGCGGGCACGAGGACCAGCCAGCGAGATGACAGCCGATGCCATCGTGTTGAGCCAAACGTCGAAAGAGCGATAGCAACGATGCCAAGGAGAATTGACAGAGCGACTCGGGATGTTTCAGCTGCAACTACCGCGCACGATGCAACCGATGCGATGAGCACCCACAAGATGACGGCCGGAATGGCGAACCCGATCGGGGGCCGAAGAGGAAAGCGTTGCTCCGATCCGTAAGCGGCGGACTGCACCCAATGTTGACCAACTTCGGCGGTAAACACCGAATAGCAGGCAATGAGTGCCGCCGATAGCCCGATGACGCCGAGTGAGACATCTCCGCCTGCAGCAATTCCGATGGCTGCAGCAGGAATAGCGAGCGGGAGAGAAACCCGTGCCAACGTCAATGTCAGTGGTGAGCCAACAAAAATGGAGACCGCTCCGGTCACCCATAAGAGCCACGTCGAAACGGTGACGGTGATTCCTGCGTCAAGTGCACTGAACGCCTGGATCAATGCAGCTGAAGCAATGATCCAGCTCAATCGTGTCGACCACGTCAGTGCGACTTGGAGACGGGATTGTCGGGCAGCGGAAGACATCACCCTCCATTCTGTCGTGTATCTGTGCCGGAGGGTACGTACGAGTCGTGAAAGGTCAACTCATCGTGCAACGATGGCCATATGACGAGGTCACTCGACGGAGTAGCCCCAGGTGCGACCTTGGGAGTGGGGAGCCTTCCTCATCGAAGCGCGTCTACCGCCGTCGAATTTTCGGTGAACAATTTTGATTTGCCGGTCGTCCCGAGGCTTCCTCGACGCTCGGGCGCTGAGTCGCTCGCGAATCAGGCGCTCGTCGGCGTCCCCGGTGTAGAGATGGGCCCCTACGGAACCCTTGCGATTGATGTCGCTCGGCTTGACCCAGAGGCATCGGTGACGACCGACCTTTTGACCGACAACTTCATGGGGTTTAGGGCATTCACCGAGCTCGCTCCCGCCATGGGTGTCGACGGCCGGACGTTCAAGTGGCAGGTCGTTGGACCCGTGACACTCGGTCTCACGTTGCTTCGTGCTGGGGCCCCCGCTCATCTCGCATTCCGTGTCGCAACGCAGGCCATCAACGAGCATGTTGCAACCCTTGGATCCGTACTCGCAGGTGTCCTTCCTAACTCAACTCAGCTCATCGTGTTTGATGAACCGTTGATGGTCGATCTGATGTCGAATGATTTCCCGCTCGCACCCGATGTCGTCGCCGACATGTTGTCTGGTGTGATGGCATCTGCCCAGACGTTCGGTGTGGTGGGCCTCCATTGTTGCTTTGAAGCTGACTGGCCATCGCTCCTCGAAGCTGGCCCGCAGGTCCTTTCAATGCCAGCCACCGAGGCAGTTGTCGAGGTGAGCGGATACCTCGACAGGTTTATGCAGAACGGTGGCCGAATCGCCTGGGGCGCTGTCGGTACCGAGGGCCCCGTAGGTGTTTCAGCCGCACGCTCTTGGAAGGCCCTCAGCAGCATCTGGTGCAAGATGGTGCAGCGCGGCACTGATCCAGGAATGCTTCGGGCGCAGAGCTTGCTGTCGCCCCAAAGCGGACTTGCGTCGTACTCTCCGAGCGTCGCGGAGGAAATTTGCCAGTCACTTCACGACATTTCGTTACGGGTTCAAGATCAGGCCTCGGCTGCAAAATTGGTACTTGGCGCATAGCCGGCGTGACCTACAGGTTCTCTCTACACTCGTCACATGGCTGAGGAGATTCCACCCGGGGCGCCACTTGATGATGTCCAAGGTCGAATCGAAGCACTGCGCAGCGAGTTGGCACGACACAACTCTCTGTACTACGAGCAGGACAGTCCGGAAATCCCAGACAGCGAATACGACGTATTGGTGAACGAACTTCGCAGTCTGGAGGAGCAATTTCCTCAATTCGCGAAGGCAACCTCTCCAGGCCAAACCGTGGGCGGAGCGCCAAGCGCCACCTTTTCGCCGGTGCAGCATGCGATCCCAATGACGAGCCTTGATAACGCAATGGACGTTGAGGAGTTGCGAGCTTGGGGCGAACGCGTGCAGAAATCTCTCGACGGCGAGAGCGTGAGGTTTGTCTGCGAGCTAAAAATCGACGGCCTTGCGATGAGCATCAGGTATGTCGATGGCGAGATGGTGACTGCTGCAACACGTGGCGACGGCCGGGTCGGCGAAGATGTCACCGCGAATGTGCGGACGATTTCAGTTATCCCACAGCAGTTAACCGATGCGCCTCCCGTGATTGAGGTTCGTGGTGAGGTCTACATGCCTCGCGAAATATTCGATGAGTTGAATGCCGAAGCGGCTAGGACAGGTGAACGCGAACTGGTAAATCCGCGCAATGCCGCAGCTGGCTCATTGCGACAGAAAGATTCAGCAGTAACGGCGCGCCGCAGACTTTCATTTTGGGCGTACCAGATGGGCGATCGGCAAGGTGGGCCACAGCACACAACTCACCAAGAAGCGTTGAGATACATCGCTGATCTTGGGTTCCCTGTTAATCCTGAAGTCACGGTAGTTGAGTCGTTTGATGATGTGGTCAACTTCTGTCAGGCCGCTATTGATCGTCGACACGACCTTGGTTATGACGTTGATGGTGTTGTGATCAAAGTCGATGACCTTAGGCAGCGAGAGGAACTTGGGTTCACGTCAAGGGCTCCGCGCTGGGCAATCGCATTCAAGTTCCCGCCGGAAGAGCGAATGACCACGCTTCTCGACATTCGAGTGTCGGTCGGACGCACTGGAAGAACTACTCCATATGCGGTGCTCGAACCGGTCTTCGTTGATGGATCCACCGTGTCGATGGCAACTCTGCATAACGAAGACCAGGTACGGATCAAAGATGTTCGTCCCGGCGACACAGTGATCGTCCGCAAGGCTGGCGACGTCATTCCTGAGGTTGTTGGGCCTGTGCTCAGCGAACGTCCATCCGGCGCGCGTCCGTGGTCCTTTCCCAAGCATTGCGAGTGTCCGTTACAAAGCGAGTTTGTCCGCCTCGACGGAGAAGCAGATACTCGTTGTGTTGAATCGAAGTGTCCATTCCAGCGCGACCAGAAACTGATGTACTGGGCGAGTCGAGGAGCCATGGACATTGAGGGCCTTGGCGAACGCACTGTGGTGCAACTGACGGAGCGTGATCTCGTTAGTGATGTTGCTGGGCTCTACCAACTCACTGTGGATGAGGTTGAAGCACTCGAAGGGTTTGCTCGCCCGAGCGCCGAGAAATTGATTACAGCCATTGACGCGTCGCGTCGGCAGTTTGCTTGGCGTGTGTTGACCGGATTTGGAATCAAGCACGTTGGACCCACCGTCGCCCAATCACTTCTTTCTCGTTACGAGTCGGTGCGGGAAGTGTTTCAAGCCTCGCAGGAAGAATTATCGATGGTTGATGGAATTGGGGCGGTGATCGCTCAGTCGATCGATCGTTGGTGGGAAAACTCCGAGAACCGCAATCTTGTTGACCGGCTCGAAGCAGGTGGTGTCGCACTTGACATTCTTGAGACACGCCCAAGCGCTGATGAGATGCTTGAACAGACTCTTGAGGGTCGGGCGGTTGTCATCACCGGCACTGTCCCGGGTTATACCCGCGATGAAGCAGGAGCGGCGGTAGTTGCTCGGGGAGGGGCCTCACCTGGCAGTGTGTCAAAGAAAACCTTTGCGCTGGTGGTCGGCGACGGTGCAGGGGCGTCAAAGTTAACGAAGGCAGAATCCCTCGGAATTCCGATTATTGCTGCCAACGATTTTGAGCAGTTCCTCGCTTCGGGACAACTTCCAGAAACCGCTGATTAGACAACGTTAAAGAACCAGGTGAATACTCGGGCGCGTTCCCGGCCTTCTTCGATCGGCCAAAAGATCACATCAACCCTGTGACTCCCGGAGCCAAATCGATCAATAGGGCCGTCAGGAGATGGAGCGTATGTCAGGGTGTAGTTACCAGGTTCAAAGACAGTGACAACGGGAACGGCAACCTGTTCGCCCGGTTCGACGCTTTCGGTTTGGATCTCTGAAAGGTCGACGGTGTCGATTTCAATTCCGTCGATCACGAGCACTCCGGTGAGCCCCGCAGCGAGGTCGACGAACACGTCGGTTTGAGCGAGCGCTTGCTCTGCATCAGGTACGGGCAACACTGACTCAATTGAACTTGGCAGTGCCGCCCGCTCATCGCCGGTGACGCTGACCAGAATCCCGCGAGTGACCAGCACGAGTCCAATGGCAATGAACAGGCTGACAATGATCAAAGTTTTGTCAGAACGTTGACGTTTCGGTGTGGATTCCGGTTCTGCCGGAGATGTGTCGTCAGATGTCACCCCCTCATCGTGCCATCAATCTGGGGTCGACCCCAACCGCAGGTCAATCCGAGATAGCGTCTTGTCCGCTGTGGAACTAGACCCCCTTGAACCAGAGACGCGTCTGCACGAAATGATCGGCGGTCGGTACAGACTGACATCGTTTGTTGCAAAAGGTTCTGCGATCTCGATTGCTGATGCATGGGATACCATCGACGATCGTCCCGTTCTTATTAGGTTGATCCGTCGCCGGATCATGGAGTCGCCGGGTTTCACTCACTCGTTCAGAACAGCAATGTCATCGGCGGCTCTGGTTTCGCACCCCAACCTGATCGCCGTATTTGACTGGGGTGTCCACGATCGAGCCGATGGCACACCATCAACTGCGTACGTAGTCACCGAACGGCTTGAGGGAGGAAGCCTTCGAGACATTCTCGACCGCGGCCGCCGGCTGTCGTATTCGCAGGCCCTTCAGCTTGGCCTCGACCTCTGCCACGGACTCGCGGAGGCGCATCGAAATGGACATGTCCATGGCGAGATCACCCCATCAAAAATCGTGTTTGGAGCCGATGGTCGTGCTCGACTTGCCGACCTTGGACTTGCAGCCCCGATTCAGTCAGCGCTCTGGTCGTTCGGCGGTGGTCCGGAGAATCACATGGTGCTGTACACATCACCAGAGGTAGCTGAAGGCAATACGTCAACATCACGCTCTGATGTCTATGGACTTGGCCTTGTCATGGTCGAAGCGCTGACGGGGGAGGTGCCATTTTCCACCGACTCTGCCGCAGCGACACTCAGGGCTCGAATTGGCCGGCTCCTGCCGGTCACGGCCGATTTGGGGCCGCTAGCGCAGGTACTTGAGCATGCAGCCCGCCCCGAAGTAGATGAGCGACCAACAGCTGTCGAATTCGGCCTCGAACTTGTTGGAGTTGCTCGGCGCCTCCCGCGGCCCGAACCACTTGCGCTTGTGATGTCGTTCGAGCCAGATCCCAACGAATTAGGGCAGCAAAAATCAACGCCCGGTGCAGAGACACAGCTAGTTCCATCCGCGCCCCCTGCGCTGAATAGTGCAGATGATGCAAGTTCTGGACCCAACACTGTTGAGTCGCTTGAGGTTGACGACATTGTGTCGAAGGATGCTCAGGCCGATCATCCTCCTCGCTCGTCGGCAAGAGACAGCAAAGATCAGCCTTCGGTGGCTGCCGAACAGATAACTGCAACAACGCAATCAGATGTGCAGCCAGCATCACGTCCGCGGTGGTTAGTGCCCGTTGCGGCAGTCATCGCTGTTGCTGTTGCGCTCCTTGGAGCACGAATATTGCTCGCAACTCCGATCTACGACGTACCTGCACTGTCAGGGATCGCAGAGGCCGAAGCGATGAACATCGTTACCCCATTCGAATGGCAGGTGACGGTTACCTCAGAGCGATCAGATGAGTACCCCGTCGTTGGGGCTGTGATCCGCACGAGTCCAGCGAGTGGCGAGCAACTGCGAGAAGGCGGCATGTTCACACTCGTGGTAAGTGAAGGGCCAGTGTTGAGGGAGCTTCCAGAGGTCACTGCGATGCAGGGCACCGACGCCCTTGATCTTCTTGACAACGCTGGCTTCCAGCCGTTCACGGAAATTGTCTACAACGAGGTCATTGACATTGGCGAGGTCATCAGTTGGGAAATCCCTGATGACCCTGCAATTCAAGCCGGAGATTCAGTTGAACCAGGGACCCTTGTTCGGCTGGTCTTATCGGGTGGCCCAGCGCCGCGCGAAGTGCCAAACATCGTTGGACTCATCGTTGGAGTCGCCAGGGCTCAACTTGTCGGCACCGGTTTACGCATCGTCGAGGTCGAAGAGGTTTACGACGATGAGACCGAAACCGGGCTCATCCTGTCTCAGTCACCTCAACCAGGCGAACTTCTAGATCGGGGCGGGGAAATTGAGGTTTCAGTGTCATTGGGACCCAATCTCATTTCCTTTCCTTCAGTTCCTCGCAACTCAAGTTTTGAAGACGTTCAACAACTCTTGACCGACGCCGGGTTCACAGTCGAGCTTGTATTGGGCGCTGCAGATGGCAACGTCGAAGAGATCACCATTGACGGAGAAACTCCTTCCCCGGGAGACGAGTTTCCAAACGGCACACAGGTTGACGTTGTCGCAGCCTGACGGTGTCGAGAATGCTCGAGGATCGGTTAGTCGAGATCAGTAATTGCGAGGATTTCTTCCGCAACCTGGAGGGCAAGATCGTCTTGCGGGGTTGAGGCCTGCATCGCCATGACCTTCATGAGATCTCCGTCAACTTGGATTCCGCCAGACATGAAAGCCTGCATCACTTTTGCTGGATCTCGTTCAACGAGAAGCGCTCGCGCGGTTTCATAGCTCAACGTGATGGTTGCATCCGGTTCATCAAGGTGGCCAAGTTCAAGATCGACATCCCCACTCGATGTATCGATATGGGCATGAAGTTCACCATCTCCAAACGGAACGTCGGTCACCACTTGGTTGACACGTACCGCAACCTCAATCGGGGCTGTTTGAGATGAATACCGCTCGCGGATTTCTCTCGCGGCCTCAATCCACTCTGGTGACAGGAAGGCAAAACTCACGTTGTGAGAATAGTTCTGGCCTGGTCACAACGAGAGACGGTGCACCGATGTTGTGATTGACTCCAGGAAGTCGATGTCAAGGTCATATCCGAGTCCTGGAGCACTTGGTACCTCCACCTCACCATTAACAACTTCAATTGGGTCTTGAACGATGTCGCGAGAGTAGAAGCGGCGTGATGCGGAGATATCGCCGGGCAGCACGAAACCGTCAAGAGCCGCGAGGGCACAGTTTGCGGCACGACCAATTCCGGTCTCAAGCATCCCTCCACACCACACGGGAATGTCATGGGCAACGCAAAGGTCGTGAATCCGAACTGCCTCGAGGTAGCCACCGACTCGGCCCGGTTTGATGTTGATGATTTCCGCTGCCCCTATTGCGATCGCATCCTCAGCCTGAGTGAGCGACTCGATCGACTCATCGAGGCAGATAGGGGTCTCAATCGCTCGGGCAAGGTCACGATGGCCAAGAAGATCGTCAGTATCAAGGGGTTGTTCAATGAGGAGTAGGTCATACTCATCGAGTTGTCGAAGGTGATCAATGTCGTGGCGGGTGTAGGCCGTATTCGCATCGACTTGCAAACCCATATCGGGCCCGATGAGGTCGCGGACGAGTCGGACTGGTTCTAGGTCCCACCCGGGCTCAATCTTCAGTTTGATTCGCGCGTAGCCATCGTCGACGTAGCCCTGTACTGCGGTGAGAAGAGCGTCAATTGATGAAAAAATACCGACCGACACCCCGCTCGGGACACTGGCTCGTGAGCCCCCAAACCTCGTGTGAAGATTGATTCCTTGTGAACGGAGTTCGGCATCGAGGGCAGCCATTTCGAGTGCCGCTTTAGCCATCTGATGGCCTTTGACCGGCTTGAGAATATGAGCCACATCTGCGGCACTGAAGTCACCGTGTTGGGTGAGGCGCGGAGCGAGGAACTCAGAAATCACCGTCTCAACACCCGACACGAACTCAGGTGAGTACAGCGGTTCGCTCATGGCAACGCATTCGCCCCAACCGACTGTTCCATCGTCAGTCGTGGCTCCAATCAGCAAAATCTCCCGTGCAGTCTGTTCACCGAAACTTGTTCGAAATGGAGTGACGAGTTCGAGATGGATTCGTCGCAGTTCTAGTTGGGTGAGTTTCATGATGGCCTCTCAAGTTGGTATGACCCGTCTTTGGTAAAGCCAACGACGACGTACCCGTCAGCGAGTGCCCCGCTGAGTGCCGACCTCACTTCGTGACGCCAACGTAGGGTTGCGTGCGGGTCTGTTTTACGCAACGAGACGATGTCATCAGGCGTTGCAATTTCTTTTCGGGTACTCGGATCTGTCTTCGGTAGTGAAGGCGGATCATCGACCCGCCAGGCAACGAGGACTCGGTCGCTTTCATCGTTCGCGTTGATTGCGTCGGTCATCTGGCCATAAAAATTCGGGAGATACTCGGCAATTTGGCCACCGAGGACCCCAATGTTGAACCATGCGTTCGTTCGAACCAGGGGATCGAAGGTCCAAGTGATCCAGCAGATACTGCGAGTAGATGCCCAGTCTCGCTGATGGAATTTCATCCTCCGTCCAAGCCCAGAATGCCGAGTTCCCGGCAGTAAGCCGGTGACATGGCTGTGTAGTGCGGGCTCGTCATCGTGTCGAGCCAACCAACCAAATGATGCCCCAACGAGTCGTCGCTGTTCGTATGCCCCGGAGATATATCCCCCGGAATGTTGTACTGCTCGAAGCATTTCACGAGTCACGATCGGTGTATTTGAGCCCCAAACTTGCATGAGGACCTCTGATGCCTCATCTAGCTCTTCAGGGGTTGAGAGGAGGCGAACCTCAACATCGTCGGAAGACGCTTCCTTCAGATTTGAGGCCATATTCCAACGGTAGTCATTCCGAGCGGTCAGCCACCCATGCGTAGACCGGGTGTGACACTTTGTACATACTCCCGATTTCAGTTGGATGAGAGACATCTGCGGGGTAACGATGACCATCTATGGCACGCATTCTTGTGACTGAATCGATCGCCCCAGGTGGGCTTGACCGTTTGCGCGCAGCCGGTCACGACGTAGATGTCCAGGAGGGATTGTCGGATGAGGAGCTGAAATCAGCAATTGCTGGAGCTCACGCTCTCATCATCCGGTCGGCAACCCAGGTAACAGCAGATGTGCTGGCGAAGGCTGATTCGCTTATTGCAGTCGGACGAGCGGGTATCGGACTTGACAATGTAGACGTGACTGCAGCGACAGAGTCCGGGGTGATGGTGATCAATGCTCCGCAGTCGAACATCATTTCTGCGGCGGAACACACGATGGCTCTGTTGCTGTCTCAAGCGCGAAATGTTCCACAGGCGCATTCGGCTCTCGTCGCTGGGCGTTGGGAACGTTCGAAGTGGGAAGGTGTTGAACTCGCCGACAAAACACTCGGTATTGTCGGACTTGGTCGGATTGGCAAGTTGGTTGCAGATCGAGCCCGCGCCTTCCAGATGCGCATCGTGGCTTTCGATCCGTTCGTGTCGGAAGATCGCGCCAAGGAGATCGGTGTTGAACTGTTGTCGCTCGAAGAGCTCGTTGCGGCAAGTGATTTTCTCACCGTCCACCTGCCCCGGACACCGGAAACTATTGGTCTCATCAATGCAGAACTGCTCGCAACTGCGAAGCCCTCCCTTCGTGTCATCAATGTGGCGCGCGGTGGAATCGTGGTTGAGGAAGACCTGGCAGCATGTATCTCCTCAGGGACGATTGCCGGTGCAGCTCTCGATGTGTTCGACTCTGAACCATGTACAGAAAGCCCGCTCTTTGGTCTGCCGCAGGTCGTTGTCACTCCTCATCTCGGAGCCAGTACCCGCGAAGCGCAGGACAAGGCCGGCGACGCTATTGCTGACATGATGTTGCTCGCCCTTGCGGGGGAATTTGTTCCGTGGGCAGTGAATGTCGACGCTGCGGAAGCGGACGACAACTTGCGGCCGTACCTCGGCTTGGCGGAGCGTCTGGGACGTCTGTTCTCGTCACTCTCCGTTGACTCGCCCTCAACGATCACATTTGAGGTTGCGGGTGATATCGCGGTGCACGACACCAGAATCCTCGGCCTCGCTGTAATGAAGGGCTACTTCGGGAGGACCTCCGAGGAGCAGGTGAGCTTTGTGAATGCTCCGAAGTTGGCCGCTGCAGCCGGAGTCGAACTTGAAGAGGTCAAGCGTTCGGTCTCTGACGAGTACCTCAATATGTTGACCGTCTCTGGCGGATCGCACACGATTTCAGGCGTGCTCACCGGACGCAGTGCTCAACAGCGTGTTGTCCATATCGACGGTCACGGAGTTGACGTTCCGCCCGCGGCGCATATGTTGCTGATTTCTAATGACGATCGGCCCGGTGTCATCGGCACCGTCGGCACGGTGCTTGGCGATGCCGAGGTCAACATCGCTGATATGGATGTCGGCAGAGTAGATGGCCAGGATTCAGCTGTGATGCTTATCGCAACAAGCTCCGTGGTGTCGAGCGAGGTGTTAGACGTTCTGCGTCAATCGCCTGGCATCACAAGCGTTGTTGCGCTCGACGGCTGAGCTCAAGGCGAGCAACTGCGTCGAGTTTCATCGGCAACAGCTCGAGCAGCATCTGCAAAGTCATCACCACGGCTTGCGTACAAGACTGCTCGTGATGAGTTCACAATAAGGCCATGACCGTCTGATCGAGAACCATGTGATTTCACCTCGTCAGCGGAGCCACCTTGGGCTCCGACTCCTGGTACAAGAATGGGTAGATCACCGACGACTGCTCTCACTTGCGCCAACTCGTTGGGATACGTTGCTCCAACGACAAGTCCGCAATCACCAAGTTGGGTCCACTGCTGAGAGATCATCTCTGCAACTCGTATAAAGAGCGGCGCTCCGCCGGCATTGAGCATCTGGAGGTCGTCTCCGCCTGGGTTTGACGTGCGACAGAGTCCGATGACGCCGCCGCCAGCGGAAAAGAATGGTTCAACCGAGTCGGTGCCAAGGTAGGGGTTTACCGTGACGGCATCCGCCGCGAAGCGGTCAAATGCCTCGACTGCGTAATTTGCCGCTGTTGAGCCGATGTCCCCACGTTTTGCATCAAGGATGAGTACGACATCTGGATGGCGAGAACGAATGTGGTTGCAGATTCTCTCAAGTTGAGCCTCTGCTCGCTGTGCTGCGAAATAGGCGATCTGTGGTTTGAATGCGCAGACAAGATCAGCGGTTGCCTCCACGATCTCAATACAGAATTCAGCAATTCCGTTCGGTTGCGAGGCGAATTGTTCCGGCATCTTTGAGATATCCGGGTCAAGCCCGACGCAAAGGTTTGAACCACTGCTATTCCATGCATGTTCGAGTCGCTGCAAGAAGCCCATCGTTCTATGACTCAACAGAGATCGCTGCGGTAGGGCAGAGGTCGGCGGCATCAAGTACGAGTGATTGAAGCGATTCATCTGGTGACGCCTGCGTCACCACGACGATGCCGTCAGCTCCGATCGAGAAGACATCCGGACAGAGCTGAGCGCAGCCGCCAGTTGCTGCACATGACTCGCGATCAACTGTGACGAACATGATGCCGATGCTACTCGTGGGAGTGATTTGCGATCAGCGTTGTTGGCGTTCGAATGCTGCAAGCACCGCTTTCATCGAAGCGGTCGTGATGTTCGGGTCTGTCCCGAGGCCCCACCGAGTCGATGTATCTGACGCTGTTTCAACATACGCAACGGCTTGAGCATCAGCCCCTCGGCCGATGGCATGTTCGGTGTAGTCAAGGACATCGAATTCAATCGGCCATGTGCTGCGCAATGCGGCAACAAATGCTTCGATTGGGCCATCTCCCTCGCCAGCAATCGTCACTGCTTCACCATCAACGGACAACTGCGCAGTGAGCTTTGTGCGACCCTTGCCATCGTTTGTTGCGGTATGGAGTTCGTGGCTGCGAAGTTTGAATGCAGGCTCCTCAGGCAGGTATTCGGCGCTGAATGCATCCCACATGACCCCGGGTGAGATTTCGGTCCCTGAGTCCTCTGTGATGTGCTGAATCGTCTTGGAAAATTCGATCTGTAGGCGTCGTGGAAGGTCGTAGCCGTACTCTTCCTTCATTACATAAGCGACGCCGCCCTTGCCTGATTGGCTGTTCACACGGATGACGGCCTCGTAACTGCGTCCAACGTGTTTCGGGTCAATCGGAAGATACGGAACCCCCCAACGCTCGTAATTCTCGGGCAGGCGCTCGAACCCTTTCTTAATTGCGTCTTGGTGCGACCCGGAGAACGCTGTGTAGACGAGGTCACCGACATACGGATGCCGGGGGTGAACAGGCAGACGATTGCAGTACTCGGCAGTTCGACGAAGGGCATCAATGTCGGAGATATCGAGTTCAGGATCAACTCCGTTCGCGAACAGGTTCATCGCAAGGTTGATGACGTCAACATTGCCGGTTCGTTCCCCGTTACCAAATAGCGTTCCCTCAACTCGATCAGCACCGGCCATCACACCGAACTCCGCGGCAGCGACTGCGCAACCACGGTCGTTATGAGGGTGGAGGCTGATAATGACTGAGTCACGATCACGAATGGTGCGACCGAACCACTCGATGACGTCGCCGTAGACGTTTGGCGAATAGCACTCAACCGTGGCTGGCAAGTTGAGAATAAGCGGATTGTCTGGGGTGGGCTGGATCACGTCCATCACCGCTTCGCAGACCTCGATCGCGTATTCGGGCTCGGTGAGGGTGAAACTCTCTGGTGAGTATTCGTAGCGAATCTGCGTTCCAGACAGAGTGGCCTCTTGCTGTTTGCAAAGATTTGCTCCATCAATTGCGACCTGTTTGATTCCCTCTTTGTCAAGGTTGAAGACGACGTCGCGCTGCAGAGGATTGGTTGAGTTGTAGAAGTGAACGATTGCGCGAGGCGCTCCTTGCAACGCCTCGTAGGTGCGGGCGATCAATTCCGGACGGCATTGAACTAACACCTGGATCCAGACATTTTCTGGTATGAGATCATCGGTTACCAGTTGACGAGCGAAGTCGAAGTCAGGTTGGCTCGCTGAGGGGAACCCGATCTCAATTTCGGTGAATCCCATCTTGACGAGTTCACGAAACATCGCCAATTTGCGCACCGGATCCATTGGATCAATGAGCGCTTGGTTCCCGTCTCGAAGGTCTACTGAGCACCACATTGGTGCCTTATCGATGACCTTATTTGGCCACGTCCTGTCGGTGAGCACAATTGGCACGAAGGGTTCGTAGCGATCGAATGGCATCTTCTTCGGAGTGACAGGTGTTGGAGGCATTTGTGTTCCTTATTGCAAGTGGTAAATCGTCGAATGTCGTATGAAAAATGAAATCGCCCCCAAACCGGGGCGGTGGGGGCGGGCGAACGTCGTTTTGGAGCGCGCTCGCCCTACATAAGGAGCAGAAGCGGGCGCAAGGTGTTTTCCACGTCGCTAACGATAGCCCCCCAAGGAGCGCTGAGCAATGTCAACCACTTCTCGAGAGGGTCTGGCGGTAGCCTGCACACATCATGTCAGAGCAACACAGCGGTCGCGGTCGAGGCGGCGGAAACCGCAATAGGCGACGGTCCGCACCGCAACGTCGCACTGAAACATCGAATGAAGAGCAACGAACTGGAAAGTTGACGACCGCAAATTCTCTGCCGGCGGTTGAGCCCCCGACTGGTTTTTCGAAACTGGGGGTGCCCGAGCGCATCGACGTTGGGCTGGCCGCTGCAGGTTTCGCAGAACCCTTCGCAATTCAGATCGAGGCAATTCCGATTGCTCTGGGCGGTCGTGACGTCTGTGGCCGAGCGAAAACCGGATCAGGAAAGACTCTCGCATTCGGGATCCCGATGCTCTCGAGAATTGAGGGGTCTGCGGGACCGAGTGCCCCGCTGGGCTTGGTGCTGGTTCCAACGCGTGAGCTCGCGGTTCAGGTAGCGGAGGTACTACAACCGGTTGCTGCCGCAGCGGGAATCACCGTCACTCCGGTGTACGGAGGGGCGAGTCGAGAACATCAAGTGCGAGAGTTGCAAGGTGGGGTCGAACTTGTTGTTGCGACTCCGTTGCGCCTGATCGATCTCATCAAATCTGACGAAGTTGATCTTGGCGATGTACAAATTGTCTGCCTTGATGAAGCCGATCGCATGGCCGACGATGGGTTTACGCCACAGGTCGAATGGATTCTCAGGCACTGCACCGGCCGATCTCAGACGATGCTGTTTTCAGCGACTCTCGATGGCGATGTCGGGCACCTCATCCGGCATTACCTGAAGGACCCGGTTGAAGTCGCAATCGATGCGGCTACAGACACCGTGGGAACGATGCATCACCTATTTCTCGCAGTTCATCACATGGACAAAGCGCGAGTTGTGGGTGCGATCAGTGAATCAATTTCGAAGGTCGTGGTCTTCTGCCAGACGAAACGACTGTGCGACAAGGTTGAGAGCGCCCTTGTCGACAATGGGGTCAATGCGGCGGCGATTCACGGCGATCTTTCCCAGGGGGCACGTGAACGGGCTCTCCAGAGGTTCGCAGAGGGTCGGTTGAATGTGCTTGTTGCGACAGACGTTGCGGCTCGGGGCATTGACATTGACGACATCGGTGCAGTCATCCATTACGACCCTGCTGGCGACGCGAAGGATTACCTGCACCGGTCGGGAAGAACCGCTCGTGCCGGCCGAGATGGCTGGGCAATTACGTTCGTGGAGTACAACCAACACACGCAGATGCGCGTCTTGCAGCGCACGTTGCGGCTGCCAACGAATAAGCCGATCGAAGTATTTTCAAATGACACCCGGTTGCGGGAGCTTGCTTCGTTTAACGCTGACGTTACGACTGATGCAACTGAGTAGCTCCTGACGAGCACACAAGTCATACAGCACCTAACGTGGAGTTGTGCTACACCGTTTGCTCTTCGGAGTTCTTGCGCTTTTTGCGGTGGCGGGGTGTTCAACTGAACAGTCTGAGACAGTTGTCGAGCAAGTCGTTGTCACGTCACCTGCAACAACGGAGGCACCTGTTCAGCAAATCATCGCGCCGGCCGGCCTAGTTCAAGCGGTATCGATGTCGGTGACGAATGAGGATCTCAACCTCGACGAGCAAATGGTTGTCACCAATGATGGTGCTATCGGGATCTTTTCACCGGTTGCAACGTGCTCGCTTGGTGAAGGTGGAAGTTGGTTTCCGCTTGAGATCGTTGCATCTGGTGAGTCGTTTCTGAGGCTGGCCTCGGTAGCGCCAATCCCGGATGGATTTACGGCGATCGATGGTCAACTGTCGTACCAATCCCCGAAAAACATCTCGTTTGAGGCGGCGGTCACCGTCTACATCGACGAGGCCCGAGCCTCTGGGTCATTTGTTGGCAACGATGATCAGGGTCGCGACGTTTCCGGAGAGTTCGAATGTGTTGCAAGCTTCGATGAAACGACGCCGCAGGTCGATGTCAACACCGAACTATCCATTCGATTGGTGAAGTCTGATGGCAGTGATGTTCAACTGGTTCGAAGGCTCGGACTACGAACTTCAACAGATCAGACGTGTCCCACGACCCTTGAGGGAACAGCTGACCGATGGTTTGTCGAACATGCGGATCAGCCGGTGGGAGGGCTCACTGGAGCGATGTTGGCCTTTTCTTCGTCGACGGGCTCCTGGGTCGGAGAATTCGAGATCGCAGAGCGTTCAGTTGTCATTGAGGCTCTCACCGTTTCAGAAATGCCTACAGGTCTCGTATTTTCCGGCGTGAGTGCCGATGGATACGCGGTTGACGGCGCTCTAACGTGTTAGGCCTTTAGCCAAGCCGGGCGCTGCGCCTCGTAGGAATCGATCGCTTCAGCATGTCCAAGAGTGATGCCAATGTCGTCGAGGCCTTCGAGGAATCGATGCTGGGTTGGCTGGTCGATTGGGAATGCGGACGAGATTCCGGCAGCCGGTACCTCGACGATAAGCCGCTCCATGTCGACGACGATGGAGGTCGACGGATCGGCATCGATGGCTGCCCAAATTGCCTCGACTTCAGCGAGCGGTAGAACAGCAGGAACGAGCCCATTCTTCGTGCAGTTGTTTCTGAAGATGTCTGAGAAACTTGGGGCGATCACTGCTTCGAAACCAGCCTGTTGGATTGCCCACACTGCGTGCTCTCGGCTCGAACCAACTCCGAATGAAGGTCCTGCAATAAGAATGTTTGCGCCGGCAAACCGCTCATCGTTCAATACAAATGATGGATCGTCACGCCAGGTCGAGAAGAGTCCTTTCTCGAAACCTGTGCGCTCAACCCTCTTTAACCATTCAGCAGGAATGATCTGGTCGGTGTCAACGTCGCTTCGACGAAGTGGAACACCAGTTCCGGTGATGACGTGAACGGCTTTCATGAAAGATCCTCCGGAAGGGCAAATCGGCCTGCAACAGCGGTTGCGGCGGCAACGGCAGGGGATACGAGGTGTGTGCGGCCACCGCGTCCTTGGCGGCCCTCGAAATTTCGGTTTGACGTGCTTGCTGATCGTTCACCTGGTGCAAGTTTGTCCGGGTTCATTGCGAGGCACATCGAACACCCTGGTTCGCGCCAGTCTGCCCCAGCGGCAGTGAAGACCCGGTGGAGTCCTTCGGCTTCCGCTTGTGCTTTCACGCGATGCGAGCCTGGCACCACCATCACACGAGGAACAGTGACGGTCCTGCCCTCAAGTACGGCAGCAGCGGCTCGAAGGTCTTCAATTCGGCTGTTGGTGCATGATCCGATGAACACTGTGTCGACCGGAACATCGCGCATTGCTGTTCCGGGTTCAAGGCCCATGTAGTCGAGCGCCCGGCGGACGGTTTCTTGGGTGGTTGGGTCGGTGAAATCGTCGGGAGACGGGACGTTGCCATCAATTGACGTCACCTGTGCTGGATTTGTACCCCATGTGACCTGCGGACGAATCGATGCAGCGTCGATCACCACTTCCTTATCCCACGCAGCACCCTCATCGGTTGCGAGAGTTACCCAGTCGGCGACAGCCGCCTCCCAGTCGGCACCTGATGGCGCATGATCACGCCCTTTGAGATATTCGAAGGTTGTCTCATCTGGGGCGATAAGGCCTGCCTTGGCACCCGCTTCGATTGACATGTTGCAGACCGTCATTCGGCCTTCCATCGACAGGGACGTAATCGCGGAGCCCCGGTATTCGATGACATGGCCAATTCCGCCGCCGGTGCCGATGGTCCCAATGATGGCCAGAACGACATCTTTGGCGGTGACGCCCGGTTGAAGCTCGCCCTCGACGCTGACCGACATCCACTTCGGACGGCTTTGTGGCAGGGTCTGGGTTGCGAGCACATGCTCAACTTCGCTGGTTCCAATTCCGAATGCGAGAGCGCCAAACGCACCGTGCGTTGCGGTATGGCTGTCGCCACACACAATTGTTGTCCCCGGAAGGGTGCGTCCCTGCTCCGGACTGATCACATGAACGATTCCTTGATCGGAATTGCCCATTGGGTAATTCACGATTCCGAATTCTTGCGTATTGACTCGAAGTGTCTCGACCTGCTTCGCAGAAATCGGATCAGCGATTGGCTGATCAATATTTTCGGTCGGAACATTGTGGTCCTCGGTGGAGACCGTGAGTTCCGGGCGGCGAACCGTGCGTCCGGTCATCCGAAGGCCATCGAATGCCTGCGGGCTTGTCACCTCATGGATGAGATGCAAGTCGATATAAAGAAGGTCGGCCTCGCCAGGTGTGGATGTCACGAGGTGACGATGCCAGATCTTCTCAGGCAATGTCATCGGTCGTTCGGTCGTCATGATGGTTGGTTCCGTTCTGTCTTGCTGATCACTGAGCGGTCGGCCCGCGCTCTTGTGGACGTGTCGAATCTACCCGGATACCGGCACGAGCCGTGAGGTGGTCGGGCTAGTACGTGCCAACGAGTTCGACAACGATGAGGATTGGCGTGCCGCCGGCAAGGTCAAGTTCGGGTAGGCCTTCATCCCCGAATGCGAGCTCAGCAGGAACCGACATTGCCCGGGTTCCGCCGACCGCCATACCTTGAAGACCCTCGAACAGCCCCGGGATCGAATATCCCTCAACAACCTGTATCAGCGTTGGCTGCCCCTGAGACCACGTTTCAAACAGGATCTCTCCAGATTCTGCACTTCCGATAAGCAGGTGCACAATTGCGCTCCCTCCGACCTCAACGACGGCTCCGTCACCAATCGAGAGATCGGTGAGCTGTAACTCGTTTGTTGGGGGATATGCGGCGGTATCGATCTCAGGAATATCGTCGGACGTCGAGGTCGCGACGACCGCCCGGACCTCGAGCATGAAGGTCAGAGCATCACCAGCCTCGATCACACCCCCGGGCGGATTGTCGCCGTAGGCCATGTCGGCAGGGATATCGAGTCGGCGTTGGCCACCGGCTTTTGCGCCGATCAGGCCTTTGTCCCACCCATCAATGACCGATCCGATGCCGACAGTGAATGCAATGGGTTCGCCGCGTTGATAACTGTTGTCGAACTCGAGTCCATCCTCAGAGCGCACACCGGTGTAATCAACCCAGACGGTGTCACCT
The DNA here is from genome assembly GCA_049432165.1 of Ilumatobacteraceae bacterium. Lineage (GTDB taxonomy): Bacteria > Actinomycetota > Acidimicrobiia > Acidimicrobiales > Ilumatobacteraceae > Casp-actino5. The sequence continues at coordinate 19,708 of JBMTDQ010000032.1, forward strand.
TCGGAGACTGCTCGGCCAGTTCCTTCGACAATGTCGGTGATGATGAGTTCGGTCGGGATAACTGAGGGAGCGACGAGAGGGGGTCGATTGAGTTGCACCACCTCGGTGGTTGAGGTGTTGTTGAGTGGCTCAAGCGAGACGTCGGTTACGTCAGCATCGTCAACTGGCTCTTGAGTTGAGTCGCCGCCGCAACTCACGAGCACGAGTGTGGCAAGTGAGGCAGCGAGAGCGGTGCGAATCGATGAGACCATACCTTCGACCGTACCGCCGGCCGTTACGACTTTGTTCCTGAGGTCCGTGTTTTCAGCCAATCGGCCTCGGCTTCACCCATTGCCGTACTTGGTGATGACTGCATGAACGGCCATAGCTCCTCGGCGATTTCTCTGTAGTTGCCGGTGGCGTTGAGGTCTCCAAGTAGGGCGTAGAGGCCAAGGTTGATTCGCTGAATGAAAACGAATGCTCGCGGAACGGTCGCGTATTGAGAGATGGGGCTACTTCGGTCAAAGGTGTGACGAACGATCCCGGACGCATACTCGGGTGTCCAGGTGATTTCTCGCCGGGCCGCAACAGGTTCGTAGAACCGCGAGAAATAGGTTCCGACATCAGAGGTATCAACTGGTGCATCTCGCTTGAGCATTCCGGCTTGTTCCAGTACCGATCTGAATCCTGGAATGTCGTGGTCAACTGCGGCGAGCCGCACCATGGTTTCGAATGTTGTCATCTCGTCGTCAGAAAAGTCTTTGACCAGACCAAAGTCGAGAAAGGTCACCTTTCCGTCGCCGTGGAAGAGGTAGTTCCCCGGATGAGGATCGCCATTGAAAGAGCGCATCGTGTAGAGGCTCCGGAACACAAATCGGAACATGGTTTCTGCAATGGCATTGCGTTCATCTTGGTCCCACGTCAGTACGTCAGACCAGGTATGGCCGCTTACGAGTTCGGTGGTGAGAACTCTGCTCGAGCAGAACTCGGGAACAACTTCTGGAACTGAGATAGTGGGATGTCCTCGATAGAAATCAGCAAACCGTTGCTGGTTCTGTGCTTCGCGTCTGTAGTCGAGCTCTTCAGTGAGGCGTTCTTTGATCTCTTCCACCATTTCGGATGGATCGAGACCACCGAAACCTTGTTTCAATATGGCGCCAAGGATGTTGGCGTTCTTTAAATCGGATGCGATTGCGGTATCTACACCCGGGTACTGCACTTTGACTGCGACGGCTCGCTCGTTTCCGGTGGCGCTATCGACGATGATTGCCCGGTGAACCTGTCCGATTGATGCAGCTGCAATCGGCGTTGGGTCCCACTCAACGAACAACTCTGAAGGCGGTGACCCAAGTTCTTCGGTAATCACTCCACTGGCGAGATCACCGCTCATCGGCGGAGCGTTGTTCTGCAATGTGGCTAGCGCCGCTCGAAGGGGTTCGGGAAGGGCATCGTCGAGGTAAGAAGCCATTTGACCAAGCTTCATGAGGGCGCCCTTCATCTGCCCGAGTTCTTCGGTGACGTGTTGCGCGGTCGCAATCTGCTTTCGGGTATCGAGCTCCGAGCGCCTGTCAGCATCGGCAAACACTTTTCTTGCAGCGGTGCCAATGTGCGTTGCTCCCACCTTTGCGCCGAGTCGCGCAACCCTGGCGGAGCGACCTATCCAGTTAGTGCTCGACGGACCAGTGACCCGGCTCATGACACTGCGCTTGCGCGTTGGTCAACGCTGTCGATCGCTCGAACCAAGGTGGGGACAAAATGGTCCGCCTGCGCAACGATCGCATCGTGTTCGCCTTTCACGCGAAAGACGTCGGCATCAGGAATGAGATCAAACAACTTCACCTGACGTGATTTCGGAACAACAGGGTCGTCGAGCGTGACGATGACCGAGGTTGGGACATCGATTGTGTGAGCCCATTCGAGCGAGGAGAATTGTCCGACGGCATGGCCTGCCTCAAGAACCATGCGCCAATCATGTTGAGCGGCTTGAGCGATCGCCC